>DASZFR010000239.1:0-2990 GCA_035939635.1 Solirubrobacteraceae bacterium
ACCTCGGCATCCCTGAACACCTGCACCTCACCGCACAGTTGATCGAGCAGACGATCATCCCCGGACTTGCACCCTATGTCCAGGTGTAGTGCCGCCCTCACCGGTCTCCCCATCCGTCAAAGATCCGTAGTTTGGGACGACAAGCCGTGACCGCGCTTATACAGTCATTGACCATATGTGATCGAGATCACACAAACATGTGTTCGCTTCGTGCATCATGGTTGTCGACCCGAAGTACAGCAGCATCCCTCCTCCCCTCGAAACGGCCCGCTTCCCCGGCGGGCCGTTTCATTTTGGGCCTTAAAATCCTTTCAGGACGACCATGCCGCATGCGGCATGGTCCCGGACCGTACATGTACGGTCCGGCCGGTCGGTACATGTACCGACCGGTACAGAGGCTCTTAAGGCCGCATGTGCCGGCCAGGCAGCGAACTTCAATTAGCCTCGACGACGGCAGAGCTACGATCGCCGATCGCCGCGAGCACCCGTTCCGCGATGCGCTCGCCGGTGAACCCGACCTCCTCGTGCAGCAGCGCGGGCTTGCCATGCGTCACGTAGCGGTCCGGGAGTCCCACGCGCAGGATGCGCGGCGGCGCCGGGCCCGCCTCGTTCAAGGTCTCCCACACGGCGGAGCCGAAGCCCCCCGCGAGCACGCCCTCCTCGACGGTCACGAGCAGGTCGTGCTCGGCGGCGAGCTGCGCCATCAGGCCCGCGTCGATCGGCTTGGCGAAGCGCGCGTCGGCCACGGTCACGGCGACCTCCTCGCCCGCCAGCAGCTCGGCCGCCGCGAGCGCCTTGCCGACGCCGGATCCATAGCCGATCAGGGCGACCCGCCCACCGACCGGACCCGCGGCGCCTGGTGGGTGGGGAGCGATCAGGATCTCACCGGTGCCGATCGCCAGCGCGCGCGGCTTCGCGGGCAGTTGCACGCCAGCGCCCTCCCCGCGCGGATAGCGCAGCGCGATCGGGCCGTCGTCGTAGCGCAGCGCGGTGTGCAGCATGTGCACGAGCAGCGCCTCGTCGCGCGGCGCCATCAGCACGATGTTCGGCAGGCAGCGCAGGTAGGCGATGTCGAACGCGCCGTGATGAGTCGGACCGTCGTCGCCGACGAGGCCGGCCCTGTCCATCGCGAAGACGACGTTCAGCTTCTGCAGGCACACGTCGTGCACGATCTGGTCGTACGCCCGCTGCAGGAAGGTCGAGTAGATCGCGGCGACCGGCTTCGCTCCCTGCAGCGCAAGGCCCGCCGCGAACAGGATCGCCTGCTGCTCGGCGATACCGACGTCGAAGTAGCGCTCGGGCATCGCCTCCTGCAGGATGTTCAGGCCCGTGCCCGAGTTCATCGCCGCGGTGATCCCCACCACGCGCTCGTCGCGGCGGCACTCGCGCACCAGCGCGTCGCCGAACACCTGCGTGTATTGGAGCGCCCCCCCACCCGCGGCCGCTTTGCCGGCGGCCGGCTTGCCATCGGCGGAGGCCGGCGCAACTGGGCGGGCGAGCGCTTGGGTGGGCACGCCGTTCAAGATCGACTTCGGCTTGGCCGCGTGCCACTTCTCCATGCCCTCCAGGCCACCGTCCTCGGCGGGCGCGAAGCCCTTGCCCTTGACGGTCGCGATGTGCACCACCACGGGGCGTCCAGCCGCCAGCGCCTCGCGCAAGGCCTCGCGCAGGGCGCGCACGTCGTGCCCGTCGATCACGCCCATATAGGCCCAGTCGAGCTCCTCCCACCACAGGCCCGGCGCCCAGAACGCCTTGATCGACTCCTTCAGCTGCGGACCGAGCCGTTCGAACGCCGACCCGATGCCGCCCGGCAGCCGGGTGAGCCCGCCCTCCACGCCCGAGCGTGCATGCCATAGCTTCGGGTTGAGCCTGACCCGGTTGAAGTAGCGCGACAGCGCCCCCACGTTCGGAGCGATCGACATGCCGTTGTCGTTGAGCACCACCACGATCGGCGTGCCGAGCCCGCCCGCTTGGCCGATCGCCTCGAGCGCCACGCCGCCCGTCATCGCGCCGTCGCCGATCACCGCCACGACCTTGCCGTCGGCCCGCTCGTCGCCGAGATGCCTCATCGCCTCCTTGATCCCCACCGCATAGCCCACCGACGTGGAGGCGTGGCCGGCGCCCATGATGTCGTGCTCGGACTCCGCGATCGAGCAGAAGGGCGCGAGCCCTCCGTACTGGCGGATGGTGTGCAGCTGCGCGCGCCTGCCTGTGAGGATCTTGTGCGGATAGGCTTGGTGGCCCACGTCCCACAGGATCTTGTCGCGCGGGGAGTCCAGCAGCGAATGCAGCGCCACCGCGAGCTCGCAAGTGCCGAGGTTCGCGCCGAAGTGCCCGCCGATCTCCCCGACGGTGTCGATGATGTGCTCGCGCACCTCCTGGGCAAGCTGCGCCAGCTGCTCCTCCGACAGCGCCCGCACGTCCGCGGGCCCGTCGATCCGCTCCAGCAGCCGCCCGCGCGCGTGCTGCGCCGCCCCGCTGTCCTCAACAGGGGCGCTCATGCGTGGCGCACGCGCTCCGTCGCGTCTCTCGCTGTTTGCGTCATAGCTCTCACGATGTCCGTGTATAGATGAAGTCTGTGATCTGCTCCAGCTCGGCTGTCGGGGGCCCAGAGCTCCCGCTTGCCGGGCCCCCTACGGCAAGGCCCACCTCGGCGAGAGCCTTCCGGGCCGTCCGGTGAGACTCCGTCGCCAGCTCCCTTGCCCGATCTATGCCGAACTCACTCACGTATGTCCGCCTGCCGTGCCTCTCATCGCTACCTCGCGGCTTGCCGAGCGCAACGTCTGTGCCGGTCACGTCCAGGATGTCATCGACGATCTGAAATAGCACCCCCAGCTCCGCGGCGAAGCGCCGCAGCGCAATTGTCGCAGGTCCGCGCACGCCGGCCAAGCACAGCACGCACACCACCGAGGCGCCGATCAGCCGGCCTGTCTTGAGCCCGTGCAGGCGCCGCAGCCCGTCGGGCCCCTCCGGAGCGCTCCCGCTGACGT
>DASZFR010000240.1:0-5250 GCA_035939635.1 Solirubrobacteraceae bacterium
AGCGCGGATGGCGGAATGCGCGCGCGGTTTGCGTCAGCCGCGCGGCGCGGCTTTCATCGCCCACCGCCGTGGCCTCGAACACCGCCGCGCCTTCCACCGCAAACGAGCCGGACCACACCGGCTCGCCGGCGCCTCGGACCACCGGTTCGGACTCGCCCGTGAGGTTCGACTCGTCGAGCGTCAGGCCGTCGGACGCGATCAGCGAGCCGTCGGCCACGACCTGGTCGCCGGCAGCGACGCGCACCAGGTCGCCGGCGAGCACCTCTGACACGGGCACGCGTCGATCGTTTCCTTCGCGCACGACCACGGCGTCGGGCACCACGAGCGCCGCCAGCCGGTCGAGCTCGCGCTTGGAGCGGATCTCCTGAAAGGAGCCGATCGCGATGTTCGACACAAGGATCCCGAGGAAGAGCGCATCCCGCCAGGACGCGAACGCGATCGTGAGCACGCCGAAGACGAACAGGATCGCGTTCGGGATGTTGAGCGTGTTTGCGCGGATGATGCTCGCGTAGGAGCGGCTCGATCGCTGCGGCTTTGACCTGCCGCGCTCGGCGAGCCGCCGCGCGGCCTCGGCCTCGGTCAAACCGCGCGCGCTTGCGTGCGACGTCACGGTTGTCGACTGGGAATCACTCACCTCGGATCACGCGCGGCGCGCCAGCCCGGTCACGCGGAGAAGCCTATTTCGCAGATCGTCGCGACCGCGCTCGGCAGCGGGCCACCGCAGACGCGGGCGAAGGTGCAAGCCTTTGCAGCCCGATCCCCGCCCAGCCGGAGTTGACAAAGGAGGCTCGCCCGTGACCCAGCCCGTGTTGTTTTGCTTCGACGGCTCGGATGGAGCTGCCAACGCGATCCGCAGCGCAGCGAGCCTCCTGAGCAGCAGCGAGGCGATCGTGTTGAGCGTGGCGGTGCCCGCCGACGGGGAGTTCCCGTTCAACCCCATGGGTGAGATCGTGGGGAAGCTGACCAAGCTCTACCGCGAGTGGGGCGAATACGCCGCCGAGCTGGCCGTGACACAGGCGCAGCGCGGCGCACAGCTGGCGACCGAAGCCGGGATCACCGAGGCGCGGCCGCTCACCGCCACGGGGAAGCCCGCCCCTACGATCCTGCGCGTCGCAGACGAAAATGACGCCGCGATCATCGTGATGGGGTCCCGGCGCTACGGCCCGATCACGAATCTGCTCGGTACCGTCGCGTCGCGCGTGGCGCACGAGGCAAAGCGACCGGTCCTGGTGGTGCCGGGTCAATGACCGCGCTCTCGCTGCGCCGCACGCGCGGGGTGGCGCACCGCTGGCCTGTGCAGTTGCACGGCCACGAGCCGTCCGCGCCCTCGCGAACGACTACACCCGCTGTGGTTCGGCGGCGGCGGGCCACACGTGGATGTCGGCGACCGGTATGTCGATCCTGTGGCGCTCGCGGATGTCCAGGGCGCGCGCGCGGTCGGTGCGAACCAACAGCTCCAGATGTCCCCCGACACATACCACCAGCTCGCGCGTCGCCCCCAAGTCGACGTCGTCCAGGACCGTCGCTTCGTACTCTCCGTCTTGCCTGAGCGAGATCCGCTCCGGGCGTACGCTCCAGACGACGTCGGATCCCGCCGCGAGGGTGTCGGTCGACGCTCGGAGCACCTCGCCGTCCGCGCTGATGAAGCCAGGGGCGATCACCGTGCCGGCGTGGGTGTTGGCGATGCCCAACAGCCGCGCGACTTGCGGGGAGTGGGGCGCACCGAACAAGGCTTCGCGCGAGCCCGCTTGGAGCACGCGCCCATCGGACAGGACGATGATCTCATCGGCGAGCATCGCCGCCTCCTCTGGGTCGTGAGTGACGATCACGGTCGCTAGCTCGGTCTCACGCTGAAGCCTCCTCAGCTCGCGGCGCAACGTGTCGCGCACGGGGGCGTCGAGGCCGCTAAACGGCTCGTCTAGCAGGAGGATCGAGGGTTCGATCGCGAGCGCGCGCGCGATCGCCACGCGGCGCGCTTGTCCGCCCGAGAGCTCATCCGGATAGCGTCGCTCCAGCCCGTCCAAGCCAAGTCGGCGCAGCCAGAATGCCGCGAGGGCGGGGCTCGCGTTCGCGCCGAACGTCACCTGACGCCAGACCGTGCGTCGCGGAAACAGCGCTGGGCTTTGCGGCACGTACCCGATGTGACGGCGCTCGGCGGGAAGCTCGTGCAGCCGGTGAGCGCCGGTGCGCACGTGATGCCGGCCATCGGCCGCTGTCAGGCCGGCGAGAATTCGCAGCGTCAGCGTCTTGCCGGCGCCCGACGGGCCGAGCAGCGCAAGGCGCGGATTCGTGGCGACGTGAGCGACGTCGAGTGAAAACCCATCGAGTTGCCTGGCGATCGCGAAGTCCAGCTGCCGGGCTGGGCGCGCAGCGCCAGACGGGCCTCGCGGAGATGGAAGGTGCAGATCGGGTTGCCGTCTTCGGCCCACGCGAACGGTCGCGACGGCGAGCAGGAGCAGCGCGGTTGCAAGGGCTGACGCGATAGGCAGCATCGTCGCCGGCAAGCCGGTGGCGTCGAACTGCACGAACGTGAACACGGGTAGCGAGTACGGGTGATACGCCAGGATGATCGTCGCGCCGAACTCCGCAAACGCGCGCAGCCACGCGAGCAGCAGTCCGGCCGCGAGCCCGTATGTGGCCGCGGGGATCGCCACGCGGGCAAAGCGCGTGAGACGTCCGTGACCGAGTGACGCCGCGACCTCCTCCAAGCTCGGGTCGACTGCCGAGAACGCTGCGCGCGCGACGATGATGAAAAACGGCGCCGCTACGAACGTCTGCGCAAGGACGATCCCGGCCCGCGTTTCAGTGAGCTGCCCGCCAAAGAGGCGGCCCACCGTCGTGTAGGGACCCACGACGTACAGCAACAGCAAGCCGCTCACCAAGGGCGGCAGGGCGAGCGGCAATGCCAGCAGCACGCCGAGCGCCCGGGAGGCCACCGTGCGTGTACGCGCGAGCAGATATGCCAACGGGGTGCCGAAGACGGCGATGATGCAAGCCGAGATAGTCGCTGTCAGCAACGACGTCAGCAGCGCCGGGGCGAAGCCCGGCGACGGGCTCACGCCGCCGGTGAGCCGCACGCCGAACGCGACAATCGGCGCGAGCAGATAGACCGCGATCAGCCCGCCGAGCAATGGCAGCGGGTTGATCGCCCGCGACGAGAGTGCCCTCAGTGCGCTCCCACCAGCGCGCGGATGCCGGCCGGAACCGACGATCTTCGGCCGGCGAATTGAGGCGTCATTGGATTCAGACCGTTTCTGCGCAACGAGTACGAGCGCGCGGAGCTGAGCAGATAACGCACGAGTGCAGCCCCCCCGCCGGGATCGGGCGCGCGGTTGAGGACCGTCACCGTGTACGCCGCGTACTTGTAGACCGGCGACAGGGCGACCGTCGACAGTTTTGCGTTCTTTGCCTCGACCGCGTAGAAGAACCCAGCGTCGAGCTGGCCCGACTGCATGCGCCCGACCAGACTCGTCTCCGGAAACACTTCGAAGGACCCGAGCGCTTTGGCGAGGGCTGGATCGTGCAGCTTCTGCGCGGCCTTGTCCACCGCTTCCACCGTCAGCACGCCCTTGGGGTCCAAGCGCGGATCGGTGCGGCCGACACGGATGCCCGTCTGAGTCAGCGCCTTCCACCACGGCACACCGCGGCGCAACTCCCTTCCCAAGCTGCTGCTCGGGTTATAGGCCAGTTCCAGCGGCGAGGCCATGAACGTCGAGTACCACGACACCCACCCACCGTTTGCCCCGCCTTCAAGCGCGCGGTCTGCGGCGGATGCGGCGCTGATGAACACGTCTCCCGTTCGGACCCTGCCCTTGATCTCTGACGCGAGTTCTGTCGAACCGCCCCCGAAGCCGCGGAAGCTGTAGCCATCGGCCCGTTCAAACGCCGGTGCAAACCCCTGTTCCATGTACTTCACCAACGATCCTGCGAACAGGACCGACACCGTGCCCTTCGAGGCACCGCGGCCGATCACACGCGCGTGCGCGCCTGACTCATCCGCGCTCGCCGTGACGGCAAAACACACAGTGCAGGCGCACGCCGCCACCGCGATGTCACATATCGGGCCCTTGCGCATCAGCCCTCCTTCGTCCGCTCGATCATCACCGACGTTGCCTTCACCGTTGCTGTCGCGGGCACTCCGGGAGCGAGACCGAGCTCCACGGCCGAATCGCGCGTGATTGCGGCAGTGATCAGAAAGCCGCCCGCCTCCAGCTCCACGAGGGCCATCACGCGATCCGTCTCGACGGAGCGCACCACGCCTGGGAAACGGTTGCGCGCCGACAGCGGCGCTCCGGTCTGGTGGCGCGCCGGGCGCTGCGACAAGCGCTGTACCTCTTGTGCCGACACCACCCGACGGTTGCGGTCGTCGCGCCGCGTGCGCAGCTTCCCGGATCGGTCCCACCGCCGCAGCGTGTCGACGCTCACACCGATCGCCTGTGCTGCCTCTCCAAGCGTCAGGTAACGGGCCACCTGCCTAAGTATCACATAGGCAGACTACGCGCGCGCTCCGACATGTACGCGTTCCAGCCGTAGTTGAAGTGTTGCTAGCTGCGAGGTTCGTCTCGCTCGGACGCGCAACCCCTCAGCGCGTCAGCTCGCCATATCGAAAGCAGCTTGTCACGTGGTCGTTGACCAGCCCTGCCGCCTGCATGAAGGAGTAGCAAACCGTCGGCCCGATGAAGCGAAAGCCCCTCTGCTTGAGGTCCCTGCTCATCGCCTTTGACTCGCTGGTCTCGGAGGGCAGATCGCGCAACTTGCGCGGGCGCCCCACGATCGGGGCGCCGTCGACGAACTGCCAGACGTAGGTATCGAAGCCGCCGCGCTTGCCCTGCAGCTCGAGCATGCGCTGAGCGTTGTTCACGGTCGATTCGACCTTGAGCCTATTTCGCACGATCGCCGGATCGTTCAGAAGACTTTCGACCTTGCGACGGTCAAAGCGCGCCACTCGCTCGGGATCGAAGTGGGCGAACGCCGCGCGATAGCCCTCCCTCTTGCGCAGGATCGTCGCCCAGGAGAGACCTGCCTGCGCTCCCTCCAAGGTCAGCAGTTCGAACAGGTGCCGATCGTCGTGTGAGGGGACGCCCCACTCTTCGTCGTGATAGGCGATCGACAGCGGGTCGTCCTCAGTTACCCATTCACAGCGCCGGGGCATGCTCGTTCAACGGTCGCGCGGCTCAGCGCGCAGCGTTGTCATATTCGTCGTGGCGGCGCCACCACTGATACGGCTCGGTCTGCGGATAGCCCTCGGGT
>DASZFR010000241.1:0-1814 GCA_035939635.1 Solirubrobacteraceae bacterium
GCACTTCCAGCCCGCGCTTGAGCACGCTGCCGGCGGCGTGAATGCCGGCCTTGTGCTGATCGAAGCGCTCGGCCGGGGTGTAACGGCTCATGCCGACGTAGAGTCCGAACGGGCCGCGCCGGCGATCGGCAAAATCCAGCACTACCAGATATACGTTCGAGCGCCCCTTGCGGCGCGCGCTGAAGGTGGCGGCGATCTCGTACACGCTCGGCAGGAAGTCGATGTAGCGCATCGGCAGCCACTCGGGAATGGACGCCGCGGCGTGCGCCCACAGCGCATTCAGGTGCTGCTCGACGCGCGCGGCGAACTCCCCGCGCATCCACAGCTCGTGGATGCAATGCGCGCCTTCGAGGCCATCGTGGGCGCACAGCGCCGCGGCGAAGCGCGCCTCAAGCTGCGCCCGCGTGAGGCTGCGCAGCGGTCGCTCGGCGGGTGCGGGCGGGCGGGCGATCCGGCGGCGGCCGCCGGTCACGAGAGCGCGGGCGCGCCGCGGATGCCGCGGCGTGCGGCGAGGAGCCAGATGATGCCGGCGATGAGGATGGCCGCAGGCACCATCAGTACCGCGTGGGCGAGCGCGCCGGCCTCCCCGAGCCGAGGCTCCAGATGGTCCGAGACCGAGCCGATGAGTATCGGCGAGGGCACATCGCCCAGCAGATGAATCACGATCATGGTCAGCGCGGCGGCGGAGGCGCGCTCGAGAGGCGAAACGAGGTTGACGATTGCCGCGTTCACCGGCCCGGCCGACATGAAAAGCAACAGCTCCGCAGCCACGATCGCCGGGAAATACAGCGCCCGGTCCGTGGCCGCGAGCGCAAGCCACGCCAGCGGCGCGGCGAGGACCGTGACCGCCCCGGAGAACCACAGGTACGCTTGCCGGGAATATCTCAACAGGTAGTCCGCGAGCCAGCCCCCTGCCAGCGTGCCGACGAGTCCTGTAGCCAGTACGATCACGCCAAAGTCCGTCGCCGCGCTGGCCTTCGGGATCCCGCGCACGCGCTCAAGGAACGTCGGCATCCAGTAGGCGAGCCCGCCGAGGGCAAACGTGTAGGCCGCGTAACCGAGCACGACCACCCGGAAGCGTGCGCGCGCGAAGAGGTCGCGGTAGATGCTCAGCACTGCGCTTGCGAGCCCCGCACTTTGTGGGGCTGCCGGGGTATCGAGGTCCTGGATACCGCGCGGCGGATCCGGCAGCCACAGCGAGGCGATGGCGAGTGCGATGCCCGGGGCGCCGGCGACGAAGAAAGCCGCGCGCCAGCCAAAGTGCGCCCCCACCTGTCCGCCGACCACGTAACCGAGCGCGGCCCCGACCGGAATCGCCATGTTGAGTATCGCGTACACGCGCGCGCGGCGTTGCGGCGGAAACAGGTCCGCGAGCAGCGACGGCGCGATGGCCACGACCGAGGCCTCGCCGATCCCGACCAGCGCGCGCGCGGCGAGCAGGTGCGGGTAGCCGTGCGCGAGGCCGGAGAGCATGGTCGCGAGGCTCCAGATACCGATGCCGAGGGCGATCGGGCGCGTGCGCGAGCCGCGGTCGCCCCACGCGCCGAACACCGGCGCCGCCACCATGTAGACGAGGATAAAGGCCGTCAGCAGCGAGCCGAGCTGGGTATCCGAGAGCGACATGTCGCGCTTCAGATCCGTGGCGAGCGGGGCGACCACATAACGATCGAGGTAGTTCAGCAGATTAATCGCCGTGAGCACCCCGAGTGCCCAATACGCGGCGCGGCGCGAGGGCGGCGCGGCGGTCTTGGTCGGTAACTGTCCCACTGCCTCTGGCACGGGCGGGACTGTACCTTGTCGGCTCAGGCGGGAGC
>DASZFR010000242.1:0-15657 GCA_035939635.1 Solirubrobacteraceae bacterium
AACGTCTACTACGCCCAGCACGGCTACGCCGTGCTCAACTACAGCGCCCGCGGTTGGGGGCGATCGTGCGGCTCTGAAGAATCGCGCAAAGAAACGGCCGGGTGCGAAAAAGGATGGATCCACCTCGCCGACCAGCGCTACGAGGCCCGCGACACGCAATACCTGCTGGGCCTGCTTGCGGAACAGAGGATCACCAATCGCAAGAGGATCGGCGTCACCGGCATCTCCTACGGGGGTGGCCAGAGCATCGAGCTCGCATACCTGCACAACCGCATCCGCCTCCCCAGCGGCGCGTTCGCGCCGTGGACGACCCCGAAGGGCAAAAAGATGCAGATCAGCGC
This sequence comes from Solirubrobacteraceae bacterium, assembly GCA_035939635.1. Classification (GTDB taxonomy): domain Bacteria; phylum Actinomycetota; class Thermoleophilia; order Solirubrobacterales; family Solirubrobacteraceae; genus Palsa-744. Next base: position 342 of record DASZFR010000242.1, read on the forward strand.
GGCATATCCGCGCTGGCCGTGGTCTGACTTGGTCAGCGCGCTCGAGCCCAACGGGCGCTTCCTCGACACCGAAGTCGCGGGCCCCTTCTCGAGCCGCGGACCCCTCGGCGTCGAGATCCAGAGCTACACGACCGGTCTCTTCGCCGATGCGCCCGCCACCGGCGGCTACGTCGCGCCTGCCGGGATGGACCCGGAAGCCGACCTCACCAAATGGTTCGGTGCGGTCAACGCGGGCGAGCCCGCAACCGCCGAAGACGAAGAAATCGCGGCCAAGATCTACTCCTACCACGGTGGTTACAGCATCGGCGGCACACCAGCCCCGCTGCTGATCCAAAACGGCTGGACCGACGATCTATTCCCGCCCAAGGAAGCGCTGCGCGTGTACAACCTGGCGCGATCGCAGGGCGGCAAAGTCACACTGCAGTTCGGCGACCTCGGCCACAGCCGCGGCGCCAACAAGCTCAACACCGACCATGCCTTCCAGGAAGAAGGCTCAGCGTTCTTCGGCGCGTGGCTTGAGCACTCCGGGACGAAGCCGAAGTCAGGGAAGGTGACCGCCTACACGATGACCTGTCCCACGAGCGCGCCGGGCGGCGGCCCGTACGTGGCGAAGAACTGGGCCAAACTGCACCCCCACGCGGTGGCGTTCGGTTCGACCACGGCGCAAACCTTCACGTCGGCGGGCGGCAACCCCACGATCGCGGCCGACTTTGACCCGATCGCGGGCACGAGCGAAGCGTGCAAGACCGTGAAAGCCGAAGAAGAGCCCGACACCGCCAACTACAACCTGACCAGCAAAGGCTTCACGCTGATGGGCCTGCCCACCGTGAAAGCCACCGTCAAGGTGACCGGCCAGGCCGGCGGCCTCGACGGCGAGATCGTCGCGCGGTTGTGGGACGTTATGCCGGGCGGCGAAGAGCGGCTGATCACGCGCGGCGTGTACCGCACCACCGAAACCGAAGCAACGCCCACGCCGATCACCTTCCAGCTGCACGGCAACGGCTACGACTTCCCGGCAGGTGACACCGTGAGGTTGCAGCTGCTGGGACGCGACGTGCCCTACTACCGCGCAAGCAACGGAACGTTCGCGGTCGAAGCGAGCAACGTGACCGTTACGCTTCCCACGACCTGAGCGAATCTGACCACGCAAACAGGGCTGCCGGCGAGCGCGCCGGCAGCTCCGCCCCGAGCGTCGGCGTGACGGCCGCGCCGAGTGAGGCCGCGTCCGTTGCCGCGCGCGGCGAGGACGCGTGTCCGCCAGCGCCCAGGCGCGCGCCGGCGTCGTCTGTGCTGATCACGATCCCGATCAGCCACTACTGCGAGAAGGCGCGTTGGGCTCTGGACCGCGGGGGCCTTCCCTACCGCGAGCAGCCACACGTGCAGGGCATCCACCGCCTCGCCGCGCGGCGCGCGGGTGGCGGCAGCACGGTGCCGGTGCTCGTGACCGACGGCGAGGTCCTCGGCGAGTCAGAGCAGATCCTGGCGTGGGCCGACCGCCAGGTGCCCGAAGAGCGGCGGCTGTTCGCATCGTCGCCGGCCGAACGTAAGCAGCAGCTTTTGCTGTGCAGGCGCTTTGACGAGAAGCTCGGCCCGCACGGGCGCAGATTGATGTACGTCCACATGCTGCGCCAGCGCCGCCTCGCGGTGCAGTTCAACAACCAGGGCGTGCCCCGCTGGGAGGCGCGCCTGGTTCGCTGGGGCTGGCCGGCGATCACCCGCTTCATCGCGCGCGTGCTGGGTATCACGCCCGGTATCGAGACAGAGGACGAGGCGGTGGTGACCAGCGAATTTGACCACGCCGCGCAGCTTCTGGCGGACGGCCGCTCCTATCTGTGCGGCGAGCGCTTCAGCGCGGCCGATCTAACCTTCGCCGCGCTCGCGGCGCCGATGCTCGTTCCGCCGCAGTACGGAGTGACGCTTCCCCAGCCGGAGGCGATGGCCCCCGCGACCGCCGCGATGGTGCGCGGCTTCAGAGAGCACCCTGCGGGCCGATTTGCGCTGGAGCTGTTCGCGCGCCAGCGCCGGGCATGACCGCGCCGATCTAGGCGGCGGCGCGTTGCGCAGACTCGCACGCCACCGCGTCCAGCGTCCGCGCAAGAAGCTCGAATACGTCGGCGTGGACCGACATGCCGCAATGGCTGGAATCCACCTCGACCGGCTGCGCGTACGGATCCAGACACGCGTGCCAGTCGACCACGCCGTCGCTTTTGGAGTACACCGACAGCGCGTGGATGTGCGGCGCGAGCGGCGCGCACAGCTCCTCGCGCGCGGTCTTGCAGCAGGCGCCGTCGATGCAGTCGCTGGAGAACACCCCCGGCAGGCCAAGGTCTCCCAGCAGCGCCATTGCGCCAACCAGCCGGCGCACCGGGCGGCAGATCGCCAGCGGATCGAGCACGGGCGTGCCGAGCATCGCCAGGCCCGCTGTGGCCTGCGGCGCGCGCGCGGCGAGGCAGCGAGCCAGCCCGCCGCCGCGGCTTTGGCCGATGAGAAACACCCGCTCGCCGCTGCGATCGTGCAGTCCGAGCAGCCGCTCGTGTAGCGATTCGAGCGCGCGCTCCGCACAATCGACGTTGGCACGCATGCCGCTCATCCACACGCGGTGCCCGCGGCGACGCAGCCACGCACAGAGCACCCGCAGCGAGCTATCGCCGGCCATGAAGCCGGGGATGAGCAGTACCGGCGGCGCGTTGGGCGCGCGACGGGCGAGAACGCCGCGGCGCGTCAGCGCTCGCACGAGCTCGCCCGAGTAGCGCAGCTCACCCCACAGCGGTCCGACGGCCGGCGCGTCCTGCGTGAGCCCCCCGCTCATGTCAACAGGTTACCGGCGCAGCGGCGGTGCGCTTGGCGCGGTCATCGCCCGAGCGTCAGAACGTGTGCCTGGGCTGGATCGATGTCCCCGTCGAGCAACTCGATGTACGCGCTCTGCAGCTCGTCCGCGCCATGGCCGTGGCGTACCTGCAGCCAACCGCCCGCCCACTGCACGTAGGGGTGCCAGGCCTCGGCGATGCGCTCCTCCAGGCCTTCGCGCCCCCAGTCGCGCGTGCGCTTGCTCACGCGGTCAGGGGCGAAGAAGAACGCGGGCCGCGGCCCCGGGAGCGAGTCGGGTACCTCGCCCATGCTGTCGTGGTGGGTGGCACCGACCACGGCCGAGTGCCTGAGGTTGGTCGCGTACAGCGTGTGGACGGCCTCGCGCACGCCCGCGTCGCCGGCGATGTCGACGTACACCGCAGGCTCGCTGGCGAGCGCGTCGATCGCGTCGTACGCGACCACGCGGTCGTACACCCCCAGCGAGCGCACGAAATCGACGCTGCGCGACGAGGTGAGCCCGACCACCTGCGCGCCCTCGCGCCGCGACAGCAGAAAGGCGAGCGCGCTCGCCGTCTTGCTCGACGCGCTCGACACCACGACGGCTTGTACGTCGAGCAGGCCACTGTCGGCGAGGAAGTCGTCGAGCAGAAACGAGGTGAAGAACAGCGGACGCAGCAGCATCTGCTCGTCCTCGTGCGCGCGCTCGTACGAGGGGTCCGCGCGCACGTCGGCGTATGCGTTGTAGGCGGACGGAAGGGCGGCGCGATGCGCTTCGGCGTCGATGAAGCCGTGTGCCTCGACGCGCGCGGGCGTTACGAGCAGATGCGTCGAGGCCGGCAGGTAGCCATAAACACGCGTGCCGGGCTCCACGCCGCCGGCGCGACTCTCGACCACCTCCGCGTAGCCCCAAACCGGCAGGCGCCCCCATCCCGGCTCGGTGGGGAAGAAGCTCCAGTAGGACATCGCCTCGCCGAACATCGCGTAGGTGATGTTGTTGGCCGACAGGCCGAAGGCGTCGATTGCCAACAGCGCCTGTCCGGGTCGCGGCTCGGGCGGCGCAGCGTCGTCGAAGCGGCAGCGGTGCAGGTCGTCGCGGGCGATCAGGAAGTCCACGCCGGCGCCACCCTACACGCGGCTCGGGCGTGCGTGCGCGCCGCGGGGCCGGATCGCCGAGACGCGCCGCACGTCGTCCCGTGGCTACGCCGCCGCCGGTTCGGCGCGTCGCTGGCCGAGACGCTCCTCGGCGTAGCGGCGTCCGCGCTCGGCGTCGCCGGTGGCAAACGCCGCGATGTCGGCGAGCGTCACCACTCGCCCGAGCGCGCCCCAGGTGCCGTCGGGGACCTCGGGAGTGAACACCCACACGCGCGCCGGATCGCGGTCATGGGCGCCGGACTCGGCGTCGAGCACGGCCTCGGTGATGTCGCGCACCATCGCCTCGCGCCGCTCGGCGTCGTACTGGCCCTCGGGCACCGAGGCGACGAAGCGGTAGCGCGGCGCGTCGGCCGGCGCGCCGGCGACGAAGACCTCGTCGGGCCGGTGCACGAACAGCCACGCGATCGAGCGAACCTGCGGGTTCGCGGGGTCTGCGCCCTCGTTTTCGATCAGCACGTCGGTGAGGCGCGCGAGCAGCGTGCGCTCGGCGTCTGGCGTGAGCGCGCCGGGCGGGATGTACGCGTCGAGCATGGGCATTTGGGGACCTCCTTCCGGCGGCGCCGGAGAGTCGCTTGTCTTAGGAGAGCGACCATAACAGTGTGACTTGTCTTATGCAAGCGATAGACTCTCTAGCCATGCACCGCGCGGAGGGACCATGAAGCGCTCGATTCTGCGCCACCACCCCTGCTCGATCGCGCGCACGCTGGACGTCGCGGGCGAGTGGTGGACGCCGTTGATCTTGCGCGACGTCGCCTACGGCGTGCGGCGCTTTCGCCAGATCCAGGATGACCTGGGGATCTCCGCGAACATCCTCAGCGACCGGCTCGACGTGCTCGTCGGGGAGGGAATCCTCGAGACCGTGCTCTACCAGGAGCGCCCGCGCCGCCACGAGTACCGCCTCACTGAAAAGGGCGCGGAGCTGCTGCCGGCGCTGCTCGCGCTGATGCAGTGGGGTGATCGCTGGACGTGGCCGCGCGGCGAGGGGCCGGTTCGCGTGGTGCACGACAGCTGTGGTCACGAGGCGCGCGTGCAGCTGCGCTGCGAGCACTGCGAACGCAACGTGGCTGCGGCAGAGCTGCGCGCGACGCCGCGCTGGCCGCGGCCGCGCGACGGTGCGTCTCCCGGGGCCGGTGCTCTCTCGGGCGACAGGCTGTACGCAAGCGCGCAGGGAGTGCGCCTGGACGGGTAGCGCCGCCCGGCGCACCCGCAAAGGCACGTCGGCCCGCAAGCAAGCGAGCGGCGGCAGCCAGGTATGTTGCGCGCGTGGAGCAGCCGTTCGTCCTCAACGCGGCCGACGCCCCGGCTAGCGCGCATCCGCGCCGCGCCACCCTGATCGACTTCGAGCCCGCCGACGCGCCGTTTGCGGAAGTCGGCGCGAACATCCAGGTCATGCGGCCGGGTCAGCCCAACTGCCTCTACCACTCAGAGCCCGTGCAGGAGGACTTTCTCGTGCTGCAGGGCGAATGCATCGCGATCGTCGACGGCGTAGAGCGGCGGTTGCGCCAGTGGGACTTTCTGCACTGCCCGGCCGGCACCGAGCATGTTTTCGTCGGCGCGGGCGACGCGCCGTGCGCGGTGCTGATGATTGGCAGCCGCCGCCTCGACCAGGCGCACTACCCCGTCAACGAGGTGGCGGCCAAGTACGGCGCATCGGTAACCGAGGCCACCGACTCTCCGGCGCAGGCCTACGCGGAGTGGCGCCGTGAGCCCTGGAGCGAGGCTGCGGGTTCGTGGCCGCCGCGCTGACGCCGCGCGTCAGTTGCAGCCGGTGATGCCGCCGTCGAGCGGGATCACCGTGCCCGTGAGATAGGCGCCGGCGCGCGAGCACAACAGGATCACCAGGCCCGCGACGTCGTCTGGACGGCCGATGCGTCCGAGCGGCACCAGGCCCTCGACCACCTGTCGGCTGTCCGCGTCGTCGAGCATGAAAGCCGTCATCTTGTTGGGGAACGGGCCGGGCGCGATCGCGTTGACGGTGATTTGCTCTGGGGCAAGGCGCTTGGCGAGGTGGCGGGTGAGCATGTGCAGCGCGGCCTTAGCTGACCGCCGTTATCTATGCAACCTCGAATCGCCTCCGGCGTGAGCCCGAGGTCGGCGAGCGCGCGCGCTTCGAGTAGACGACGAGCCTAGTCATCGATAGTCATCGAGGGAGTCCAGCAGCGTGGAGGGCTTCATCGCGACTCTCGTAACCCTGCATTCGCAGCGCTTTGCCGTCACGCAGGGTCCAAACATAGGCCCAGTCGCGAGACACCTCGACGCCGCTTTTCTTGCCCCGACCAACGAGACGGGCTACGACCACTACCCGGTCCCCGGCGTCGAGGTGCTCCAGCGGCTCAAAGCGGATCTCGTCCCAGTACTTGTCAAAGCTTCGGATGTAGCTTCGAACCGCATCGATTCCCTCCGCGGACGCACCTCCACCCGGGAGCGCGCTGGACTCGATCATCGAGATCTCGGGATCAAACTTGTCGTCAGCCGTAACGCCTCGCGCCCAGTCCGCGTAGATCGACCGCACGAGCTCCACGTTCGATGAGGTCATCGATGGAGTATCTCGGCTCGGCGTCTTGCAGGACCTAGGCGGCCTTGCTCGCGCCGTAGCTGTAGTTCTCGACCTGGGACGCGCGCAGCCCGTCGATTGAGCCGATGTTGACCACGCGCGCGGGATCTTCGGCGCTCGCAGACCCGCGCAGCGCACCGAGCAGCCCGACGGTGAGATGGAACACCCCCTCGACGTTGGTGTGCAGAGCGCGGTCCCAGCCGCTCGCCGGGAACCGGTCATGCGGCGACCCCCACGTGGCTCCGGCGTTGTTGACGAGGATGTGCAGCGCAGGGAAGCGCTCGCTCACCTGCGCGGCGAGCGCCGCGGCGCCCTCGGGGCTCGAGACGTCGGCGGCGATCGCCTCGCAGTCGCCGTCCTTGGCAAGCTCCGCCGCCGCCTCGCCCAGCTCGTCTGCCTTGCGCGAGGACACGATCACGCGCGCGCCCGCTCGCAGCAATCCGCGCGCGATCATCGCGCCGATGCCGCGCGAGCCGCCGGTGACCAAGGCGGTCTTGCCCGAGACGTCGAACAGGTCGGCCACGGCTGCTAGTCGGCAAACCCGGCCGCGCGCTTGCTGAGGAAAGCCTCCACCGCCTCCGGCAGCGCTCGCCCGAACGTCGCCATGATCTGCTGTCGGTCCTCGTACTCGATCGCGGCCTGCTCGGATGGGATCTCGAGCGCGCTCCACATGCCACGCTTTGTCAGGCGTACGCCCCACGGGGCGAGCGCGGCGATCTGCTCGGCGGCATCGAGCGCGCGCTGTGCCAGCAGCGGCGCGTCGACCACGTCGGCGACGAGCCCGATACTCAGCGCCTCCTGCGCGTCCACACGGCGGCCGGTGAGCATGAGCTCGTGTGAACGCGACGCGCCGATCAGCCGCGGCAGAAGCCAGCTCGTGCCCATGTCGCAATTGGATACGCCGATGTTGATGAACGCGACGCGAAACACCGCCTTGGCGGCCGCGTAGCGGATGTCGCTGGCGAGCGCGAGCGCAAGGCCGAAACCGGCGGCGGGGCCGTTGACGGCGGCGATCACGGGCTGCGGCAAAGCGCGCAGAGCGAGCACGAGGGTCGACATGTGCTGCTGGTTTGCCAGGCGGTCGCGCGGGTCGTCGCTGCCGTCGTTTTCAGGTGCGGCGCCGTAGCCGTGCAGGTCAAGGCCCGCGCAGAAGCCGCGACCGGCGCCGGTGAGGATGACCGCGCGGCACGCGCGATCGGCACCGGCGGCAGCGACCTGCTCGTGCAGCTCGGCGCACAGCTCGGCAGTCATCGCGTTGAGTTGGTCGGGCCGGTTCATGGTCAGCCGGCGCACGTGCGCGGCGGGCTGATCGAGGAGCACTAGCGAGCTCATTGCGCGCGCATCCTACGCCGCGCCGCCCGTCGCCGCGGGGCGGCTCAGCTGCGCGGATACATGAACGCCTGGCTCTGCGTGACCTTGGCCGCGAGCGAGCCGTCCTCGCGCGTGAGCTCGCTGTCGATCACGATCAGCGTGCGCCCGCGGTGCAGCGGCCGCGTGCTGGCCGTCACGTGACCCTCGCGCACGGCGCGCAGGAAGTTGGTCTTGGACTCGATCGTCGTCGTTCCCTGCGCGCCCTCGGGCAGGTTCAAAAACGCACACACGCCCCCACACGTGTCGGCTAGCGCCATCAGCACTCCGCCGTGCATCACGCCGCCGGCGGTGCATCGCTCCGGCGCCCAGGCGATGCGTGCGCGCACCAGCTCGGGACCGGCCTCCAGCGGCTCGATGCCGATCAGCGCCGCAAAGGGCATCAGGTCGAGCAGCTGGGCGGAGGTGGGGGCGGATGGCATCTCGGGTCACGCCGCACGGCGGGCGCCGGCGCGCCGATCATAGGCACCTCGCCGCGGGCGAGCCGCCGGCACGTAAGCTGCTGGCCAACCGGTGGCGGCGGGCACCCTGAAAGTGGCGGCGGTGGGACACGTGGAGTGGGTGCAGTTCGGCCGCGTGCGCCGCGTTCCGCGCGCGGGCGAGGTTGCGCACGCTCGTGACGCGTTCGAGGAGCCCGCGGGCGGCGGCGCGGTGGCGGCGGTCCAACTCGCGCGATTGGCTGGTACGTCGCTGCTGATTACCGCGCTCGGCGCAGACGATCACGCGCGCCGGTCGCGCGAGCGCCTCGACGAGCTCGGCGTGCGCGTGCGCGCCGTCGAGCGCGACGTGCCCACACGCCGCGCGACGACCCTTACCGACGAGCAGAGCGAGCGCACGATCATCACCTTAGGCGAGCGCCTGCAGCCGGAGGGCGCCGACACGCAGCTGGCCTGGGATGAGCTGGCGCGGATGGACGCCGTGTACTTCACGGCCGGCGACGCACAGGCGCTGCGGGCGGCGCGTGCTTGCAGGGTGCTCGTCGCAAGCCCGCGCGCTCGCGACGCGCTCGGCCACGGCGTGCGCCTGGACGCGCTGATACTCAGCGACGACGACGAGATCGAGCTGCGCGCGGCGGCCGGCGTGGAGCAGGAAGCAGACGCGGTGCTGCGCACGCGCGGCGAGCGCGGCGGCACGTTTGAAACGCGTGCGGGCGAACGGGGGAGCTGGGACGCCGGCCAGCCCGCGGAGCGCGAACGGGTTGCAACCGCGCCAGACGCGGACTCCTACGGCTGCGGCGACTCGTTCGCGGCGGGCGTCGCGTACGGGCTTGCGAGCGCGATGACGCTACGCGACGCGATCGCCCTGGGTGCACGCTGCGGTGCGGTCTGCGCAACCGGCAAGGGCCCGTACGAGCGCCAGCTGAGCGCGCCGTTCGGGTGAACGAAGCTACAGCGCGGGGAGCTCCTGCACGAGAGACAGCACCGGAGCGAACAGGTCGCCGTGCTGCGCCACGCGCCGCAAGACCTGTCGCGCGTCGAAGGCCAGCAGCGCCGGATCGCCGCGTTCGAGCGTGACCTTTACCTCCTGCCAGTCCAGCGGCGTCGAGACCGTGGGGCGCTCGGCGGCGCGCAGCGAGTAGACGCACACCGTGGTCTTTTTGGCGTCGTTCTGCGACCAGTCGATAAGCACCTTGCCCGCGCGGCGCGCCTTGGTCATGCGCGACACCACGAGATCCGGTTCGGCGCTCTCCAGCGTCTCGGCGACGGCTCTCGCGAACGGCTTGGTGTGCGCGAAGGTGACCTGGCGTGTGTTCAGGGGCACGTACAGCTGCAGCCCCTTTTTGCCAGAGGTCTTGGCGAAGATCTTGATCTTTAGGTTCTCGAACATGCCGCGCAGCAGCAGGCCGACGCGGCAGCACTCGACGACGCTCGCACCCTCACCCGGGTCGAGGTCGAACACGAGCATGGTCGGGCGCTGCGGGTCGTCCGCGCGCGCAAGCGGCGTGTGCAGTTCAAGTGCGGCGAGGTTGGCGAGCCACACAACCGTGGCGACGTCGTCGGCCAGCAGGTAGTCGATCGGCTTTCGCTCGGAGGGGAGCGTGACCGTCCGCACCCACTCCGGCCGGTGCGACGGGGCCTGCTTTTGAAAGAAGGCCTGCCCGTCCACGCCGTCGGGCCAGCGCTTCACGGTGAGCGCGCGCCGCGCCAGATGGGGCACGAGCACCTCGGCGATCCCGGCGTAGTACTCGATCACGTCTGCCTTGGTGAACTGCGCGTCCGCATAGAGGACCTTGGTGAGATTGGAGAACTTCAGCTCGTGGCCTTCGACGCTCGCCTCGCCCTTGTCGCCAGGCAGCAGCTCGACCTCCAGCTGGGGGATCGGTTCGCCGCCGTCGCGTTCGGACGCCGTGCTCGGCTCCGCGGCGTCCTCGCGCACGACCTTGCGCGCGGGCTTGTCCTCGCGCAGGCCCTTGTAGGAAGGAGCGCGCAGGCTGCCGCCGGTTGTCCATTCGCGAAACTCGACCTCCGCGACCAGCTCCGGCTCGCAGAAGACGGCTCCCCGCGGCGGGCGGCCGCCCGCGGCGAACGGCGAGCTGTCGCGCGCGAGCGGCGCGAGCAGCCGCCCGAGGCGCTCCAGTTCGCTCTCGGTGAAGCCGGTGCCGACGCGTCCCACGTAGCGCAGCGCTCCGTCGCGCTCGTACACGCCAACCAGCAGCGCACCGATGCGCTTCGTGCGCCGGCCCTGACCCGGCATCCAGCCGCCGATCACCACCTCCTGGCGGGCGGTGTTCTTGATCTTGATCCAGCTCGGCGAACGGCGCCCCGGCTGGTAGGTCGAGTCCAAGCGCTTGGCGAGGATGCCCTCGAGCTTTTGCTCGGCGCTCGCGCGCAGCACCGCTTTGCCCTGACCGACGACGTACTCGGGGGTCTGCCAGCGCTCGCCCGAGAGCTCGAGCGAGGACAGCCGCTCGCGCCGCTGTAGGTAGGGAAGTTCCATCAGCGAGTGGCCGTCCAGCCACAACAGGTCGAAGATCATGTACGTCACCGGCGTGCCGGTGGCCAAGCGCCTGATCTGCGAGCTCGACGCCACGTGCATGCGTCGCTGCAGCGCCTCAAAGCTCGGAGCCCCGCGCTCGTCGAAGGCCACGATCTCGCCGTCGAGCACCGCTTCGTGGGAGCTGAGCGCGCGGTTGAGGCGGCCGAGCTCGGGGTACTGGGGCGTGATGTCTTTGAGGTTGCGGCTGTGCAGTTGCAGCTCGCCCGGGCGCGAGTAGGCGATCGCGCGCACGCCGTCCCACTTGATCTCATACGCCCAGCGCCCGTCGTCGCGCGGAAGCTTTCCGAGCGTCGCGAGCATCGGCTCGACGCGCTCGGGCATCGCCTCGCGGCTTGCGTCGGCGGGCGGGTCCATGCGGTGGATCAGCCACTCCTTTGGCGCCTTGCCCGCCGCGATTGGAAACAGCGCGTAGCGCCCGTCGACGCGGCGTCCGTGCAGCGCCACCTCGACCTTGCGCGGCTCCCACTTCAGGCACTCATACGTGCCGCTGTCCCAGATCTTCATCGTCCCGGCGCCATACTCGCCCTTGGGAATCTCGCCTTCGAAGTCCAGATACTCGAGCGGGTGCTCCTCGGTGGCGGCGGCAAAGCGGTTGTCCTTGGGCGTCTCCGGTAGACCCTTGGGCAGCGCCCACGACACGAGCACGCCGTCGCGCTCCAGCCGCAGGTCCCAGTGCAGGCGACGCGCGCTGTGCTCCTGAATGACGAAGCGGTCGGCGCCCGCACTGGGAGCGGGCGCGCCCTCGGGCTCGGCGGTGCGCGCGAAGTCGCGTTTTGCGCGATAGCGGCGCAGCTGCTCAGGCGTCTTTACGCGCGGGTTGGCGCCGGCCTTCGAGCTTGCCTTTTGCGCCCTGCCCTTCGGCGCGGCGGCCACTACCGCTTGGCGGAAGCGCGCCCCGGAGCCTTCTTGGCTGCAGCCTTCTTGGCGGCCGGTTTGCGCGCAGCTTTGGGCGCTTTGGCGCGCTTGGCCGCGCCGTTGCCGGCCGGCGCCGGAGTCTGCGCGCGCACCGCCTCGAGGCTTGCCTTCAACGCGCTCATCAGGTCGGGCGCCGGCGCCTGCTTTTCCTCCGGCGGCGGCGCCACCGCGATGTGCTCGCCCTGCGCCTTGCGCTCGATCAGCTCTATCACCTGTTCGCGGTAGCTGTCCTTGTACTTTTCGGGGTGAAACTCGCCGGCGAGCGAGCCGACGAGCTGCTCGGCGATCTCGAGCTCGCGCTTGTTGGTTTTCACCTGCTCGACTTCGCTCAGCTCCTCCAGCCGGTCGGCGGGCAGGATTTCGTCGGCGAAGAGCATCGTCGCCATCTCGAGTGCGTCTCCCATCGGGCGGATCGCCACGAGCTGTTCCTTGTTGCGGATCACCACCCGGGCGATCGCGACTTTGCCCGTTTCGCGCATCGCCTCGAGCAGCAGCCGGTAGGGCTTTGCGCCACCCGGGCCGGGAGCTAGGTAGTAGGGGTGGTCGTAGAAGATCGGATCGATCTGCTCGAGCTCGACGAAATCCTCGATGTCGATAGTGCGCGTCTTCTCGGGCTGCAGCGCGTCGAGCTCGCCCGGCTCGATCACCACGTAGCGATCCGGCGCGAGCTCATAGCCTTTGACGATGCTCTCGTATGGCACCTCTTCTTCGCTCTGCGGGTCCACGCGCTTCTGCGCGACCCGCGCGCCGGTCTTGGCAGAGAGCTGGTGAAATCGCACGGTCTTGCGGTTGACCGCGCTGTACAGGCGCACCGGCACCGTGACCAAGCCGAAGCTGATCGCGCCCGTCCATATCGCGCGAGGCATGTTCCTACTACTACCACGTCCCCCGCCGCGGCATGCAAGATCACTCACCGCAGGGCCGCTGCGCCGTCGGTGATGAGCGATAGAACTTGACGGGGTGGAAGGGCTGGTGAGCAGTGCGGCCGCTGTGAGCCCGGCGGCGGGTTCGCGCGCGCTGGTGCGCGCGCTGTATGGCCCGCTGTTGACGCTCGCCGTCGGCCTGTGCGCCGCGGCGCCCGTGCTGGCGGCGGCGGCGCGCGCGCTGCACGAGGGCTGGCAGCCGGTGGCCGACCGGGGCATCATCGCCACCCGCTCCTTCGACGTGCTCAGCTCGCACATGCCGCTCGTGGGCCAGTACTCCTTCGCGGGGGCCGTGACGGGCAAACTCACCTACAGCCTGGGCCCGATGCTGTACTGGCTGCTCGCGCCCGCGGCGCACGTCGGCGCACCCGGATCGTTCGTGGTCACGATGGCGGTGTTCAACGTCGCGTGCGTGCTCGGCGCGGTGGCGCTCGCGCGCCGGCGCGGCGGCGTGTGGCTGATGTCCGCCGCGGCGGTGGGCATCGGGCTGATGTGCCGCTCGCTGGCGGCCAACAACTTCTATGACATCTGGAACCCGTCGGCAGGGCTGTTCCCGCTGCTCGCGTTGATCTTCGTGTGCTGGTCGCTGGCCTGCGGCGACTGGCGGCTGGCGCCGGTGGCGGCGCTGCTTGCGAGCTTCTTGCTGCAGCTGGAGGACAGCTTCATCCCAACCGCCCTGGCGGCGGGCGCCGTAGGACTGGGCGGCGCCGCACTGTGGTGGCTTCGCAGCAAACGCACCCTCTCTGCGCGCGAGCGCAGCAGCGCGCGGCGCTGGGCGTTTGGCGCGCTGGTGGTGCTCGCGATCTGCTGGACGCCCACGGTGGTGGACCAGGTGGCCCACGAAGGCAACTTCGGGCACGTGATCGAAGCGGCCACCGAACGCAAGTCCTCGCTGGGCGGCACGGTGGGAGCGCACGCGGTGGTGCGCACCGTGGGCATCCGGCCGTGGTGGCTTGTGCGCAGCAAGGACCCGTTCTCGCGCAAGCACGACGTGCTGCGGTCCTCGAGCACGCTCGCGAACGTGTCTGCCGCCTTGATCCTCGGCTGGCTGGCGCTCAGCGCGGCGCTGGCGCTGCGCCGCCGCCGCCCGGACGTGGTCGCCGGAGCGGTGCTGGCGCTGCTGCTGTGTGCTGCGGTGTTCTCGATCGCGAGCGCCACTCCGACCAAACGCATGCTCGCGGAAACCCTCGGCTACACGCTGTGGTCGGCGACCACCGTGGGGATGTTCGCGTGGCTGATCGCGTTGTGGGCGCTGGTCGTGCTAACCGGCTTCGACCGCCTGCTCGCAGACGCGCTGGCGCCGCGCGGCGCGCGGAGCGGATCCGCGCCCCGAGGCACGCGCCGCACGCCGCAGCGCGCGCTGCCCGCGCTGCTGGCGGGGGCGGCGGCGCTGGTGTTCGCGGGCGCCGCCGGAGCGGCAGGCGCCGCGGCGGGACGGCCCGACGAACACGCCTTCGAGTTCGCCGCGATCACCGCGCTCAACTCGCGCCTGGGCGCGGTGCCGCGGGGCCACAGCGTGTACCTCAACGCGCGCTTGGACGGCCTGATCACGCCGCTTCGTCCCGAGCTCACCTACGACCTGCGCCGCCGCGGCGTGCGCGCGCTGGGGGTTGGAGCCTACCTGCGCACGGGGCATTGGTATGAGCTGCGCGAGCACCCCTACGACTACGTCGTGTGGGTGTACGACGATGGCCGCCCGCCCGTGGCGGGCGCGCGCGTGATCGCCTCCGGCCACATCACGAGCGGCGGGCGCCGGCACACCGTCGAAGTCGCGATATCGCCCGTCACGCCCAAGCCGGCGCGCAGGCCGCGCGGCGCGGCCGCGCGCAACGCCGCGGCGGTGACGTCGCCGGCCGACCCGCCCGGCGCGTGGTCTGAGCCGGTCAGGGTCGCGAGCTGCGCGGTCGCGCCGCCCGCGGTGGTGTTTCCCAGCGGGGCGCCGTCGGTCCCCACCGGCGCGGGCGCGCTGGTGTGGGCTTCGGCGCGCGGCGACTGCGCGTCGGGAGCCGGCGCGCAGGCGGGGCCCGCGAGCGTGTCGGTCGCGCCGCTGGATCGCCGCGACCGCGCCGGAGCCGCTCGCGCTCGCTCGCTGCAAACGGCAGGTCCCGCGGGCCTGCAGGCGGTGGGCGGGAGCGTGGGTCGCGTGACGTTGGCTTCGCTGCTCGCGCCGGGCGCGGGCGTGGGCGTTGGCAGCGGCGGCTACGTCGTGCTGCAGGGCGGCGCGCATGCCCCGCCGTCGCCGGTGCTGCGCGGGGGCGCGAGCGCGCTGTCGCTCGCGCGCGCCTACCTCGGCGACGTGGCGGTGGCCACCGTCACGTCCGCGCCGGCGATCGCGGTGCGCGTACAGCGCTACTTCGGCAACGCGTTTGAAACGCGCGCGCGTGTGCCGATCGCGCCCGCCGCGGTTGGCGCGCTGGCGGCGACGATGGACTACCGCTCCGACGTGCTCGTCGCGTGGCAGCAGCGGGGGGCGATCTTCGCGCACATGCTGCGCGCGTCCGGGCGCGCCGAGCCCACGCAGCGGCTCGGCCCGAGCGGACCCGACCCGCAGCTGCGCGCGCTGGTCTCAGACAACGACCACGGCATGGTCGCGTGGTCC
>DASZFR010000243.1:0-2545 GCA_035939635.1 Solirubrobacteraceae bacterium
AGGGGATGTACAGCGGCCGGCCGGCGGCGTCTTTGAGCACCCACTGCGGGTGCTCGGCCGCCACCGTCGAGCCGGGGTAGATCGCATACGCGTCTCGGTACACCCAGGCGCTGGGGTACCACGCGGTCTTGTTGTCGAAGTACGGCGAGTACACAACCATGCGCCAGAAGTGGCGGCGCAGGAATTCGCCGTACCCGGCGTCCAGCGAGCGGGTGTAGCGGTCAAAGGCGGGCGTGGAGCCCGCGAGGAAGTGCACGCCGCCCTGGTCGGGCCGGCGTTCGCCGCCCGCGAGCAGCAGCGCAAGGACGACGGCAAGCACGAGCGCCGCGGCAAGCGCCGCCGCGCGCGCGCCGAGGCGCCGGGCATAGCCAAAGACCGCGCGCGTTGCCGATCGACCCATCAGCACGCGGACAGCCGGCAGGCGCTTACGGCAAGCGGGTGGCGTCCATCCATGACGTTCAAGCGCGCAAGCTAGCCGTCCTTTCTTCGCGCGCGCTAAACCGCCACGCCCGCGCACGCGCAGACGCGCGGGCGGGTGGGTTGTCATAGGCTGCAACCGACCGCCTGAGAGGAGAGCAAAGTGAGCACGCACGCCGCCATCGCCCCCGCGCCGCGGGGGCGCAATCCGTTCGACACCAGCGGCATCGAGCGCACGGCAGACGGGGCCGCCCGCTACGTCGACCGCCCGCAGTCGCTCGTGCACATGCTGCGCACGAGCGTGGAGCGCGACCCGGCCGCGACCGCGGTGCTCGAGGTGAGCGGGCCGGCGCTCACGTACAGCGAGCTGTGGGATCGCGCGGCGCGCGTCGCGGGCGGGCTTCGCGCGGAGGGGGTGCAACGCGGCGATCGCGTGGCGATCCGGCTGCCCAACGGCCTGGATTGGGTACTGGCGTTTTTTGGCGCGCAGCTAGCCGGTGCGGTGGTTGTGCCCGTGAACACGCGCTTCGCCGAGCCCGAGGTGGCCTACGTCGTCGATGACTCGGGCGCGCGGTTCACCTTCGTCGCCGGCGCCCAGCTGCCCGACGGCGAGCCGCATGTCGAGGAGGAGCTTGTCCGCGACGACCTCGCGGCGATCTTCTACACGAGCGGCACGACCGGCTTTCCCAAGGGCGCGATGACCTCGCATGAGAACTTCGCGACCAACTGCGAGAACTGGTTTCGCTGCGTGGGCGCGGAGCGCAGCGCCGGGCCGGAGATCTCGACGCTCGTCTCGGTGCCGCTTTTCCACGTCACGGGCTGCAACTCCCAGCTGATCCCGGTGCTCGAAGTCGGCGGCCGGGTGGAGATACTCACGAACCCGCTGGACCTCGACGGGTTCTTCACGGCGGTGGCCGAGCATCGCGTCAGTCACCTGGTCACGGTGCCCGCGATCTACCACGCGGTGATTCGCCACCCGCGCTTCGCGGCGCTCGACGTCAGCGACGTCGGCTGGGTGGCCTACGGGGGTGCGCCGATCGCCGAGAGCCTCGTGCACGAGATCAAAGACGCGTTCCCCAACGCCCGCCTCGGGAACGGCTTCGGGCTCACCGAGACCTCGTCGCTCACCTCTTTTCTGCCCCACGAGGAGACTGCCGAGCACGCCGACTCCGTGGGCTTTGCGATGCCGGTCGACGACCTCGCGCTGGATGCCGCGGACCCCCACACCGGCGTGGGCGAACTGCTGGTGCGCGGCGCCAACGTTGTGCGGGGCTACTGGAACAAGCCCGAGGCGACGGCCGAGACGTTCGTAGACGGCTGGCTGCATACCGGCGACCTCGCGCGCATCGACTCCGACGGGCTGCTGTACATCGTCGACCGCGCGAAGGACATGATCAACCGCGGCGGCGAGAACGTCTACTCGATCGAGGTCGAGAACGCGCTGGTGTCGGCGCCCGGGGTGGCCGAGGCCGCCGCCGTGGGGGTCCCCGACGAGATGATGGGAGAGAAGGTGGGTGCCGTGCTCGTCGCGGGGCCTGACGCGCAGATCGACGTCGGCGCCGTGCTCGCGCACGCGCGCGAACGCCTCGCCGACTTCAAGGTCCCGCAGTACGTGGCCGTGCGCAGCGAGCCGCTGCCGCGCAACCCAGGAGGCAAGGTGCTCAAGGCGCAGCTACGCGACGAGACCGACTGGGGCAAGCCGCTTCGCTAGAGCGAGAAAGAGGGAGTAGCGATGACCACCGTTGAGACCGTGCAGGGAGCCGTCGACGCCGATCAGCTCGGAGTCGTGCTGATCCACGAGCACGTGCGTTTCCGCGACGAGGCGGTGGCCGCCGAGTGGCCGGCGCGCTATGACGAGCAGGCCGAGATGGATGCTGCGGTCGAGGCTGTGAACGCGGCCAAGCAGCGCGGCGTGCAGGCGATCGTCGACCCCACCGCGATGTTCGGCGGGCGCGACGTGCGTTTCATGGCGCGCGTGGCCGAGCAGACAGGGGTGCGGATCGTGGCGTGCACAGGCATCTACAGCTACGACTACCTGCCCCACTACTTCGAGAACCGCGACATTGACGCGATGACCGACCACTTCGTCGCCGACATCACGCGCGGCGTCCAGGGCACCGACATCAAG
>DASZFR010000244.1:0-4913 GCA_035939635.1 Solirubrobacteraceae bacterium
GGCCGCGGGCGTGCTCGTCGGCAAAGGCGGGGCGTCCTCGAACAACGACCAGCTCATCTCGGCATTGCTCAAACAGCCACTCACCGTCGCCTCCACCGGCGCCGCGGCGTCGCCGAGCGCACAGGCAAGCGAAACCACCTCTGCCAACCTGGCCAGCGACTTCACGCTGACGCGCGGCTACGCCGTCAAGCTCTCCGCGCTGCCGGTCACCGGTACGAGCCAGGCCGCTGTGAGCAAGGCCGAGCAGGAAGCGCGCGGCAAGGGCGCGACCGAAGTCGGCCTGATCAACCCCAAAGACTTCAAGACCAAGCCCGACCAGGGCTCGAGCAACTACGTGATCTACTCGGGGCAGTTCAAGGCCCGCGCGCAGGCGCAAAGAGCGCTCGCGAAGCTCAAGCCCCGCTTTCCCGGCGCTGAGGTGATCGAGGTGTCACAAGCGTCCGCCGCGGCTGCGCCGGTGGTTGCGCACACGGAATTCGGCACCGTCCACCAGATCGCGGGGTCGCGCCCAACCGCGTCGCAGATCCGGGAAGACAAAAAGGTCGTGCAGAAAATCAACCACACGGTTGGCAAGAGCTACGTCGAAGCCCAGAAGGGCCTGCCCGACGTGATCGCGGTGACGGGCAGCGGCTCAAACGAAAGCTCGTCCTCGTCGGCGACCGCCGAAAAAGTGGGCGAAGGCTAGGAATGGGCGAGGATGCAAGCCTCGGCGAGGCACGCCGCGTGCTTGGGCACGAACGCCGGCGGCCGCCGACGGCCAACGGCAACGGCGCGCCGCACGCGTCCCCCTTCGGCGCGAGGGCGGAGCTCGGGGCGTCTGCGGCCGCGGCTGTGAGCAACCGATCCACCCAACCGAGCCGCGGCGGTCGCGATCGGCCCGGCGAGCGCGAGCTGCTCGCCAAGCGCGATCGCCTGATCGAGCGCTTTGCAGCAATGCAGCTGGACCTCGGCGGCGTTTACTACGAGATGGCGATTCGCGATCACGTCAAGAGCGACGTGCTGATCCGCAAAGCGGCTGACATGCAGCGTGTAGACGCCGAGCTGCGCCACGTCGAAGTGGTGCTCTCCGGGGCCGACGCGAGAGCGAGCGCATGCGCGGTATGCGGCGCCGAGCACGCCGCTGACGCGGCGTTCTGCTCGCAGTGCGGTACCCCGGTCGCGGCCGGTGTCCCCCCAGCGGGCTCGTGACCACACCCCCTCAACCAAGCGGCGCGCCAGCTCGCGGCGGCGCGCCGACCGGCGCATCGGCGCCCGACGGCGGCGACGGGTCCGCCTCCGGGGACGCGTCTTTTTGGACGCGCTTTGCCGAATGGCGACTGAGCGCCGGAAACATGCGCCTGGTCGCCCTGAGCTCGGCGGCAGCGACGGGACTCGTCGTCTGGGCAGGCCTGGCCGGCGAAAGCTCAAACGGCAACTTGGCAGCCGCGTTCGCGCACCGTCAAAGCCTGCTCGCCAGCGCCGCGGCGACGCACGCGCCGGCACAACAGCCCCCGGCGAGCGACGGCGGCGGCACGTCAGAAGCCGGCGGCGGCGGCGAATCGAGCAGCGAAGCGCGCAACAGCGGCGAAGCGCAAAGCAGCCCGTCTTCGTCGGCAGCAGCATCTTCCACCGCCGGCGCCGAAACGAGCCCCGCAGGTCCAGCCGCGCCGGCCGCGACCGCGAGCCCCGGCGCGAGCGCGCCGACTCGCGGCGTTTCCGGTACCCGACGCGGGCCTCGATCCAAGATCAAGCACGTTTTCATCATCACGCTGCAAAGCCCCGGCTACGCAGCGACCTGGGGCGCCGGATCGGCCGCTCGCTACCTCAACACGCAGCTGCGCCCGCGCGGCGAGCTGCTGAGCAACTACTACGCGGTCGCGCATCCAGACCTGCCCAACTACATCGCGATGACCAGCGGCCAGCCGCCAAACGCCGACACCGCGGGCAACTGCCCGACATTTGCCCAGTTCCCCGCCGGAATCAAGCCCGACGCGGCCGGCAGGCTGGAAGCGCCCGGATGCGTGTATCCGCTCAACGTGCTCACGGTCGCCGATCAGCTGACCAGCTCTGGGCGCCAGTGGCGCGCGTACGTGGAGGACTTGGCCAACGGACCCAAACCCGTGCAGAGCTGCCGCCACCCCAACTCCGGTCAGCCCGACGAAACGCAACGCGAACGGCCGGGAGACGGGTATGCCACGAGACACAACCCGTTCGTGTACTTCGACTCGCTGTTGGACCTCGGCGACTGCACCAGCGACGACCTGCCGCTCACCAGCCTCCCCGCTGCCCTTGCCTCGACCGCGAGCACGCCCAACTACGCGTTCATCGCCCCCAACCTCTGTCACGACGGCTCGGAAGTCGTGTGCGCGGATGGCGCTCCCGGCGGCCTGGCGGCAGCCGATGGGTTCCTGGCCGAATGGGTCCCCAAGATCCTCGCTTCGCCGGCGTACCGGCGCGATGGCCTGCTCGTGATCACCTTCGGCGACGGTCCGCCCAGCGACACCACCGGCTGCTGTGAGTCACCAGCCCACGCTGCCGCGCCAACGGCCGGAGGCGGGCGCGTGGGCGCGCTGCTGCTGTCGCCGTTCGCCACCGCGGGCGCGGAAAGCGCCAGGCCGTACAACCACTACTCGCTGCTGCGCACGGTCGAGGACATCTTCGCGCTTGCGCATCTCGCCAACGCCGGCCAGGCGGGTGTGAGCTCGTTCGCGACCGACGCGCTCAGCAAGGCCTTGCCGGCGCACCGATGATGCGCTAGGCGCTCAAGCGGCGGCCGCCGTGCCCAGCAGCTGCTCGGCTTCTAAGCCCGCTCGAGGCTCGCAAGCAGCGAGACCTCGGCAAACGGTCCGCCCGGAGAGGGCAACCCTCTCCGGGCTCGACAAACGCTCTTCCCCGATCAGCCCCACGAGCCCCAGCGCCCCGCGCACGGCCTCACGTCGCTGTCCGGACCTTCCTGACCGCGAATAGGGCGACGACGGCGAGCAGCAGCCCGGCCACACCCACAATCAGGCCTGCCAAGGCCAGACCCTTGGACGCACCGCTGGTCGGCTTCACCGATTCGGAACGCGGCGCGGTCTGTCCCGCTTCGGGCCCGGCCTCCTTCCCCGCCACATCCTCGATTACACCGCCCTTGGCGGTGACGTTGATGCGCGGAGCCGGATGTTCGGCGCTGAGCGAGGGATCGATCCAGTGGACCAACTGGCCGTTGCTGTAGCTCTGGATCGTCTTGAACTGCAGCGCCTGTCCGGCGGTGTTGCTCGGGATCGCAACCGACAGGGGGAACTGGATGAACTGGTTGTTGTTCACCATGCCAAGCGGCCCAGTCCAGCTCCAGATGATCTGTGAGATCTCTTCGTTGACGGGCCCTTCATCCGTTTGGATGGGCGGACTCACCTTCTGGTTGAGGACCCGCGCGCTCCACCCGGGAACATTCTCGTATGCCACGCTCGTGAAGCCTGCGGGGAACAACAGGTCCACCTTCGTGACATGGGCGCCTTCCTGCTCTCCGGGCACCCGCACCTGCAGAGTCGCGAAGGCCCCGGCGGGAACCGTGTTGGGGTGCAGGCTGATGTGCGCCTCCGCCGCGGCCGGGGCGATCAGCGCGCTCGCGCCGATCAACGCGGCGATCTTGGTGGGTCTCATAGTCGTGCTCCTTTGTGAAGTCGTGATTCGCAAAACCGTCTGCGCGACAGCGGCCGCACCCGCGCACGCTGCTCACTGGCAGAGCCGGGAGGAACGCTCGTCGCTAGGGATGGCTGCGCTGAGGTGGAGCTCGCCCGGCGAGCGACGCCGCGATCAGCCGGCCGCCGCGAGGCAATGTCGCCGCGCACCGAGTCGTGGCCCTCACCAGCGCGCAGGCGACCCGAAACGCAGTAACACCGAGCAGCGCTCGGATCCGCTTTTCACCCGGATAGCGGCCGAGCCACAGAGACAGCAGCAAAAGCGCGGCGGGCGCGAGGTAGAGCAGCACGCTCACCGGATGGCCACCTTCACGGTCTTGGAGTACTCCTGAAATTCAGACACGCGATCTGTGAGTTCGAGCTGCCACGTTCCCCCGGGCGTGAGCTCTGCCGAGTCCAGCACGTAGTGACCGGGTCCAGCGAGGTTCGCGTGCAACGCGAGTGGGCCGATTGCCTTCGCCGGGAGCCGTGCAGTCACTGTGAGTTCCTTGGTCTGCGTGAACTGGGTGCCGGTCTTGGCGTCGATCAGGTACAGGTGGACCGTGTTCGGGCCCACGCGCGCGGGGTCGACCGTCATCTGCAGCTCGGCGGGCCCGAGCGCGGTGGTCGTTGAGAACGGTCCCGACGCGGCGTCGATCGGGGGCGCGTAGGTGATCAACGCCGCGGTGATGCCGAACACGCACAGCATCGCCAGCGACTCGGCGCGCATCGTGCGTCGCGCGAGCACGCCGACCCCGCCCGGGCTGTCGCCGGCGTTCACGATGCGCCTGAGCGCGGGGAGCACCCGCTTACGGTTGATCCAACCGAGGCCGATGAGCGCGAGCAGCAGCGCGGTCTTGGCGAGGACGAGCGCGCCGTAGGTGGTGTGCAGCAGGCCGGTCAGGCTGCGCACGTCGATGTAGGCCTGAAGCGTCCCGGTGAGGGCGATCGCGATCACCGATGCCAGCGCGAGCGGCGAGAACCGCCGAAGCGTCGCGAGCAGCAGACGACTGCGCTCGGAGGGCTCGAGCTGGCGCGTGGCGGCGGGCAGCGCGAGCAGCAGGCACGCGATGCCGCCGACCCACACGCTGGCGGCGAGCACGTGCACCACGTCCGCGGGGAAGAAGGCCCAGACCGGATCCTGCACGCTCGCGTGGCCGCCGAGCGCCGGCGTGATTGCGAGGTAGAGCGCGCCTGCGCCGACGAGCCCCAGTGCCCAGCGCGGTGGGGCGGGCGCGAGCGCAAGGCCGTCCGCGCCGAGCGCCACCGGGCGCA
>DASZFR010000245.1:0-12098 GCA_035939635.1 Solirubrobacteraceae bacterium
GCCGCAGCCTCGCGCCGTCGATCAAATCGTCGTGCACGAGCGTCGCCGAGTGCACCAGCTCGACCGCAACCGCCGCACGCACCAGGCATTCTTCGCCGCGGATCGAGCGCGGCGGCCCGCCCGCGGACTCGGCCGCCAGGAGCACCAGCAGCGGGCGCAGCCGCTTGCCGCCCGCCGTGATCGTGGCGCTCGCGTGACACGCAAGCGGCTCGCCGGCGCCGGCGGTGACGCGCCCGAGGTGAACCTCGGTACGCGCCATGCGTTCGCGCAGGCGCTCGCCGCCGCGCAGCATGATCGTCTCCAGGCCGTCCACTGCGTCAACAGCGTTGCTGGCGGTCGCGCGATTCACCGCCCGCATCATGCCCGCTTCGGCGTCACGGTTCCAGCGTGGACGGCCACGATGCCTCCCGCCATGAGCACGTAGCGGATGTCGCCCAGGCCCGCCCGCTGCATCTCAGCCGCGAGGCCCGCCGGCCCGGGAAAACGCCTCACCGAGTTGGGCAGATAGGTGTAGGCGTCGGCGATTGCGCCGCCACGCGCGGAGCGCCCCAGCCGCGATGCCAACGCCACGCAGGCTCCCGCAAGCCGACCGAGAAGCGGAACGATGCGGTCAAACCAGACGCGATAGAAGAGAGACAAAAGAGGCCGCGTTGGGGTCGTTATCTCGAGCACGACGACCGGGCCTCCCGCGCGAACGACCCGCGCCATCTCGCGCAGCCCCAACGCGAGATCCTCGAAGTTGCGCGCGCCGAAGCCGACTGTCGCCGCGTCGAAAGAGTCGTCCGCATAGGGCAGCGCCATCGCATCCGCCCATACGAAGTGGGGAACGACGGCGTCTGAGCCGCCCGCCTGGACCTTCGCGCGGGCGCGCTCGAGCATCGCCTCGGAGAAGTCGCTGCCCACTACCTCGCCTCCCGGAGCCACCCGACGGGCGAGCTCGATCGCCAGGTCCCCGGTGCCCGTCGCGACGTCCAGAACGCGATCGCCCGGGCCAACCCTCGCCCAGTCGGCGGCGCGCTGGCGCCAGCGGTGGTGCAGGCCCGCCGTCATCGCAGTGTTCATGAGGTCGTAGACCCCCGCGATGCGATCGAACATCGCGCGCACCCTGTCCGCGTCAAGGCGTCCAGGCGTGGCGGCTCGCCCCGCACCCACGGCGCTACTTCAGCTGTCTGAGAAACGCGACGGCGGCTTTGAACTTGTCCGGCGGCAGGTTCTTGAACGACGGCATCGGTGCCGTCGGGTTCACGAGCGTTCGCGCGATCGCTCCCGGCGGCAGGCGATCGGCGATGCGGGTCAGGTTCGGACCGGGGCCGTCGTTGCCATTTTCACCGAGCTTGTGGCAAGCGAGGCAGCCGGACTGGGCGACCACGCGCTTACCCGCTTCGTATTCAGCAAGCAAGGGGTTCCCCGCGTTCACGATCCGGGCCGGCGTCGGCAGACCGATCGTGGTCGGGTCTCCCGCGTGAGCGCCTCTGTACGTGAGAAAGGCCATCGCGGCCACCACTGCGACGAACGTCGCCATTGCAATCGGACGGCGCTCGGGTCGGCGCTCGGGGCTGCGGTCGACAAACGGCAGCAAGAACAGGGCGATCATCCCGATCGTCGGGATTCCGATGGTCGCGAGCTGGGTCAAGCTCGGCGGCTTGACGACGCGCAGCAGCTCGAACAGGAAGAAGAAGTACCAATCCGGGCGTGGGACGTAGGAGGTGGTGGTGGGGTTGGCCTTGGGGCCCTGGCCGGCTCCAAGGACGAGCGACAACGTGATGATCACGGCCATGACCACACACGCCATGGCCCCGTCCTTGGCGACCGCATAGGGGAAGAACGGTTTGCCCTGCGCCTTCAGGATCCCGTATTCGCGGAGGTAAGCCTCCTTCTCGCGCTGGTTCACGTCTGAGTCTCGTGAAGCTCGGCGGTCGGTTCGGCCTTTTCCCAAGGAGGCGCGGTAGTTCCCAGCTTCGTCACCAGGTACAGGTGCGCCCCGATCAGCGCCGCGATCAACCCAGGCACGAGCAGCATGTGGATGGAATAGAAGCGCGACAGCGTCGTCGCGCCGAATTCCGGCCCGGCCCTCAGGAAGTCGCCGAGGTAAGGGCCAATCAGCGGACCCGTCGCGGTGATGTTGGTGGCCACGACCGTCGCCCAGTACGCGCGCTGGTCGAACGGGAGCAGGTAGCCGGTGAGGGCCATCACGAGCGTCAGGATCAGAAGCACGACGCCGATGACCCAGTTGAGCTCGCGCGGATACTTGTAGGCACCGAAGAGGAACGTGCGGCCCATGTGCACGAACACCAGCACGACCATCACGCTCGCTCCCCACAGGTGCATGCCGCGGACGAACTGACCGAGGAACACGTGGGTGGTGATGTTCCAGATCGATTCGTACGCTCCGCCGGCGGCGTCCGGCCGGTAGAACATCGCCAGAAACACGCCCGTGACGGCCTGCGACAGAAACGCGAACAGCGTTGCCGAGCCGAGCGTGTAGAACCAGTTGGTGCCCTTGGGCACCTTGCGGAACAGCAGCCAGCGCACGCCGCCGCTCAACGACGTCCGCTCGTCGATCCAGTCGACGACCGTGACCCCGGCCTCACCCAGGCCCTCGGCCAGTCCTGTCTTGCCGTTATCCTCGCCGGGCCGCGGGACCGGCGGCCGTAGCGGGGCGGGACGCGGGAGTGCTGGGAGTCGGGGCACTAGAGCTTGCGGGCGGAGGGCCGCGAGGGATATAGGTACTGTCCGATCCCGTCCAGAGGCTCGCCCGGATCACGCGGCGAAAAGCGGCGCAGCCGGCTGTTCAGCGAGAAGCGGCCGGTGTAGAGCTGCACCACGTTGCCGCTGAGGCGCGTGGGGAAGCGGTCGAGCGGACGCACCGGCGGGCCGCTCACGCGTCGCCCGAGGATGTCGTAGACGCCGCCGTGGCAGGGGCACACAAAGCGCTCGGCGGCCGGGATCCAGCGGACGGGACAGCCGACGTGAGCGCAGCGGGTGCTGACCGCGATATAGGGCGTTTCGGCGTCGGCGGGGTCGGTGTCGAGCGCGGCATTGCGCTTGCGCACGTAGGCTGTGGTTTTGCCGATCTCGCCGACGCCGGGGGTGATCGTGAAGACAACGGGGGAGTATTCGTTTTCCGCGAAATCTCCGACGTGGCCTATGTCCACCCAGGTGTGGGGCTCCTGCTCGAAGATCGGCCCGAGCGCGAAGGCGAGCGCCGGCAGTGTGAACGCGGCGGTGGCGGCCGCGCCGGCGGCGTTGGCACTTACGGTCATGAATCTGCGCCGCGTGATCGTCTCGCCCTCGAAGGCTCCCGGCACGCCTCGGTCGAGCGTGTACTTGGACGTGTACCTACCGCGCTTGTCTGACACCGCGGCCGAACAATAGCGTCGCCGCCCCAACGGCGGCGGCAGAAGTTCGGTTGCTTGTGCCCTTCGCCTCGAAGTCTCTTTTTGCTCGCGCCGGGGTTTCGTCCTGGCCCCGCCGCTGCTCCCTTGGCGCCTGCGCGCACCCGCGTTTGGCGTGCGCGAACGTCGCGTACTATGCTAGGTAGTAGATCATTCATACTCCCGAACGGAGGTCTCAAGTGAGCTCTCAGACGACCCAGCACTGCACAGCCAATCGCGGACGGCGCATGGTCGGCGGACCGCTCGCGGAGGGTGCGCGTCCTGGCTGCAGCACGATCGCCGACACGCCTCATCCGGGGAGCGTGCCGGCGAGTGGTTATCACGATCTCGCCGTGCGGCACGCCTGCGAGAAGTGGGCGGAGATTCGCTGGTCGTTGTTCGTCTTCCCCGACATCACCGACGTTGCACCGACCGACGATCCCGGCGTCGTCCGCATCTTCTATGAGGGTGGACGCCCCCACCCGAACGTTTGGAGGGTGCATCTGCTCCAGACCGGGTTCGACGTGCCGGCCCCGGACACAGGCCAGCCGTCCGATGGGTGGTCGCCACCGACACCACCGCGGTCGGTCGACAGGGCGCATACCGCTGCGGGCGCAGGCGCCCTGCGCGAGATCCAGGAGAGCGGCGCCAACGGCCATCACTTGACGTAGACGGGGCGATTGCGACCCAGACCGGGGCGATTCGCCACAGGCCGGGTCGGCGGGTTGCGCGCCGCCATCGCCGCTCGTGCGCAGCTGTGAACGAGTGCGTTGCACGCGCTCAAGGCGCGGCACTGAACGTGATATGGCCCTCGAGGTGGGCGACCGCCGGTCCGTCGGCGACGTGGCGCACCACGCAGGAGGCCGCGCACGCGATCGCGTCGGTGTACGCGCCCCCCTCGGTTGCGACCAGCAGGTCCCCTTCGCGCACACCGGCCGCGTGCAACGCCCGCGCCTCGATGCGCAAGATCGCGTCGTCGCCGGGATGAGGGTTGCCGGGGGTCAAGCGGTCGGCGACGAGCGCACTCCAGCCTCGCGCGAACCGCCTCGGTACAAACCCCGCACTCTCGACGCCGACGTCGCCGCCGTGCGGCAGCCCCGAGCTGGCGAGGGTCTGGCTGCGCCCGTCGGGCGCGATCGCATAGATCCGGCCGCTGTTCTCGTCCGGCGCGATCAGATCGCCGCCAAAGCGACCGAACGTTTCCGGGGCGACCGCGAGCCCGCCCTCGACCTTAGGCGCGTTACGGGTGACGGTGCTGACGGCGCCGCGACAATCGATCGCGTACACGCTCGTGTGCGAGCCTGCTGTGGCGGTGACGAGCAGTCGGTTCTCGAAGCGGCCCTCGTCGTCAAAGGCGATGCCGTTCTCCAGTCCGCGCGCAGGCACGCTGGCAAAGACGCTCGCCCTGCCCTGCGCGTCGATCGCCGTCACGCCGGGGTGCGCTGACAGGCGCAGCGCGTACAACGTGTCCGCAGCGAACCGGCAACCGGCACCGGGAACGCGGCGGCCGGAGGACAGCGCGATATACGGCTCCTCGCCGCCAGGGCTCGAGTACCCGCCCGCACCACGGGCAAACGGGCGCAGCGCTCCCCCGGGAGCGAGCAGCGCGAGGTGCCCCGCGGTGGCGACGGCTATCGCGCCGTCGCGGCGCGCAGCGCTGAGGTCGAGCACGCGAGGGACGTGCCACGCGGGAGCCCACCTCGCGACGGCGGTTGCGCTGACTGCGCTGACGCGCTGGGAAGAGCTCCCGCAGGCCGTGATCAGCAGGCCCGAGGCGATTGCAAGGAGACAGTAGACATCCTTGCGACTGCGGGCGAGCCGTCCGGCGAGCTTGCGCCGGATGCCCGTGTCGCGCGGGGAGTTGATCTGCGGATTGAGCAAGGCTCGGGACGTCTTGCCCGCTTCGGGGGGAATGCAGACGACACGCCTTTCGGCATTCTACTATGCCCTGTCGTATATCGCTATCGGCGCCCGGCCCGCGTGTGGAACGGCCCTCGGAGCCACCAACGGGGCGTGCCGATCTTCGGCCCACCCAGCCGGTCGCGGCCGCTCAGTCGCGTTGCGGTATCGCGGTGGCGCTCGTGCGCATCGCGTCCGCGGCGTCGGGCGACCCCGCGAGCACGAGCTCCTTCGCGCGCCGGTGGCTCTCGCTGGGTCCCCAGCCCACCGCGCGCGTCCCGGCGGCCCACACCGCCTGCGCCAGCTGCGCGTCGCCCGCGCCCTGAGCAAGCGCGCAGAGCGTGATCGTGTCGGCCAGCTCTGTCACGGCGAGCGTGTCGCCGAGCGCCACCAGGCGCGCGAGCCCCAGCGCGTACAGGCGGTCGCCGACGAGCAGCGACAGGTCCTCTTCCGCGGAGGCGAGCACGCGCGGGCGCCCGTAGTGCAGGAGGTAGCCCTCGTAGATCGCCTCCACCAACAGCTCGTACTCGGCCTGGTTTGCGCCCGTGCGCGGCGCCTGGGCAAGCGCCGCCGACGGGCTGAAGGGCGGGTTGGCACGCTCGCCGTCACCGTCACCGTCGCCGTCGCCGTCGCCGTCGAGGTCGCCGGGGGCAAGCTGCTGCGCGAGCAGCCCCCCCTCGGCGCGCACCAGCGCGCGCAGACGCTCGAGCACCTCGTCGCTCACGCGGCGGTCCCCGCCGCCTGCAGCGAAGCGAACGCCGCCGTCGCGGCCTCGATCGTGCTTTCGATGATCTCCCCTGAGTGCGCGAGCGAGGGAAACCACGCCTCAAACTGCGACGCGGGCGGGTAGACGCCGCGCGACAGCAGCTCGCGGCACCACGCCGCGTACGCGTCCAGGTCGCACGCGCGGGCGTCTGCGAAGTCGCGCACGGGGCGGTCCGTGAAGAACACCGTCAAAAGGCCGGGCGCCCAGACGACCTGGACCGGCACTGTCGCGGCGTCGCGCAGGCCGGCGGCGAGACGCTCGGTGGTCGCGGCGAGGCGCACGTAGGCGTCGTCGTCGAGCAGCGCCAGGGCCGTCAGTCCGGCCGCGGTTGCGAGCGGGTTGCCAGACAGCGTGCCCGCCTGGTAGACGTCGCCGCTTGGCGCCAGCCCGCGCATCAGATCGGCGCGGCCGCCCAGCGCGGCCGCCGGTAGGCCGCCGCCGATCACCTTGCCCAAGATCGTCAGGTCCGCCCGCACGCCCAGCAGCTCCTGCGCCCCGCCCCGCGCGACGCGAAAGCCGCTGATCACCTCGTCGAGCACGAGCAGCGCCCCGGTGGCGTCCGCGCGCTCGCGTAGCAGCTCCAAAAAGCCCGGCGCGGCGGGAACCAGCCCCATATTCGCCGGCATCGGCTCGGCGATGATCGCGGCGAGCTCGTAGCGCTGGGTCGCCGCGATCAGGGCCTCGGGGTCGTTCCACGGCACCACCACCGTCTCCGCGGTCGCGTTCTTGGGCACGCCCGGGCTCGCGGGAACGCCCTGCGTCGCCAGCCCGGAGCCGGCCTGCGCGAGCAGCCCGTCGACGTGACCGTGGTAGGCGCCGGCGAACTTCAAGACGTGCTCGCGTCCACTGGCTGCGCGCGCGAGGCGCAGCGCCGTCATGGTCGCCTCGGTTCCCGAGGAGGTCAGGCGCACCATGTCGACCGCGTCCATCCGCCGCGCGATCTCGGCGGCGATCTCGGTCTCGGCCTCCGTGGGAGCGCCGAAGCTGGTCCCCTTTGCGGCGGCCTGTGCGATCGCCTCGAGCACCTGCGGGTGCGCGTGGCCGTGGATCAGCGGGCCCCACGAGCACACGTAGTCGGCGTAGCGGTTGCCGTCCACGTCGAACAGCTCGGCGCCCTCGCCGCGCGCGATGAAGATCGGGTCGCGCCCGATCGCGCGCATCGCGCGCACGGGCGAGTTGACCCCGCCGGGGATCACCTCCAGCGCCCGCCGGTACAGCGCGGCCGAGCGAACGTCGGTGAGCGACGCTGGCACGGGCGCAGCCTAGAGCCGCCCAGAGCTAGACGGCTGCGACCGCCCCGACATGCCGGTCAGCATACCCAGCCGCCGCGCGCGTCCCACCGCACCGGTCGACGCCCGCCGCGCCTCCCCGCGCGCCTCAGCCGCCGTGGCGGCTCACGCGTGCCTGCGCTCCCACTCCTTGTATTCGTCGGTGAAATACAGCAGCCGTATCTTCTTGAACTCGGTCGAGGAGTACAGCGTCGCGCGCTCGCGGACGCCGGTGCGCTGCGCGATCGAATCGAGCACCGCGTCGCACTCCTCCTTGGAGCGACCATGGGCCATCGTGAAGATCGAGTAGGGCCAGTCCGGATACGTGGGGCGCTGGTAGCAGTGAGACACGCCGCGCACCGCCGCCATGCGCGGCCCGATCTCGCCGATCTCGGTGTCCGGCACCTTCCACACGCCCATGCCGTTGGCCGAGAACCCCGCGCGGCGGTGGAACAGAATCGCGGCCACACGGCGAAGCAGGCCGCGCTCGCGCATGCCCTCCAGATGCTTCAGGAAGCCTCGCTGGGACATTCCCACGGCCGCCGCGGCCGCCGCGTAGGGCTCGGGGGTGACCGCCATATCTCCCTGCAGCGCGCGAATCACGGCGACGTCGCGCTCGTCATAGGGCTGGCGCTCGAGCTCGACCGGCTGCTCGGCCTCGACCGCGCTCGCGAGCGCACTCGTGTCGCCCTCCATCTCGAGATCCATGCGGATCTTGAACAGCTTGAGCGTGGGCAGCTGGCGCATCGATTCCGCGCCCGCCTCGCGCGCGAGCACTTCCAGCGTGCCCTCCAAACCGAGCTCTGAGTCCGGCTCGGTTGCGACCGTGAACCACAGGTTGAAGTCGTGGTTGCGCAGGTAGTTGTGCGACACCCCCGGGTGTTCGTTGATCACGTGCGCGGCTCGGTGGGGGAACTCGGCGTCGACCTTGGCGGCGACGAGCATCGAGGAGTAGCCGAGCGCGCGCGTGTCGAAGATCGGCGTGATCTGGCGGATGATGCGCGCGTCGAGCAGGCGCTGCGTGCGCTGCATGACATCGTCCTCGCCCAAGTGCGCGAGCGCCGCCACGCCCGCGAAGGGGCGCTGCTCGAGCGGAAAGCTCCCCTGCAGCAGGTTGAGCAGCTTGCGGTCGAGCTCATCCAGCGCGACCGCCGCGCCGCCGCTGCGGCTGCGCGTCTTGGGACGCGCCGCGGCGGCGCGCTCGCCCTCCCCGGCGGGCGAGCTCAGGTCTGCTCTTTGAGCCATGTGGCCGCGTCGGGTGCGTGGTAGGAGATGATCATGTCGGCGCCGGCGCGCCGCAGCGAGGTGAGGATCTCGAGCACTGCGTCGCGCTCCTGCAGATACCCCGCGGCAGCGGCGGCCTTCACCATCGCATACTCGCCGCTCACGTTGTAGGCGGCGACCGGCAGCCGCGCGGCCGACTTGACCGCGGCGATCACGTCGCCGTAGCCGAGCGCCGGCTTGACCATCACCATGTCTGCGCCCTCGTTGACGTCGAGCAGCGCCTCGCGCACGGCCTCCTCACCGTTGGCGAAGTCCATCTGGTAGGCGCGCCGGTCGCCGAATGCCGGAGTCGAACCTGCCGCCTCGCGGAACGGCCCGTAGAAGGCGGACGCGAACTTCGCCGAGTACGCGAGGATGGGCGTATCGCCGAAGCCCTCAGCGTCGAGCTCGCGGCGCAGCACCCCCACGCGCCCGTCCATCATGTCCGACGGCGCGACGAGGTCCGCGCCCGCACGCGCGTGGCTGATCGCGGTGCGCGCGAGCAGCTCGATGGTCGCGTCGTTGTCCACAGCGCCGTCGTCGCGCAGCACCCCGCAGTGGCCGTGGTCTGTGTACTCGCACAGGCATACGTCGGTAATCACCAGCAGATCAGGGTGCGCCGCCTTGATCGCGCGCACGGCCATCTGCGCGATGCCCTCGTCATCCCACGCGCCGGATCCTTGCTCGTCCTTTGCGCCGGGCACGCCGAACAGCAGCACGCCCGCCAGCCCGAGCTCGGCGGCGCGCCCGGCCTCGGCCACCGCGGCCGAGATCGACAGGCGCTCGATCGCCGGCATCGTCTCGATCGGCTCGCGCGCGCGCGCGGCCTCTGACACGAACAGCGGCAGCACGAGGCGTCTCGCCGACAGCTCTGTCTCGCGCACAAGGCCGCGCAGGTCCGCGGTGGAGCGCAGCCTGCGCATGCGCGTCTGTGGAAATGCCATCTGCGGTCAGGTTAGACCGTCGCGCGTGCGCCGGCGCACGCGCGCGTCCCGGCGCCGGTGCGGGCGTCGGTGCCGGCGGCGGGCGCCAGTCGGTTCTCAGTCGGCCGCGCCGCGCAGCCCCAGGCGTGCGATCACGCCGAAGGCGAGCGTGAGCCCGGCCAGGTGCGCGACCGAGATGCCGAGCCCCGGCGAGGCGCTGTTGACCGCGCTGTCCAGCGCTTGCAGCGACGCCTTGAACGGGAACGCGAACGAGATCACGCGCGTCGCTTCATACAAGCCGCTCGCCACCGACCCCGCCGGCACGAGCGCGAGGAAGGCCAGCGGCAGCGACAACAAGAACGCCAGCAGAGAGGACGCGCGCACCTCGCGCGCGAGCGCCCCAATCGCGACCCCGAGCGTGCCGAAGGCGAGCGCGCCCACGGCGAGCGCCGCAAGCCACAGCCCAGCGCGGCTCCAATCTAGAGCGACGAACGCGCTCACCCCCGCGAGCAGCGCGAACGCGACGACAAAGCCGCATGCCGCCGCCAGTGAGCTCTTCTCCGCGAGCAGCGCCTCGCGCGACACGAGGCCGCGCAGCAGGCGCGTGAGCGCATGCTCTTCGCGCTCGAGCGCCACGCCGCCGGCAGCCAGCAGCACGCAGACGAACATCAGCGAGATCGTCACCGCTACCACCACCGCGAACGTGTCAAGCGGCGTGCGGCGGCCGTGCAGGAGCACGCTTCGCACCTGAATCGGCTGGCCCACGGTCGAGAGCACGTTCTTGCTCAGCTGCAGGTTCTGCGCCGCGAAGTTCGCGAACGCCGCCACCTTCTGCAGCGTCGCACGGTCGGCGCCGGGCGGCTGGTGGGCGATGACGCGCTGAAGCATGCCCGGGATGCTGCTGAGGCCGACGAGATTCGGCGCGCCGAGCACGCCCAGGTTGCCGCCTCGCAGCAGCACGTCGATCGCGCTCGCGGCGGCCTGCTGGATCTGTTCTGAGAAGCCCAGGTTGGCCTGCGCCAGCGCCGAGCGCAGCTGCGACTGCACGAGCGACTGCACGAGCGCGTTGCCGTTGTAGATGAGTTCCAGATGCGCCTGAGCAACACCCGAGCCCAGGCGCGAGCCGATGTCGGGCGGAATCACGATCGCGGCCAGAACCTGCGCCGATTTGACCTTTTCGATCGCTTCCGCGCGCGTGTGAACATCGACCGACTGCACCTGGCTGAACAGCTGGTGTGCGTACTGGTGCACGTCGACGCGCTGGCTGCCCACTTGCACGGTCTGCCCGGGCGGCGTTTCGTCGACGATCGCCACGCGCGGCCGCGACGGGGCGCGCGAGATCGCAAAGCCGATCAGCAGGGCGATCGCTACCGGGTAGACGATCAAAAGCGCCACCAGCAGGCGCGAGCGCGCGAGGATCAACGCGTCCTTGCGCAGGAGCCATCTCACCGCCCGCGCGCCTCCAAAAAGGCCACCAGCGCGTGCTCGAGATCCGCGCCGTCGCGGCCGTGGCCGCCGGGACCGACCCCGCCGTCCGCGCCGTCGCGGCCGTGGCCGCCGGGACCGACCCCGCGGTCCCCGCCGCCGTCGCCGCCGCCGCGGGCGGCCTCGCGGATGAGCTCGAGCGGCGGGCCGTCGAATAGAAGCTCGCCGCGGTCGAGCACGATCACGCGGTTCGCGAAGAGCTGGGCCTCGTGGAGCATGTGCGTGGAGAACACAACGCTCGTTCCGTCGCCGGCGCGCTCGCCGATGAACTGCCAAAGGCGCTCGCGCTGGCCCGGGTCAAGCGCGGCGGAGGGCTCGTCCAGCACCAGCACCGGCGGGTCGGCGATCAGACCGACGGCGACGTTCACGCGCTGGCGGTTGCCGCCGGAGAGGTGTTCCACAAGCTCGCGCGCGCGTCCCTGCAAGCCCACCTGCTCGAGCATCCGAGACACGGCCGGCTCCGGCTTGGCGATGCCCTCCAGGTGCGCGAACAGGCGCAGGTTCTCCGCCACCGACAGCTTTGAGTACACCGCGGGCTGCTGCGGCACCCACCCGATGCCGCGGCCGTTGTGCATGGCCGGGCCGCGCACGCAGCCGCTGCTGGGCTGCTGCGCGCCCGCGATGATCGAAAGCAGCGTGGTCTTGCCCGCGCCGTTTGCTCCCACTACGCCGATCACTTCACCGGCGTTTGCGTCGAAGCTAACGTCGCGCAGCGCGTGCAGGTCACCGAAGCGCTTGCCAACGCTTTCCACGCTCAGCGTTTGCGTCACAGCAACTTGCCCGGCGAGCGCTCCCAGGGCTCGAGCACGAGGTGGCGGCGCAGATACACAGCTGTCTCGCGCAATACGGCGGCGATCGGCAGCGCGACCAGCGCACCGATCACCCCGTACAGCTGCAGGCCGATGAGCAGCGCGAAGATCACGAGCAGCGGGTTCACGCGCAAGGTGTGCCCGAAGATCTGCGGCGCGACCACGTGACCCTCTAGCTGCTGCAGACCGACGAAGAGGATCAGCAGCCAGACCACCACGATCGGGTCGGTAAACAGCGCGATCAGGATCGGCGGGATCGCACCGAGGATCGGCCCAATGTACGGGATCAGCTCGAACACGCCGTACAGCAC
>DASZFR010000246.1:0-2569 GCA_035939635.1 Solirubrobacteraceae bacterium
CTCGGCGCCGGAGTTGCACAGATACGCCTTGCCGCCGAGGCTCGCGCGCTCCAGGCGCTCGGACAGGCGCATCGCGGGCTCCGTGTAGAAGAGGTTGCTCGCGTGTATCAGACGCCCCGCCTGCGCGCACACGGCCTCGACCACGCGCGGGTGGCAGTGCCCGAGGTTGGTCACCGAGATGCCGCACAGGAAATCCAGATATTCGTTGCCCTCGTCGTCCCACAATCGCGTGCCCGCGCCGCGTACGAACTCCACGCCCGCGCGAGCGTAGGAGGGGATGACGCTCGAGCGCTCGAGCGCCTGCAGCTCGGCCAGCGTCATCGCCGCGGCCCACGTGCGTTCACGTGGCCATCTCGATCTTCGTGCCCACGCCGGCGTCGGTGAACAGCTCCAGCAGAAGCGAGTGCACCACGCGCCCGTCGAGGATGTGCGCCGCGCTCACCCCCGCGTGGATCGCCGCCACGCACGCCTGTAGCTTCGGATGCATGCCGCCGGACAGCTGCGGCAGCGCGGCGCGCACCTGCTCGTCGGTGGCCTGCGCGATCAGGCTCGCGGGGTCGGCCGGGTCGGCGAGCCAACCCGGCACGTCGGTGAGGAACAGCAGCTTGTACGCGCCGAGCGCGCCCGCCACCGCGCCGGCGGCCTCGTCGGCGTTGACGTTGTAGGAGTTGCCCTCGCGGTCGGCGCCAACCGAGGCGATCACGGGGATGTAGTCGCTTGCGATGTGCTCGATCACGTCGGCGTTCACGCGCTCGATGCGCCCCACGAAGCCGATGTCCTCGCCGCCGGGGGCGGCGCGCCGAGCCACGCGAAACAGCGCGCCGTCGTCGCCGGACAGACCGACCGCGGGCTGGCCGTGGCGGCCCAGGCGCAGCACGATGTCCTTGTTGACCTTCCCGACGAGGACCATCTTTGCGACCTCGACCGTGCTCTCGTCGGACACGCGCAGGCCGCCGACGAACTGCACCGGCAGGGCCAGGCGCTCCATGTAGCGGGTGATTTCGGGCCCGCCGCCGTGCACCACGATCGGGTTCAGCCCGACGTACTTGAGCAGCACCACGTCGCGCGCGAACTCCTCGCGCAGCGTCGCGTCCTCCATCGCCGCGCCGCCGTACTTGATCACGACTGTCTTGGAGTGGAACTCCCTGATGTACGGGAGCGCCTCGAGCAGCGTGCCGAGGTCGCGCACGGTCCCCGCCTCAGGTGGTGTACTCGGCATTGAGCCGCACGTAGTCGTAGGAGAGATCTGAGAAGTAGACCTCGCTGCAGGCACCCTCGCCCGGCAGGCCGATCTCGAACTCGACCTCCGGGGCGGCGAACGCCTGCGCGAGCGCCTGCTCGTCGTGCGGCACCGCCGCGCCCGCGCGGCACACCTGGACGCCCTCGATCGCGATGTCTATCTGCAAGGGCGCGGTACCCGGCAGCGCCGCGCCCGCCGCTTGCGCGATGCGGCCCCAGTTGGGGTCGCCGCCGTTGAGCGCTGTCTTCACCAGCGGCGAGTTGGCGACGGCGCGCGCCACCGCCTCGGCGCCCTGCTCGTGCCCGCCGCGCACCACCACGCGCGCGATGCGTTGCGCACCCTCACCGTCGGCCACCATCATGATCGCCAGCGCGCGCAGCAGCGCGTCGAGCGCCTCGCCGAAGCGCAGCTCGTCCTCGCTCTCGGGCGCGACCGTCACGCCGCTTGAGCCGGAGCAGATCAGAGCCACCGTGTCGTTGGTCGAGAGCTGGCCGTCCACGCACGCCCGCTCAAAGCTGCGCCGCGTGCACACGTCGAGCAGCAGCTCCGCCGTGTTGGCAGTGAGCGCCGCGTCGGTCTCGACGAAGCACAGCATCGTGGCAAAGCGGGGAGAGATCATTCCCGCGCCCTTGCACTGCGCGCTGAGGCGCACACCCCCCGACGGCAGCTCGACGCTGAGGCTCGCCTGCTTGCGGAAGCGGTCGGTTGTCTCGATCGCGCGCTGGAAGTCGAGATCGCCGTCGGCGGCCAGCCCCTTGCTCGCCTCGAGGATGCCGCGCAACACCGCGTCCACCGGCAGGTAGTGGCTGATCGCGCCGGTGGAGGCGAGCAGGATCTCGCTCGGGTCGACGCCCAGCGCGGCCGCTGCCGCGCCCTGCGTCTTGGCCGCGTCGTCGAGCCCCCGCGACCCGGTGGCGGCGTTCGCGCAGCCGGAGTTCGCCAGCACCGCGCGCAGCCCGTCCAGGCGGCAGCGCTCGCGGCTGAGCAGCACCGGAGCCGCCGCCGTTCCGCTCGCTGTGAAGCGGACCGCGCTCGCGGGCGCGGCTGCGTCGCACACGAGCACGCCGAGGTCGGGGTTGCCGCTCGGCTTCAGACCGCACACAACCCCCGCCGCGCGAAAGCCGCTTGGCAGGCCGGCGGCGGGGCCGAGCTCGCGCACGTGCGCCGGCGCATGCGCCCAGCGCGAGCCGAACACCCCTGCGCCGGAGCGGTCGAGCGCACTCGAGCTCACAGCAGGCCCTCTGTCTCGGGCAGCGCGAACATCACGTTGAGGTTCTGCACCGCCTGTGAGGAGGTGCCCTTCCACAGGTTGTCGATCGCCGACAGCAC
>DASZFR010000247.1:0-4032 GCA_035939635.1 Solirubrobacteraceae bacterium
TGCGACCGGTGGGAGACGCGCGCGCGATCGCCGAGCGCGAGGGCGTCGAGATCCGCTCCTACGCGGTGATCTACCGCGCGATCGAGGAGCTGCGCGCGGCCATGCAGGGGATGCTCGAGCCCGCCGAGGTGGAGACCACGCTCGGCCAGGCCGAGGTGCGCCAGCTCTTCCGCGCGTCGCGCATCGGCACGATCGCGGGCTCCTTCGTTACGGAGGGCAAGGTCACCCGCGGCGCTCACGTGCGAGTGGTGCGTGACGGCACCGTCATCTACGACACCACCATCGCCAGCCTGCGCCGCTTCAGCGACGACGTGCGCGAGGTGTCGGCCGGGTTTGAGTGCGGCATCGTGCTCGCGAACTTCCAGGACCTGCGCGAGGGCGATGTGCTCGAGACATACGAAACGCGACTGCAGGAGCGTGTGCTCAGCTCCTGAAGGCGGCCCCAGCCGGCGGCGCGAACGCAGCCGCCGCCACAGCGTTGTCATCGCGGCGGCGCCGGCCATGGGCTCTGCGGGCGAAAATCAGAGAAGCCTCATGCAGGAGCCCGCTCAGCGCTGGATGGTGCGCGAGGCCGGAGGGTAGGATGAGCAATCCAAGGATGCGCCGGGTCGATGAGGCAATACGCCAGGTCATCGGCGATGCGCTCGCGGGAGAGGTGAAGGACCCTCGGGTGGGATTTATTACCGTGACCGACGTAAGGACAAGCTCCGATCTCAGGCACGCGCGCGTGTATGTGAGCGTGCTCGGGGGCGAGCGCGAGCGCGACGACAGCCTGCGCGGGCTCAAAAGCGCCCACGGCTTCTTGCAGGCGAGGGTGGCCGGCGAGCTCGGCCTCAAGCGCACCCCCGAGCTCAGATTCATCTACGACGACACCACCGACCGCGCCATGCGCGTCGACGCGCTCATCGACGAGATCGGTTCCGCGTGAACGACTCCGCCGCGGACGCCGCAACGCGCGAGCAGGTCCTGCAGCGGCTGCGCGCCGACTCGGTGTTCGTGCTGGCCACGCACGAGGGCCCCGACGGCGACGCGCTCGGCTCGCTCGTCGGCATGCACGGGCTGCTGCGCCATCTCGGCAAGGACTCCGAGATCTTCATCGCCCCCGAGGACCTCCCGCTGCCGCTCGAGTATCGCCTGTTCGAGCTCGACAACCTCATCCAGACGCCGCCGCAGGACATCGCGCGCCGTACGGTGGTGTTTCTGGACTGCGGCAACATCGACCGCAACTCGGCGAGTGTGCTGCGAGACGGCGCGCACCTCATCAACATCGACCACCACCACGACAACACCCGCTTCGGCACGCTCAACTACGTGCAGCCGCTCGCCTCGTGCACGGCGGAAATCGTGTGGGATCTCGCGCACGATCTCGAGGTGCGCATCACGCCGCAGGTGGCCGAGGCGCTCTACGTCGGGTTGATCACCGATACCGGCCGCTTCATGTACGAGAACACCAGCGCGCGCGCACACGTGATGGCCGCCGAGCTGATCGAGGCGGGCGTGGACGTGCCGGGCGTGTACCGGCGCTTGTATGAGGAAGTGCCGCCGGAGAAGCTCGCCCTGCTCGCGCTCGCGCTCTCGAAGGTGCAACGCTACGACGACGGCGAGATCACGCTTGCGTCGCTCGACGCCGAGGACTTCGCCCGCGTCGGCGCCGAGGAGGCGTATTCGGAGGGCATCATCGACCACCTGCGCGCGGTGGCGGGAACCAAGGTCGCGGTGCTCGTGCGCGAGCTCACCGGCGGCGAGCGCCGGGGGCAGCGAAAAGCTTCCCTGCGCGCCACCGACGACGAGGTCGACGTGTCCGTGATCGCCCGCGCCCAGGGCGGCGGCGGCCACCGCCGCGCGGCCGGCTTCACGACGGCGCTCGCGCCGCAGGAGCTGATCGCGTTCCTGCGCGCCTCGGTGCAGGCACAGCTGCACGTGCCCGCGGGCGAGCAGCCCGCGGTTGCGCCCGCCTGAGCGCGTATGTCCCAACGCGCGCCTGCTGCCGTGGGCGAGGGCGTGCTGCTGATCGACAAGCCGGCCGGCATCACCTCGCACGACGTCGTCAATGCGGTCCGCAGGACGCTCGGCGGGGTGCGCACCGGCCACGCCGGCACGCTGGATCCGTTCGCGACGGGGCTGCTGATCGTGCTCGTTGGCAAAGCCACCAAAGCGCAGCGCACGCTGATGGCCCTGCCCAAGCGCTACGAGGCCGTAGCGCGCCTGGGGGCGACCTCGAGCACCGGTGACACCGAGGGCGAGATCGTGCAGACAGGGCGTGTGCCGGCCGACCCGCCGGCGCTGCCAACGGGCGAGGTGCGCCAGCGCCCGCCGCTGTATTCGGCGGTGAAGATCGAAGGCGAGCGCGCGTACAAGCGCGCTCGCAGGGGAGAGCGGCCGCAGATGCCCGAGCGCGTGGTCACCGTGTACCGCTTCCGCCAGCTCTGGCGCGATCCGCACGGCGGCCCGGACGGCTCGCCCGCGGCCGCCTTCGAGATCGAGTGCGCGGCCGGAACCTACGTGCGCTCGCTCATCGCCGACCTCGGCGACGCGTACTGCCTGTCGTTGCGGCGCACCGCGATCGGGCCCTTCTCGGTCACCGACGCCGTGGCGCCGCCGCCGCGCGGCGGCTGCGAGGCACCGCTGCCGCTCATCGCGCTGGAGGATGCGCTCGCCAGGCTTGGAGCCGGGCAGCCGCATTAACTAGGCTTGCGCCGGTGAGGATCGTCGCCCTGCCCGACGTCGAGCGCCGCGAGCGGGCGAGCGTGGCGGTAGGGACGTTCGACGGCGTGCACCTCGGCCACCGCCAGGTGATAGAGGGATCCGAGAGCGTGCTCACGTTCGAGCCGCACCCCGTATCGGTGGTGTCGCCCACGCACACGCCCAAGCTGCTCACGCACCCGCAACGAAAGGCGCAGCTGATCGCTTCGCTGGGCGTGCAGGAGCTGGTCGTGATCCCGTTTGACGCCGAGTTTGCCAAGCGCAGCGCGCAGGAGTTCATCGACGACGTGCTCGTCGGCGCGCTCGGCGCCGGCCAGGTGTCGGTGGGCGAGAACTTCCGCTTCGGGCACAAGGCACAGGGCGACGTGGCGCTGCTGCGCGCCGATGAGCGCTTCACCACGGTCGTGCACCCGCTGCTTGAGATCGACGGCGAGATCGTCTCCTCGAGCCACATCCGCGGGCTGTTGCTGGCGGGCGATGTGGCGCAGGCGGACCGTCTCCTCGGTACCCCGTTCCAGCTTTGCGGCGAGGTGAGGCGGGGCGATCAACGCGGGCGCACGCTCGGGTTTCCCACCGCCAACCTGATCCCCGACGAGGCGTATGCGTGCCCTGGCCACGGCGTCTACGCGTGCCTGGCCAACGACCACGCGGCCGCGGTCAGCATCGGTGTGCGCCCCACTTTTCAGACGGGCCGTGGCGAACTGATCGAGGCCTACCTGCTGGACTTCGAGGGCGACCTGTACGGCGCGGAGCTGTGCTTGGAGTTCATACAGCGGCTTCGCGGCGAGCGTCGCTTCGACAGCGCCGATGCGCTCGTGGCGCAGATGCGCCAGGACGTCGGGCGCACGCGCGAGCTGCTGGCAGCGCAACGCGCCTGAGCGCCGCGGGAGGTCTGCTAGCGTTTCCGCGCCGATGAGCGCGATAACCAGCGAGCGCAAGCGAGAGATCGCAGCGAGGTTCGGCTCGAGCGAGAGCGACACGGGCTCCACGAAGGTCCAGGTTGCGCTGCTGACCGAGCGCATCAACCACCTCACCGAGCACCTGCGCGAGCAGGGCAAGGACCACCACTCGCGCCGCGGCTTGCTGATGCTGGTCGGCCGCCGCCGCCGTTTTCTCGACTACATGCAGCGAACCGACCTCGAGGGCTACCGCGCGCTGATCAAAGAGCTCGGCCTGCGCAAGTGAGGCGCCGCGCGTGAGCGTGATCGCGCCCGGCACGCCCGCACCCTCTTTCAGGCTCACCCGCGAGGACGGCTCGCCCTTCACCGAGGCCGATCTGCACGGCCACGGCAGCATCCTCGTCTTCTATCCCTTCGCCTTCTCCAAGGT
>DASZFR010000248.1:0-18143 GCA_035939635.1 Solirubrobacteraceae bacterium
GAGCGAGCGAGCACGCTCGCCACGCGGTGGACC
The DNA here is from genome assembly GCA_035939635.1 of Solirubrobacteraceae bacterium. Lineage (GTDB taxonomy): Bacteria > Actinomycetota > Thermoleophilia > Solirubrobacterales > Solirubrobacteraceae > Palsa-744. The sequence continues at coordinate 34 of DASZFR010000248.1, forward strand.
ACCATGCGATCGATCTCGCAAACCACTCCGCTGCGCTCGGCGGCGGGCAGGAACGCACGCGGCGCCAGCAGCCGCCCGCCGGCGCCGTCGGACAGGCGCACGAGCGCCTCGTGGTGGGAGGTGCGCCCGTCGCGCAGCGAGACGATCGGCTGGTAGTGGAGCACGAAGCGCTCCTCGCGCAGCGCGCGGCGCAGGCGCCCAAGCCACGCGCGTCGGGCGAGTCCTGCCGCCGAGCAGCGCCCGTTGCGGTCCGTGCGCAGCCCGGCCAGGGCGCCGTAGCGCCGCTGTACGGGCGCGCCGTCGACGTCGGCGAGCAGCAAACGCGGGCTGGCGTGAGCGAGGGTGCAGCTGTGCATCTCGCCGCCGGTGTTCGACGGGCGCGCGCGCTCCCCTGCGCGGCCGGCGCTAGGACCTGGTGGGGGCCAGCCGCCGGGCGCTGCCCGCGACCGGGCGGCGCGCACGCTCGGAGACGACGAGCAGCAGGGCGAGCAGCACGAAGTTCATCACCACCGAGGAGCCGCCATACGCCACCAGCGGCAGCGTTACGCCGGTGAGCGGGATCACGCGCGTGACGCCACCGACGATCACGAACACCTGCAGGGCGATCACGAACGACAGCCCCACCGCGAGCAGCTTGGAGAACGAGTCGCGCGCAAGCACGGCGGTCTTGAGCCCGCGTGCGATGAACAGCAGGTATACGAGCAGTAGCCCGGTGGCGCCCACCAGCCCGAGCTCGTTGACGATCACCGCGTAGATGGTGTCGCTTTCGGGCACCGGCAGGATCGGCGTGCTCTGGTGCGGAAGCCGCAGCAGCGACTGATCAAAGCCGGTCCCCAACAGGCCGCCGTCGGCCTGCGCGAACAGCGACTGGGCGAGCTGGTAGCTGCCGCCGGAGCTGCGTTCGTAGAGGCTTTTGTCAAATGGGTGTTCCCAAGCGAGCACGCGCGCATGCACGTGGCTGACGTGTGCGGTGACGAACCACGCGCCGAGCGCGAACAGCACGAGGCCGATGAAGGGGAACGAGAAACGCCCCGTCGCGACATACAGCAGCGCAAGAAACGCGCCGTAGAACATCAGCGACGTGCCGAGCTCGCGCGTGAGCAGCAGCACGCCGATCGCCGCGCCCCACACGATCAGCATCGGGCCGAACTGCTTCATCGGCGGGATCGTCAGCCCGAGCACGCGCCGCCCCGCGGTGACAAGCAGCTGGCGGTTGTCGCGCAGGTAGCTGGCGAGGAAGATGACGATCGCGACCTTGGCGAGCTCGGCGGGTTGGAAGGAGACGCTTCCGATGTGGATCGCGAGGTAGGCGCCGTTGACTTGGCGACCAATGCCGGGCAGCCGCGGCAGCACCGTCGCGACGATCCCGACGGTGGCGATCGTGTAGCGGTAGCGCTCGAGCACAGCTACCCCGCGGCGGCGTAATGCGTAGATAGTGGCGACGAACAGCACGAGGCCCACGACCAGCCACTGCGCCTGCTGGCGCGCCAGCACGGGGTTGATGCGGTAGATCATCACGATCCCCACGCTCGCGAGCACCGCGGCGAGCGGGAACAGGTAGGGGTCGGCGTGCGGCAGTGAGTAGCGGATCACCAGATGCGCCAGCAGGCACAGGCCGAGAAAGATCGCGCCGTACGTGAGCGAGGCGTTGGACGCGTGGTTGAGCGTGACGTTGTTGGACGCGCCGGGCGAGTTGTTTTCCGCCTGGATGAAGATCGCGGCAAAGCCGGCGGTGACCAGCAGCGCGGCGGGCACCAACCCCAGCAGCTCGCGGTTGCGCGCGCTGAGCATCGACCGAGCGTAGCCACAGTGGCGGCGAGGGCGCGCAACACGCCCGTCGGCGGCCGCGGCGCGCGACGGCCGCCGCAAGCCGGCGCTGCGCCGACGCGGCGCTGCCGCGGGCGCCATTACGCTTGTGCCGGGGCATGCTGAAGCGCTTTGTGATCGCCGGCGCGCTGATCGTGGCGCTGAGCGGCGCCGCCACCGCGACGATCGCGCTGAACACCGTCAGCGGCATCGCGGCGGAGGTTTTCCCGACGACCGTGCACGTGCCCAAAAGCGTGGTCACGCCTGTGTACAGCGGCGGCCCGCAGACGTTTTTGATCCTCGGTTCCGACCGCCGCCCGCAGGCGAAGGACGCGCTGGACCGCAACGACCCGCCGCACAGCGACACGATCCTTCTGGTGCGCTTCGACCCCGAACAGGGGCAGACGTCGATGCTGTCGATCCCGCGCGACCTCGAGGTGGACATCACCGCGCCCGACGGCGAGTACTTCCCAGGAGAAAAGGTCAACGCCGCCTACACGATCGGCGCCCGCCTCGGCGGGACGCGCGGCGCGATGCTGCTCGCGGCGGAAACGATCGAGCACCAGGTGTTCCCCACGCTGAAGCTCAACGGCATCGTCGACGTGGACTTCGCGGGCTTCATCAACGTGGTGGACGCGCTCGGCTGCGTGTACGTGAACGTGGACCACCGCTACTTCCACCTCAACGGTCCGGGCGAAGAACAGTATTCGGAAATCAACCTGCAGCCGGGCTATCAGAAGCTCTGCTACCAGAGCGCGCTGAGCTACGTGCGCTACCGCCACCAGGACTCGGACTTCGTGCGCGTGGCACGCCAGCAGGACTTTCTGCGCGACCTTCGCGAGCAGATCTCGACAGAAGACGTGCTCGGACAGATCGACGCGGTGGCCAAAGCGGTGGGGCACGCGATCGTGACGACGTTCCACCACTCGGCGTCGCAGCTGATCGAACTGGCAAAGCTCGTGGCGTTCTCCCAGGCAAAGCCGCTGCGCCAGGTGAAGTTCCGCGCGCTGGACCCAAACGCACACCTCAACGGCGCGTCATACGTGACGAGCACGCCCGAACTGGAGGAACAGACGCTCGCCGAATTCCTCGCAAGCTCACCCCGTGCGGCGGTGCCGGGCGCGGACGCGAGCTCGAGCACGCACGTCCACAAGCACGCGAGCTTCGGCGCGCCCTCGGCGGCAGCGCTGGCGCTTGACCCGGTGGCGCCGGGCGAGCGTCCCGGCGGCGTGGCGTTCCCGCTGCTGTTCCCGACGCTGCAGGCGGGGCCGGCGACCGAGCAAACAGTGCGCACATATGACCTGCGCGATCGCGAAGGCCGGCTGCGCCACGCCTACGTGGCCGTGTGGCAGCGCAGCTCAGACGGCGGCTACTACGACTTCGAGGGCAGCGATTGGCCTAATCCGCCGTTCCTCGCGCGCCCTGACCAGACGCGCAGGATCGGCGGGCGCACGTACCTGCTCTTCGACGACGGTGGTCATGTGCACACAATCGCGTGGCACGAGGCGGGCGCGCTGTACTGGCTGACCAACACGCTGCTGGAGGACCTGTCCAACGCACAGATGCTCGCGATCGCGCGCTCGGCGGCGCCGCTGCCTTAGGCGCGCACTCGCGCCCCGACCGGGCCGCGTCTTGCGCGGCCGACCGCCGCCAAAGCCGGCCCGCAGTGCGCGGGCGCGCGCCGGCAGAGCGAGCCGGGCGTGCGCGGCCGCGCCGGCCGGCGAACTGCAGCTAGGCCGCGCCGTCTGCGTGACGGGTGCCGTCAAGTGCGGCGTTGACGAGCGCGTCGGCGTGCGCGTTTCGCTCGCGCGGCACGGTGCGGATCGACCAGCGCTGAAACTGCGCGAGGGCGGCGAGCGCGGCGCGGTGCAGGGGCTTGAGCGCCTCGTTCTTGACGCGGTAGGCGCCCGTGACCTGCTTTGCGATCAGCTCGGAGTCGCCCACCACCTCGACCTCGCCCGCGCCCATCTCGCGAGCGCACTCAAGCCCGAGCAGCAATGCCTGGTACTCGGCGACGTTGTTGGTGGCGACGCCGAGCAGACGCACGTGCTCGCCAAGCACCTCGCCGTCGGGATTGCTGATCACGCACGCGCCCGCGGCCGGGCCTGGATTGCCGCGCGCGCCGCCGTCTACGTGCACGACCAGCCGCAGGGGACTCTGCGGCGCCAAAGCCCGCTCGCGCCCGCCTAGGAGGTCGCGCGAGCCAGCGGAGGAAACTCGCCCGGTACCCGGGCGCGGCGACGGTCGCGCACGACGCGCCTCTGCTTGGCGCCCGCGTCGCCGGCGCGCCCGCCGCGAGCGCGGCGGTCAAAGCGGCGGCGGTCGACGATGACGGTGACGTTGTCCTCGTCGGCGTAGTACGCGGTCAGCTTGTCGAAGAGCTCGTCCTCGAGGGGTCTCGGTACGACGCAATAGATCATCGCGCAGCGATGTTACCCGCGACTGGCGCGCAAACAAAGCGCTGCGTGCGCCCGTGCAGCGCTATACGGCTGCGCCGGCGAGCGACAGCGTGCCTGCGTCGCCGATAGTGGCGTTTGCCAGCCGCTCGCCCCGCGGCAGCTGCTCGAGCGTCCGGCCTTCGGCGACCATGCGCGCTTCGAGCTGGGGGTCGTCGAGGTCGACGCGATAGCGATACCAGCACAGCTCCCACGCGACTAGGACGGTGACGAGGTTGAGGTCGCGGTCGTAGACCGCGCTCACCTCGGGTAGGCCTAGCGAGCGGGTCAAGCCGGCGATCCGCCGGGGATACTCGCCGCGGTTGAAAGCCTCGAGCGCGCGCTCGAGCGCGGCCTGTTCGACCGCGCCGGGCGAAAGAGGCTCGTTGCCGGCCGGAGAGGGGTCGCCGGCGGCGGCCGGCGGATCCAGCGGATCGTCCGCGACGCCGAACGCGGGCGCCGCAAACGAGACGCCGGCGTCTGCGGAGCCGCGCACCGCCGCGACGGGTGCGCGAGCGCGTGTGCTGCGCTGGCGTGGCTGCGGCCCACGCCAGAGTCGCGAGAACAGGCCGGGCCGGATGCGCTGCTGGAGCTCGGGTTGCGTGTCGGCGTCCTCGGCACCGCCGCGCGGCCAGCCCTGGTGGGCGGCGCGCGGGGAACACAGCTCGCAGACGTTTTGCGGACGCCCGTCGACGAGGAACACCTCGGGTTGCTCTCCGCGCAGCAGCCGACGGCCGCAGACGTAGCAGGCTATGTCGGGCTGTGAGGTGACGATCGCGCGTGTGGCCATCGCCGTTGAGCCTACAGGCACGCGCCGGGCGGCCGCTTCGCCGGCGAGGCCACGCGCCGCGGGGCGGGCGCAAAATTGCAGCCGACGGGTCAGGCGGCTGCGGCGGCCTGCTCGGAGCCGGCCTGCTCGATCACCTTCTGCGCGAGGTGGCCGGGGACCTCTTCGTAGCGCAGGAACTCCAACGTGTAGTCGCCCTGCCCGCCGGTGACGGAACGAAGGTCGGGCGCGTAGCTGAGCATCTCAGACATCGGTACCTCGGCCTTGATCTCGGTCATCACACCCACCGGCTCCATGCCCTGCGGGCGCCCGCGGCGGCTGTTGAGGTCGCCGATCACGTCGCCGACGTAGGCCTCGGGAACCGACAGGGTGACGAGCATGATCGGCTCGAGCAGCACCGGATTTGCCTGCTCGAGCGCCTGCTTCATGGCCTGGATGCCGGCGAGCTTGAACGCGATCTCCGACGAGTCCACGGTGTGGTACTGGCCGTCGAACAGGCGCACCCGCACACCCTTGACCGGGTAGCCCGCGAGCACGCCGGACTCCATGGCCTCGCGCACGCCCTTCTCGACGGCGGGGATGAACGAGCTGGGAATCACGCCGCCCTTGATCTTGTTGACGAACTCGAAGTCGCCCGCGTCAGCGTCCTCCAGCGGCGTGATCTCGATGTGGCAGTCTCCGAACTGGCCGCGCCCGCCTGACTGCTTCTTGTGGCGGCCGTGCGCGGTGGCGGTACCGCGAATCGTCTCCTGGTAGGGCACGCGCGGCGGCTTGAGCGTGACTTCGACGCCGAAGCGGTCGCGCAGGCGGTCGACGATGACTTCCACGTGCACCTGCGACAGGCCCGCCACGATCTGATCGCCGGTCTGCTGGTCGCGATGCAGATCGATCGTCGGGTCCTCCTCCTGCAGGCGTCGTAGCGACGCGAGCACCTTGTCCTCGTCGCCCTTGCTCTTGGGCTCGACGGCGAACGCCATCACCGGCGCCGGGAGTTTCAGGCGGGGCATCTCGATCGGCTGGTCGCGGGAAGACAGCCAGTCCCCCGCGCGAGTCTCCTTGAGCTTGGCCACCGCGCCGATGTCGCCGGGCCCGAACTCCTGCGCGTGCACGACCTCTTTGCCTTGAAACGTGACCAGCTGCCCGATGCGCTCCTTGGCGTGGGCGCGCGTGTTGAGCACCTGGCTTTCCGCGCGCAGCACGCCCTGGTAGACGCGCAGCAGGTTGATGCGTCCGGCGAACTGGTCGGCGCGGGTCTTGAACACGTAGGCGAACAGCTCGGCATCCTCGTCCGGCGACAGCTCGAGCTCGCCGACCTGCAGCGAACCGTGCTTCACGGGCGACGGCAGGTCCTCGACGATCGCGTCCAGAAGGCGCGACGTGCCGAGGTTGCGCGTGGCCACGCCGCACACCACGGGGAAGATCGAGCCGTGGTTGGTGCCGTCCTTGAGCGCGCCAACGACCTCCTCGTGGGAGATCTCCTCGCCCTCGAGGTAACGCTCCATGAGCGAGTCCGAGACTTCGCAGACCTCGTCCATGAGCTTCTCGCGGTATTCCTGCGCGAGCTCGACTTGCGCGTCTGGGATCGGGATCTCGGAGAACGCTCCCTGGCCGGCCGAGTCCTGACGGTAGGCCTTCATGTCGACGAGATCGACGATCCCCTCGATCTCGTGCTCTGTGCCGATCGGGACCTCGGTGGCGACCACATGGGCGCCGAACGCCTTCTTGAGCGCGTCCAGCGTGCGGAAGAAGTCGGCGCGCTCGCGGTCGAGCATGTTCACGAACAGCATGCGCGCGATGTCGAGCTCGGCTGCGCGCGCCCATAGGCGGCTGGTGGATACCTCGACGCCCATCACGCCATTGATCACGAAGATCGCCGACTCGCACACGCGCAGCGCGCCAAGCGCGTCGGCGACGAAGCTGGGCTCGCCTGGCGTGTCGAGCAGGTTGATCTTGCGCTCGTGCCAGTCAAACGAGGACAGCGTGGCCGAGATCGACATCTGGCGAGCCTGCTCGTCGGGGTCGGAGTCCGACACGGCGGAGCCGTCGGGAACCGATCCCAGGCGCGTGGTGACGCGCGCCTCGTACAGCAGCGCCTCGTGCAATGACGTCTTGCCCGCGCCGCGATGACCGACGAGGGCAACATTGCGAATCCGATCCGCCGCTGTGTGCATGTGGGCTCTCCTTCCTCGGGGTGCGAGCACCATAGCGCCCGCGCCCGCCTCGCGCCAACGCTCGGCGCCGGCCGGCTCGCGCGGCCGCGCCGGGGGTACAGTCGAGCGGTGCCCGCGTCGAAGCTCAGCCACATCGACCTCGTGGTGAGCTCGGTCGAGCGCAGCCTGGACTTCTACCGGGGACTGCTCGAGCCGCTCGGCTGGACAGGGCGCAACGAGGTGCGCGGAGAGCGCGGCGAGACGATCTATTACCTGTCGGCGCGCAGGCCGGGCGTGGCCGCGATCGGCCTGCGCGAGAAGCAGTCAGACGCGCACGCTGCGCCCTACGACCGTTATGCGATCGGCGTGCACCACGTGTGCATCGACGTGCCCTCTCGCGAGGCGGTGGACGAGCGCTGGCGCTGGCTTGAAGCTGCAGGGGCGACGGTCGAGAGCGCGCCGCGAGAGTACGCCTACACGCCCGGCTACTACGCGGTCTTCTTCTACGACCCCGACGGCATAAAGCTCGAGTTGCTGCACCGCCCGGGCTACTGGGCGGCGGGCGGCGACGCCGACCCGAGCCGGCTCGCCGAGCGGGGCGGGAAATGAGCCTGCTCGAAGAAGCGATCGCGGCTCACGGGGGCATGGATCGCTGGATGCAGATCGGCTCGATCGACGTTGCGTTGCGCTGCGGCGGAGTCGCGCTGCCGCTGAAGGGCCAGCCCACGATTCTGCGCGGCTTGAAGGCCACCGTCGACACGCGGCGTCCGCACGTGCAGTTGCACGGTATCGGCACATTCGACGCCGGCGACCCGCGACCGGCCGCGATGGCGCGCCGCTTTCGCTGGACGAACGAGGACGTGGTGCACTTCGCGGGGTACGCCCTGTGGGGCTACATGGCGGCGCCGTTCATGTTCGCCGCAGACGACTTCACGGTGCGCGAGCTGCCGCGCCGGCGCCTGCGTGTCGATTTCCCGCCGCGCGTGCCGACCCACAGTCGCCGCCAGATGTTCCACTTCGATCGCGACGCAGTCCTGCAGCGCCTCGACTACACCGCCGAGGTGATGCTCGGACCGTTCGCGCGGGCGAAACACCGCTGCTACGACCATGCCTGGATCGACGGCCTGCTGGTCCCAACGCGGCGTCGCGTCACACCCCGCGGCGCACGCGCACCGACGCTTGTGTCACTCGACATCGACGAGCTGCGAGCCGGCTGACCGTGGCCGAGTCGGCGAACCTCAACCTCGTGCGCCAGATTTACGCGGCGTGGGAGCGGCGCGACTACGTCTGGACCGACTGGGCACACCCCGAGATCGACTTTGAGGTCGTCGGCGGTCCGGCGCCGGGCCACTGGCGCGGGCTGGCAGGGATGTGGGAGGGCTGGCGCGAGATATTGAGCGCGTGGGATGACTGGCGCGTGGAGGAGATCGAGTACCGCGAGCTCGACGGCGAACGCGTGCTCACACTGGTGGGCTTCGGCGGGCGCGGCAAGCTCAGCGGCATGGACGCCGCGGCGCTGCACGGTCGGGGTGCGAACCTGCTCTACCTGCACGACGGTGTGGTCACGAGGTTCGTCGCCTACTGGGATCGCGAGCGCGCCCTCGCCGATCTCGGCTTGGAGCGGGACGGTCGCATCGAGCGCCAGACGAACAGCATCGACATCGACGAGGCCCGCGCGGCGGCCGAGCGGCTTGCTGAAGAACGGCATTAGCCGCCGCGCGCACTGCTCGGCGAGTTCGCGTTCTAGCTTCACGACCGCGTTCGCTCAACGACGCGAAGCGCGGCGCGTCAGTCCTCGAAGGACTCCTCGGCCATGCGCGAGCGCAGGCGCAGCACGGCCTTGGTGTGCATCTGGGAGACGCGCGACTCGGTTACGCCGAGCACCTCGCCGATCTCGCGCAGGGTGAGCGCCTCGTAGTAGTAGAGCGCGATCACGAGCTTCTCGCGCTCCGGCAGACGCGCGATCGCCTCGGCGATGCGGTCCTTCAGGTCGCCGACGTCCAGCGACCTGGCGGGGTCGGGCGCGCCGGGATCTTCGATTGTGTCCATCAGCGAGACCTGGTCGCCGCTTGAGTCCGACACGCTCCAGAGCTCGTCGAGCGCCACGATCGAGGAGTGGGAGATGGCGATCAGCGAGTCCTGCAGTTCGTCCTCGCTGATGCCGAGCTCGGCGGCGACCTCGGCGTCGGTGGGCGCGCGCTGCAGCGAGTGCTCGAGCTTGGCGTTGGCGCGCTCAAGCTCGCGCGCGCGGGCACGCACGCTGCGCGGCACCCAGTCCATCGAGCGCAGCTCGTCGATGATCGCGCCCTTGATGCGCATGATCGCGTAGGTCTCGAACTTGATGTCACGCGACAGGTCGAAGCGCTCGATCGCCGAGATGAGCCCAACGAGACCGTAGGAGATGAGGTCTGCCTCCTCCACGTGTGGCGGCAGCCCCGCGGCGGTGCGCCCGGCGACGTACTTGACCAGCGGCGAGTAGGCGACGACGAGGCGCTCGCGCACGCGCGGGTCTCCCTCGGCCTTGTAGCGCCGCCATAGTTCCCGCAGCTCGATCGGCTTTACGTTGGTCTCCAGGGTTCCTCCCCTGACTCACGCCCGAGGGTGGCTGCGCGCGTAGGCGCTACGAAGCCTGGCTGACTCTACCCGAGTGTAGATCTGGGTGGTCGACACGCTCGCGTGCCCGAGCAACTCCTGGATCGCGCGCAGGTCCGCGCCGCCGTCGAGCAAATGCGTCGCAAAGCTGTGGCGCAGAGCGTGCGGGGAGACGCCGGCAAAGCTGCTCTCGGCGAGGCCCGCGGCGTGCTTGAGCCATCCCGCGAGGCGCCTTCTCACGTCGCTGGTAGACAGCGCGCGCCCGCTCTTGGAGAGAAACAGAGCCTCCGCGGCGCCTGTGTGCGGCGCCGCTGCGGCGCTGCCGGCCGCGTCGTTGCGAGACCGCCGCGGCAGCGCGGCAGCGGGCGCGGCGAGCGCCGGGCGGGCCCGCTCGAGATAGAGCCGCAGGGCTGCCATCGCGGGCTCGCCGACGGGCACGAAGCGCGTCTTTTCGCCCTTGCCCTCGACGCGCAGCTGCTCGCCGTCGTGGTCGACGTCTGACAGCCGCAGCGCGACGAGCTCCTGCGCGCGCAGGCCGCTGCCGTAGGCGAGCTCGAACATCGCGCGGTCGCGAGCCTGCAGCGGCTCCGCGGCCGGGATCGCGTCTAGCAGCGCGCCCGCATCGCGCGCACTGAGCACGCGCGGCAGATGCGACGGTCGGCGCGGCGTGGACACGAGCTCGGCGGGGTTCTGCGCGATCACGCCGTGCTGGCGCAGGCTGGCAAACAGAGCGCGCAGCGAGGCGAGATGGCGCGCGCTCGTACGCGGAGCGGCGCCGCCGGCAGACAGCGCGGCGACGTAGCGGCGCACGGCCTTGGCCGCGACATCGGTGGGCAGCAGCCCCTGCTGCTGGGCCCACTGCGAGAAGCGCGCCGCGTCGCTCAGGTAGGCGCGGCGCGTGCGCGGCGCGGCGTCGCGGCGTCGCAGGTCAGCCTCCAGCAGCTCGAGCGCGTGATTCCAGGCGTCCACGTTCTGGCCTACTTCGCCCCCCGCCGCCCGCGCCCTGCCGCGGCCGGTCGCGCCAGGCGCGCTAGATTCAACGGCCGTGAGCACGCAGGCGCCCGGCGCGGGCCGCGTACAGACCGCCGCGCCCTTCCAGCAGCCAAGCGACGCGGGCGCACTCTCGCGCTGGATGCCGATGGACTGGCGCAGCCACCAGCGCTGGGTGATGGTGGACGGACGGCCGATGAACGTGATCGAGCTCGGCGAGGGCGAGCCGCCCATCGTGTTCGTGCACGGCCTGGCCGGCTCGTGGCCGAACTGGCTGCAGCAGCTACCCGCGTTCGCGGACACGCACCGCGTTCTGGCGATGGACCTCCCCGGCTTCGGCCGCTCGCCGATGCCGGCGCAGAAGATCTCGATTCGCGGCTACGCGCGCGCGCTCGACGGCCTGCTCGCCGCGCGCGGGATCGCCGCGGCAACTGTTGTGGGCAACTCGATGGGCGGCTTCATCGCGTGCGAGCTCGCGATCGCATGCCCGCAGCGCGTGGAGCGCCTGGCGCTGGTGTCCGCGGCTGGGCTGTCGACCCACAACGAGCCGGCCGCCGCGCGCGTGCTGCCCGCTATGCGCCGCGCCCGCCGCGTGACCGCCGGCGCGAGCGAGTGGCTGGCCTCCAACGCCGACGCCATCGCGCGGCGTCCGCGGCTGCGCAGGGAGGCGCTGCGCCTCGTCGCGGCGCATCCCGAGCGGCTGGCCGCTGCGCTTGCGGCCGAGCAGCTGCGCGGCGCCGGCAAGCCGGGGTTCTTCGACGCGCTCGAGGCGGTGCTCACCTACCACGTGCGCGAGCGCCTGCCCGAGATCGCGTGTCCGACGCTGATCGCGTGGGGCGACCGCGACCGCCTCATCAGCGTGCGCGACGCCGACGTGTTCGAGGCGTTGATCCCAAACGCGCGCAAGGTGATCTTCAACGACACCGGCCACGTGGCGATGCTCGAGCGTCCGGCGCAGTTCAACGCGCTGCTCGCGCAGTTCCTCGCCGAATAGCTCCTGTGCTCGCGCGACGGCGCCGGGCGGCGCTGGAGCGCTAGCGGACGATCGCGCCCTCGGCGGCGCTGCCGACTAGGCGCGCGTACTTGCTGATCGCCACCTCCAGCCGGCCGTTGAGCGGTTGCGGCGCGTACAGAGCGAGCCGCTGCGCGATCTGCTCGTCCGAGAGATCGACGTCGATGCGCCGCGCATCCACGTCGATGCTGACCTGGTCGCCGTCGCTCAGCGCCCCGATCGGGCCGCCGCGCGCCGCCTCGGGCGCGACGTGCGCCGCCATGAAGCCGTGCGTGGCGCCCGAGAAGCGCCCGTCGGTGATCAACGCGATCGACTCGCCAAGCCCCTCGCCGACCAGCGCCGCGGTGACGGCGAGCATCTCGCGCATGCCCGGCCCGCCCGCTGGCCCCTCGCCGCGGATCACCACCACCTCCCCCTCGCGGATTTCCTTCGCGAGCACGGCCGCCATCGCGGCCTCCTCGCCGTCGAACACGCGCGCCGGGCCCGCGTGTTTGCGGCGCTCGTGCCCGGCCAGCTTGACCACGCAGCCGTCGGGCGCGACGTTGCCGCGCAGGATGGCAAAGCCGCCGGTCGGCTTGAGCGCCTCTGACAGCGGACGCACGACGCGCTGGCCCTCCGTTTCCGCGGCGGCCTGCGCGATCTCGCCGATCGTCTCACCGGTGACGGTGACGGCGTCGCCCTGCAGCACGCCGGCTTCGGCCAGCCGCCGCAGCACGAGCGGCACGCCGCCGGCCTCGTAGAGGTCGGTGGCCGCGTAACGCCCCCCCGGCTGCAGGTCACACAGGAGCGGCGTACGCTGCGAGATCGCGTCGAACTCGTCGAGTCCGAGCTCGATGTCGAGTTCGCGCGCCACCGCGAGCAGGTGCAGGACGATGTTGGTCGAGCCGCCGCTCGTTGCCCCCGCCGCGATCGCGTTGTGCAGCGAGGCGCGCGTGATCACGTCGCTCGGACGGCGGTTGGCGTGGAGCATGTCCATCACGAGCCGCCCGCAGGAGCGCGCCACCTCGAGCTTGCGCCCGTCCTCGGCGGGCACCATCGCCGAGCCCGCGGGCGAGATGCCGAGCGCCTCGAACGCCATCGCCATGGTGTTGGCGGTGAACTGCCCTGCGCACGCGCCGGCGCCCGGCGAGGCGGCCTCCTCGAGCTCGTGCAGCTCGGCCTCGCTGATCTTGCCCGCGGCGAACTGGCCCACCGCCTCGAAGACCTGCTGGATGGTGACCTCCTCGCCGTGGAACCAGCCCGGGCGGATCGAGCCCCCGTAGAGCATCAGCCCGGGAATGTCCACGCGCTCGAGCGCCATCACCGCGCCGGGTATGGTCTTGTCGCAGCCGGTTATCGCGACCAGCGCGTCGAACTGGTGCGCGCTTGCCACCAGCTCGATCGAGTCCGCGACGAGCTCGCGCGAGACCAGCGAAGCGCGAATGCCCGGGGTGCCCATCGTGATGCCGTCGGAGATCGCGATCGTGTTGAGCTCCATCGGCGTGCCGCCCGCGTCGCGCACGCCCTGCTTGACTTGCGCGGCGAGCACACGGTTGTTGAAGTTGCACGGCATCGTCTCGATCCACGAGTGCGCCACTCCCACGATCGGCTTGGCGAGGTCCTCGGCGCTGTAGCCGATTCCGTGCAGGTACGCGCGCGCCGCGGCGCGCTGCGGCCCCTCGGTGAGCGTGCGGCTGCGGTGCTTTGGATCCAAGCCGCTGCCAGTGCTCACGCGGCGCGCGCACCCTCGGCGTGGCGGGCGTAGCGCGCGCGTTCCCAGCGCGCGAGGCGCACGAGGTCGCGGCGGATCACGTCGGGGTCGATCTGGCGTCCTGGGAGGTGCATGTTGGCGCCGGTGATCAAGCCGCGCTCGTCGGCGCTGAGCGCCATCCACTTGGCGAGCACGTCGTCGGAGTCGGGCAGCCGCGAGCTGCCGTACGGGCGCGAGTGGTCGGGAAACGTGACGCAGTACTCGTTGAGGAGCATGCCGGTCTGCGCCACGAAGGCGACGATGGGCCTGTGCGGGTAGATCAAATAGGCGTAGCGCGCGCCGGGCTGTGCCTGGTCGGACAGCTGCCCCCACACGCGCAAAAAGCCGAGATCGCGGTACATCTCCCAGTCGTCGGGGTCCACGCAAGACCGCAGCAGCTCGCGCGCGCGGTGCTCGGCGCGCAGCTCGCGCCCGGGGTCGTAGTGCGCCTGCGCGGGGCCGTGCGCGCGGGCGTGCCGCCACTCCCGCGCGCGCGCCAGCAGCGACCTGGCCGCCGCGGTGGCCCTGGGCCGGCACAGCTCGCACAGCAGCGCGACGAGCACGAGCGCCGCGGTGCCCAGCGCGAGCGCCACCGTCAGCGGCCGGTCCGCAGCCTGTCCTGCGCGGCCAACTGCGCGCCGCCGGCGGCGCGGGGGAAGAAGATCACGCGCTCGGCGTCGCGCGGCACCTCGTCGAAGGTGCGCACCATGTCGGCCTCGCGGCGACCGTCGTGGCCGGCCTTGGGGACCGCCGCCCACAACCCGGCGTCGAGCTCGCGTCGAAACGCCTCGATCAGCTCGCGCTCCTGCTCAGGCACGTCGACATCGCCCTCTGCAAGCAGAATCTCGCCGTGACCGGGCGCCATGCGCAGCAACTTCATGCCACTGGGATTATGTCAAACGGCCCTTCGCACGCTGTCGCGTGCGCCGCCTTCGCCCGCGGCGCTCGCGGCCGTGCGGACCGCGCAGCGGTGTCGCACCGTCGTTATGCGCCGGCGGTCGTGGCTGTGCGGACCAGCCCCTCGCCGGTGTGCGAGCGCAGGTACAGGACCGAGCGCTGGTCGCGGTGGCGACTGACGAGTCCAGCCGTGTGCAGCACCGACAGGTGCTGCGACACACCCCCTGGCGAGATGTCGAGAACGCGCGCCAGCTCCGTGGTCGAGCGGGGTCGGTCAAGCGCGCTGAGAATCGATGCGCGGCTTGAGCCGAGCAGCCGCGCCAGCGCGTCTGACGGGACCGGTCGCTCGGGCTCCCAGAGCATTCCCACGCCGCGAGCCGGATAGATCACCGTGGGCTGCCACGGCGGCTGGGTCACGAGCACGACCTTCGGCCACGAGAAGGCGCTCGGGAGCAGCAACAGCCCGCGGTCGTCGAGCTGCAGTGTTGCGTCGTCGCACTCCTTCTTCTCGATGCGCAACAGCCCCTGCTCCTCCCACTTGATCGCGGGGTCGAGCTCGGCGAACAGCTCCCGGGTGCCGCCGTGCGCGAGCTGGCGCGCGCGGTAGAGGATGTCGTGCGCGAGCAGCGCGGAGATCCGGGGCCAGTGCTCTGCGAGCGCCAGCTGCCAGTAGTTGCGAAGGAGGTCGGCGAGCCCGCGCAGCGCGGCCCGAGGACGCGTTATGAACGGCTCGAGCACTGCGGGCAGCGGGCGCCCGTCGTAGACGTGGCGCACTTCCGCGCGCACCTGGGCTGCCGGGGTGGCGAGCATGATCGCAAGCTCTCCCTCGAACTCCGCCACCGGCCCCGCAGGGGGCGGGTTGAGAAAGTCCGGAGCGTACGCGTCGCGGCGCTGCAGCAGGCGGATCGGCTCGAGGTCCAGTTCCGCGACCTGGCGTCGCGTGCGCTCGAGCCACGGAAGGTGGACAAGGCAGGTGTCGGGCTCGGCCAGCGCGCGCACGCTGAGCGTGGCCTCGAACAGCGGCGAGACGCCGAAGCGCACGCCGCTGATGGACTCGATGTCAAAGCGCACGTCGACCATTTAGATCACACTAAATGTCTTAGCACAGCGCTGCGGCGGCGCGAGAGTTGGGGCATGCTCAATCCCAACCTCGCAATCGCAGTTACAGAGAGCCACCGTCGCGACCTGCTCGAGCAGGCGCAGCGCGAGCGAGAGTTTCGCGCGTCGCCCAGGACCCGCGTGAGCTCCCCACGGGGCGAGGGTTTGCGCCGCCGCGAAACCGCCGTGGCGCGCCCGCTTAGAGCGGCCATTCAGCGCTCACGCGCGCGCTGACGCTCCAGGTCGATCACGTCAACCGGCCCGGCGCCGGCGCCGACGTCGCGCAGCCCGCGCCGGACAGCCTCACCTGCGAGTGCGCGTGCGCTGCGCGCGGCCTGCAGCGGCGAGCGTCCGAGCGCAAGCTGGGCGGCGAGCACCGCGGAGTGCGTGCAGCCGGACCCGTGTGCGGCGCCCTCGGGCTCGCGCTCGCCGCCGATCGCCACGACCTCGCCGTCGCCCGCTCCGACGAATAGATCGGTGGCGTGCTCCCGGTGCCCGCCGGTGAGCACCACATAGCGCGGTCCAAGCGCCAGCACCGCACGCGCCAGCTGCACGGCCTCACACTCTTC
Organism: Solirubrobacteraceae bacterium; assembly: GCA_035939635.1. GTDB lineage: Bacteria > Actinomycetota > Thermoleophilia > Solirubrobacterales > Solirubrobacteraceae > Palsa-744. The sequence goes on from DASZFR010000248.1 coordinate 16,099, forward strand.
GGACTCAACCGACGGATCACCGAGGCCTGCGAGCACACGCGCCTCGGGGATGTTCGGCGTGAGCACGGTTGCCCGCGGCAGCACCTCCTGCACCAGCACGCGCCGCGCGTCGGGCTCGAGCAGCTCGGCGCCGGACTCGGCAACCATCACCGGGTCCACCACCACCGGCGTGTCCGGAGGGAGCTCGTCAAGCGCCTGCGCCACCGCGCGCGCGATCGCCCCCGTGCCGAGCATCCCCACCTTGACCGCGTCGGCGCCGATGTCGCCGAGCACCGCGCGCACCTGGGCGAGGATGATCTCCTCCGGCACGGCGTGGATCGCGCTCACGCCGATGGTGTTCTGAGCGGTGATCGCGGTGATCGCGGCGGCGCCATGGACGCCGCAGCGCGCGAACGCCTTCAGATCGGCCTCGATGCCGGCCCCGCCACCGGAGTCCGATCCGGCGATCGTGAGAGCCGTGGGGGTTTTGGTGGGTGCGGTAGGGCCGCCCACGGCCTCACTGGTCGCGCTGTGCGCGGAAGTGGGTGCTCGAGCGGGGAACTTTGGTGAAGATCGCGTAGCTGCCGATCGCAGTGACTATCAGGCGTCCGTCCTCGTGGCGGATCTCCGATTTCATCACCGCGTTGCTGCGGTTGCGACGGTCGACCACCGTGCGGCAGACGAGCTCGCCCTCGGTGGCGGTGGCGACGTAGTTGATCGAGATGCTGATCGTGGCGATGCGCTCCTCGGCGCTGGTCTGCACCCACAGCGTGGAGCCCATGCAGTAGTCGACCATCGCGTAGGTGACCACACCGGAGAGCAGCCCTCCCGCGTTGATGAGCTCGGGACGGATCTCCAGGCGCACCGTCTGCGGGTCCTCCCAGCGCAGGCCCATGAACGACGACACACCGTCCAACGATCCCGCGGGGCGGTCCGCCGGCTGTGCCGGCGACGTTCGCTTCTGCTTGGCTGCGTCTGACACGGGCGCGAAGGCTATGCGACGGGCGCCCGGGCGCGGAACGCCGGCGCGCCGGCGCCCAGCCTCGAGCTGAAGCGCGTTGGGTCGCGGGCGCCGCCCAGCCTCCCGTTCGCAGCGCGTTTCGTCGCAGGCGGCGCCTAGGCTCGAGCTCGTGGAGCGGCGGCCGGCGCACAAGCGCGACCCGCGGCACGAGCTCGGCCGCGCCGGCGAGTCGCTGGCCGCCGCGCACCTGCGCCGCTGCGGCTTTGCCATCGTCGCGCGCAACCAGCGCACGCGCCACGGCGAGATCGACTTGATCGCCTTCGACGGCCACACGCTGGTCTTCGCCGAGGTCAAGACGCGGCGAGTGCCCACGAGGCGCCTCCGCATGCGTGGCGACGCCGAGCCGTTGCTGGCGGCGCTCTCGTGGCGCCAGCGCGCGCGGCTGCGGCGACTGTCCGCCTCGTGGCTGGCGCGCGAAGGCGCAAGCGTGCCTTTCGCGCAGACGATCCGCTTCGACGCGATCGGCGTGGCCATCGACGGCACAGGCAAGCTGCAACGTCTCGAGCACATTCCCGCGGCCTGGTGAGCAGGCGAGTGCGCCAACCGGTCGAGGCGCGCCGAGCGCCGTCGTGGGCGCCGCCGGCTACAGCGCCAGCTGCTGGTAGGCCAGCGACTGAAACGACATGCGGTGAAGCGGCGAAACGCCCTGGCGCAGGATCGCCTCGCGGTGCTCGGGCGTGGAGTAGCCCACGTGCTCGGCAAAGCTCCAGCCGGGGTGCTGTGAGTCGGCGTGGTGCATGTAGCGATCACGCGTGACCTTGGCCACAATGGAGGCCGCGGCGATCGCAGCGCTGGTGGCATCGCCGTCGACGATCGCGCGCTGCGGGCGCCCGAAGTCCGGGACGGCAAAGCCGTCGAGCAGGCACAGCACGTCCGCGCGGACGCCGCTCGTCACCGTCAGCATCGCGTCGCGCAGCGCGGCGAGGTTGGTGCGGTGCAGGCCACGCTCGTCGATCCCCCACACGCAGCGACAGATCACCGCCACGCGCGCGGCGCTGCGCAGCACGAGCGGAAACAGCTGCTCGCGCGCCGCGCCGGTGTGCTG
>DASZFR010000249.1:0-3350 GCA_035939635.1 Solirubrobacteraceae bacterium
CTGGTGGGAGAAAGTGGGGGGAAATGGGCGAACTCTCGCCCTATGGGTCATGTTTCGCGGTGCAACAAAGATCACCCTGGACGACAAGGGGCGGATGGTCATGCCCAACCGCTACCGGGAGCAGATCACCGAACTCGCCCAGGGGAAACTGGTCGTCACCGTCGATAAGGACCAGTGCCTCCTCATTTATCCCCTGCCCGAATGGGAACAGATCGAACGCAAGCTCATGAGCCTGCCCAGCCTGAATGCGACGGCGCGCCGGCTGCAGCGGCTGATGGTGGGCCACGCGACCGATCTGCCTCTCGACGGGCACGGCCGGGTCCTGCTGCCGCCTGAGCTGCGTGAGTTCGCGAAGCTCGGGCGGCACGGAATGCTGATCGGTCAGGGCAATCGTTTCGAGCTGTGGGACGAGGCGCGCTGGAGCGAGCGCCGCGACGCCTGGCTTGCGAACGAAGAGACCCCGACCGATCTGCCCTCCGAGCTCGAGTCACTGTCGCTGTAAGGGTTCGACAGGCTGGTTGGGCGTAGCCCGTGGCAAGCGCACTCATGGGGGCGGGGCCGTTCCGCTTCGCAGGTGGATGAGCACACACCGGTGCTTGCCGCTGAGGCGCTCGCGGGACTGGCCCTGGAAGCGGGCGGTTACTATGTCGATGCGACGTTCGGGCGTGGCGGTCATACGTCACTCTTACTCCAGGCCCTGGGTCGAGAAGGCCGCGTGCTGGCACTCGATCGGGATCCGCAGGCCATCGCGTCCGGCCGGCAGCGTTTTGCCGACGAAATGCGGCTTACGCTCGTGCACGCGTCGTTTGCCGACCTCGGCACGCTCGTGCCGGCACATGCGCACGGGCGTGCCTGCCGCGGCGTGCTCTTCGACCTCGGCGTGTCCTCGCCGCAGCTCGACGATCCCCAGCGCGGTTTCAGCTTCCGAGGCGACGGCCCGCTCGACATGCGCATGGACCCGACGCGGGGCGAACCCGTTTCTGCGTGGATCGCTCGTGCGGGCATCGACGAGATACGCCAGGTGATCGCCACCTTCGGCGAGGAGCGCTTCGCGCGTCGCGTGGCGCAGGCCATCGGCGCGGCGCGGCGCGCGCGCGCGCTGACCCGCACCGGGGAGCTCGCCGCCCTGATCGCAGGTGCCGTGCGCACGCGCGAGCCCGGCAAGCATCCCGCGACACGCACTTTCCAGGCGCTGCGCATGTTCACCAACGACGAGCTCGGACAGCTCGAGCGCGGCCTCAGCGGAGCGCTGGACGCTCTCGCGCCCGGCGGGCGCCTCGCGGTCATCAGCTTCCATTCCCTCGAGGATCGTTTGGTCAAGCGCTTCATGCAGCGCGAGTCGCAGATCGACCCGGCTCTCCGGGATCTGCCGGTGGTGCCCGCCGCGGCGCAACCGCGCCTCAAGCTCATCGGCCGAAAGAGCCGGCCGGCGCCAGCGGAGCTGCAGCGCAACCCACGCGCCCGCAGCGCGCTGCTGCGCGTCGCGGAGCGACTCGCGTGAGCGCGCGCGCTGCGTTCCTCATCGCGATGCCGCTGCTGTGGCTGGCGGCACTCGGCTCGGCGGCCGGCGCCATCTACTGCAAGCACCGTGCGCGGCAGATGTTCGTCGAGCTCGAGGCTCTGAACGCGCGCCGCGATAACCTGGAAATCGAATGGGGCCAGCTGCAGCTCGAGCAGAGTGCCTGGGCCACGCATGCCTTCGTCGAGCGCGTCGCGAGCGCCAAGCTCCACATGGCGATGCCGCCCCCGAAGGAGATCGAGATCGTCGTCCCATGAAGGCGCGCAGCGCACGCGACGCAGCGCCCGCCTCGTTCCGCTGGCGGGCGCACCTGCTGCTCGGGCTGCTGGCGATGAGCGCGCTGACGCTGGCGTGGCGCGCGGTGAATCTGCAGCTCGTCGATCACGGTTTTCTCGCCCGCGAGGGCGATGCGCGCTTCTCCCGCGTGCTCGATATCGCCGCGCATCGCGGCACCATCACCGACCGCTACGGCGAGCCGCTCGCGGTCAGCACGCCCGTAGACTCGGTGTGGGTGAATCCGGGCGAACTGGCGCTCGCCACCGAGCAGATTCCGCGACTCGCCGCCGCGCTGCAGCTCGACGCCCTGGAACTCGCGCGCCGTGTCACCAGCAATCTCGAGCGCGAGTTCCTGTACCTCGCGCGCCATCGCCAGCCCACGGAAGCCGCGCAGATCAAGGCACTCGGGATCCCGGGCGTGTACACCTCGCGCGAGTACCGCCGCTATTATCCCGCGAGCGAGGTCAGCGGGCATCTGCTCGGGTTCACCAACGTCGACGATGCCGGCCAGGAGGGCCTGGAGCTCGCGTTCGATCACTGGCTCGCCGGCGAGGATGGCGCGAAGCGTGTCATCCAGGACCGCTACGGTCGCATCGTGCAGAACGTGGAGAGCATCCGGCCGGCACGTCCGGGGCGCGATCTGGTGCTGTCGATCGACCTGCGCATCCAGTACCTCGCGTACCGCGAGCTGAAGGCGGCGATCCGCGACCAGCGTGCCCGCGCCGGCTCCGCGGTCGTGCTCGACGTCGCCAGCGGCGAGGTGCTCGCCATGGTGAACCAGCCCGCCTACAACCCCAACGACCGCGAACAGATTCAGAGCGGCGTCTATCGCAACCGGGCGGCCACCGATATCTTCGAGCCCGGTTCGTCCATCAAGCCGTTCTTCGTGGCCGCCGGACTCGCCTCGGGCAAATACGACAACCGCAGCGTCATCGACACCTCGCCGGGCTTCTTCAAGGTCGGCGTGAAGATTTTCGAGGACGAGCACAACTACGGCGCGATCGACATCGCCACCGTGCTCGCCAAGAGCTCTAACGTCGGCATGGCGCACATCGCCCTCACGCTGCCGCCGCAAGAGATCTGGACCACGCTGAACCATCTTGGTTTCGGCCAGGTCACCACCAGCGGCTATCCGGGGGAGTCGGCGGGTCTCTTGCCTGCCTACTCGCAGTGGCGTCCCATCGGCATCGTCACCATGTCGCATGGCTATGGCCTGTCGGTCACACCACTGCAGCTGGCGCACGCCTACGCAACCATCGGCGCGTTCGGCATCGTCCGTCCGGTGTCGTTCCTGCGCGTCGAGGCAGCGGCGCCCGGCGAGCGGGCGCTCGAGAGCCAAGTGTGCCGCGAACTGCTCGGCATGCTCGAGTCGGTGGTGGCCGCAGAAGGCACCGGCAAGCTCGCGGCCATCCCGGGCTACCGCGTATCGGGTAAGACCGGCACCGCGTGGAAAGCCACCGCCGGCGGCTACTCGACCGATCGCTACATGGCGGTGTTCGGCGGGGTGGCTCCGGCGAGCGAGCCACGCCTGGCCGCGGTGGTGGTCATCGACGAA
>DASZFR010000250.1:0-19004 GCA_035939635.1 Solirubrobacteraceae bacterium
CGCACCGCCAGCGCCACCTCGCGCGCGAGCTCGAGCAGGTCGTGGTGCAGCAAGAAGAAGCCCGCCAGACCAAGCTTGCCGATCACGCGCAGCTCCTGCTCCAGGCGCGCTCGTGCCTCGGCCAGCTGTGCGCCGCCCGCATAGCGTTCGTGCAGGCGCTGCGAGCACAGCTGCGCCAGCCGCCGCTCGGCGTCGCGGTCATCGGCACCCGGATAGCGATAGCCGAGGTCCTTCGTGAGGTCGAACTCGAGGCGTTCGGCCAGCAGCAGCGTCTCGCGCAGCGCCTGCGGATGGTCGGCAAAGCGGGCGGCCATCGCCTGTGGGCTTGTCATCACGTGGCTGTGGTTGCCGCGGCGCAGCGGCTCTGACGCGTCGAGCGTGGTGTGGTTGCGCAGCGCCACGAAGGCGTCCTGCAGCGCCGCCCTGCAGCGCGCGTGCGCGTGCGCGTCGCCGGTGGCCACGCAGCGCAGGCCCAGCGAGCGCGCGAGCGCGCTCAGCGCGCGGTTGCGCGCGCGATCGCCGCGCAGGCACGGGCGTTGCAGCTCCACGCGCAGGTTCTCGGCGCCGAAGGCGTCTCGCAGTCGCCGCGCGGTGGCCTCGTCGTGCACACCCGCGCCGGCGCAACCGGTCAGGCACACGAGCCCCTGGGCGTGCTCGAGCACGTGCGCCAGCGCCACGCGCGCCGCGGCGGGGTCGCGCCGGCGGGCGCCGTCACGCGTGTGCGCGTGCGCGTGCGTGATGATCCGGCACAGGTTGCTCCAGCCGCGCTCGTCGGCCACGAGCAGCGTGATGTGACGCCCGTCCTGCAGGTCGAGCTCGGCGCCGTGGATCGCCTTCAGCCCGTACTGCTTGGCGGCCATGGCCAGCTCCATCGAGCCCGACACCGAGTTGTGGTCTGTCAGCGCCAGCGCCGCGTGGCCCAGCTCGCACGCGCGCAGCGCCAGCTCATCCGGCAGTGAGACGCCGTCCAAAAACGAGTACGCCGAGTGGCAGTGCAGCTCCGCATAGGAAGGCGTGCCGGCCACCTCGCGCCTCAGGGCCGTTGGGAAAACCAGCGCGCGCCGCCCGGGGGCGCGCACAGATCCTCGAACACCACCATGTTGCGCCCGCCGTCGCTGAGCAGCTCCCAGTAGCGGCGCCGCAGCGGCCGCTGCGTCCACCAGCGGTCCTCCACCAGCCAGCATTCGCGCACGAGCCCCACCGCACGCCCGTCCACGCGAGCGGGGACCCCCTGCGCGCCGATGCGCACGCGGGCCGCGCGCGGCTCATTCAGCGCACCCTTCATCGCTCGGCCAGTGGCGTCAGCATCACGCGCCGCTCCGGCACGCGCGAGTCGGGGTCCACGCACACCGCCCGCAGCGCGCCATCCGCGCCCGCCACCGCGCGCACCTGCGCGACCGCTTCGCGCAGGCGCGCCGCGCGCAGCTCGCGCGGGTCGTCCAGCAGCGCCCGCTGCTCTCCCGCCGCCGGGCCGAAGCCCTCGACCTCGAGCCCCAGCATGGCGGCTGGCGCGGGCAGCGCGGCCAGACGCACCGACAGCGCGAGCAGGATGCGCCGGCGGTCGCACAGCGCCTCGCGGAAGACCACCCGCTCGCGCCAGCCGCCGCCGGAGAGCAGGCGCGCGCTAAGCGCGACCGAGCGCAGCGAACGGCCCCTGCGCTCGCGCCGCGCGAGCAGCCGATCCACCAGCACCCCGAGCACACGCTGCAGCGCCTCGCCGCTGCTCGCGTCACCCACCGCAAGCGTCTCGCGCACGCGCTCGGAGCTGCTGCGCGGGCGAAGCGGCCGGTCCTCGCCGCGGGCCAGGGCGTGGGCGATCACCCCCGCCGAGCCGAAGCGATCCGCGAGCGCGTCGCGTGAGAGCGCGGCCAGCTCGCCCAGCGTGCGCACGCCCAGGAGCTGCAACGGCTCGAGCAGCGCCTCGGTCTCTGCGCGCAGCCCCAGCAGCTCGATCGGGCGCGCGGCGAGCCAGCGCTGTGCCTCTTTGCCCTCCAGCACCAGCGCCCGGCGCGAGCGCACCGCCAGGGCAGCCGCCATCGCGCAAAAGCGCGTCGGCCCCGCCCCCACCCGCGCGGGCCGTTGCAGCGCCCGCTGCACGGCGGCGATCACCGCGCGATCGTCGCCGTACAGGCCGCGCAGGCCGTCGGCGCTGAAGTAGGCAAGCCCCGCCCGCGCCGGCTCCACCGCCGCGCCCACCGACTCCAGCGAGTCGATCACCGACTGCCACGCTTCGGCCACGCCCACCGGGTCGGCCGCCAGGAGCTCGAGCTGCGGGCAGCGCGCCAGCGCCTCGCCCATCGCCATCCCCCTCCTCACCCCATGCGCTTCCGCCGCGCCCGACACCTCGCCCACGCGACCGGCCCCACGGCTCACGGAGAGTCCGGCGGGATCGAGATCGGCCTGCGCCGCGCTTGGCCGCGGCGTCGTGCCCGGCAGCGGCGCCAGCGCCAGCGCCCTTCCCGCCAGCGCCTGCTGCGCGGCGCTGGAGCTCCCTCCGGCGGCTATCTGAAGCTCGAAGCGCGGCAGGTGGATGCAGACGACCATGCGAACGTATGTTCGCATATCTGTCCGGGAAGTATCAAGTCTGTCGGCCGGCCTCCCTAGCCAGGGTCGGCGGCAGTTCGAAAAGCGGGAAGACGCCACTGTCGCCGAACCACGTGATCGCTGAGATGCGGTCGCCGCGAAGGGCGAGGACGAGCATTGCGTAGGCCGCGCGACGCCGTCAGCCGCCGCCCTCCGCGCCGGCGAACACCGCCGGGCGACGGTCGCGCCACGGCAGCGCCTCCTCCAGCGCGGCGGCGACGGCGAGCAGCAGATCCTCGCGCAGCGCCTGCGCGGTGAGCATCACGCCCAGCGGCATGCCGTCGGCGCCGCGGCCCAGAGGCAGGCTGATCGCCGGCTGGCCGGTGAGGTTGGCAAGCGGCGTGAAGGGGATCAGCCCGAACACCGCCTGCAGCCAGTCGGCTGCCGCGGTGATCTCGGCGTCGTCCTGGTCGGGGACGCCGCTCGGCGGCGCCGACGTGGGCGCCGTGGGGCATAGAAAGAGGTCGTAGTCGTCCAGGAAGCGACCCCAGCTGCGCGACGTCGAGTTCACCACCGCGCCCGCGGCCTCGAGCTCGAGCGCGCTGGTCTCGCGGCCGCGGCGGATGCACGCCCACGAGGCGGCCTCGACCTGTCCGGACGCCGCGGCGCGCCCGCTGATGCGAGCAAACGTCGCCGCCAGCCCCGCGAGGTCCACCGACCAGATCGTTTCCATGCACGCGCGCAGCGGCTCCACGTTCACGCTCGCGCACGCCTGCTCGACGTGGTGCCCCAGCGCCGCCAGCGCCTGCGCGGCATCCTCGACCGCCGCCCGGACGGCGGGTTCGGTAGGCGTGCCGAAGAACGACTCGGTGTGCACGGCCACGCGCAGCGGTCCCGGCCGCGCAACGATCGCCTCCACGTAGCTGACAGCGGGGCGCGCGACGTAGTAGCGATCGCCCGGCGCGGGGCCGCTGACCGCGTCCAGCAGCGCCGCCGCGTCGCGCACTGAGCGCGTGAGCGCGAACTCGTGCGCGAAGCCGCCCACGGCCTCGCCCACCGCCGGGCCGATCGGCACGCGCCCGCGCGTGGGCTTCAGTCCCACCAGTCCACACCACGCGGCGGGAACGCGGATCGACCCGCCGCCGTCGTTGCCGTGCGCGATCGGCAGCGCGCCCGACGCCACCAGCGCCGCGGCGCCGCCGCTTGACCCGCCCGGGCTGCGCGCCGGGTCCCACGGGTTGAGCGTGGCGCCTCCCAGCACCGGCGCGGTGTCGGTGTTGAAGGCGAACTCCGGCGTGGCGCTGCGCACCAGCGACACCAGCCCCGCCGCGTGAAAGCGGTGCGCGAGCGTGGCTTCGCGGCGCGCGACGTAGCCGTGCAAAAGCCGGCTGCCGAAGCTCAGCGGCCGGCCCGCCTCGGGCAGCGTGTCCTTGACCGCGAACGGCACCCCCGCGAGGGGCCCGCCGTCGCAGCCGGCGGCGTCCTCGTAGGGCCCGGACACGACCGCGTTCAGGCGCGGCTGCACCCACTCGATCGCGCGCAGCGCGGCGTCGCGAACCTCGCCGGCCTGCACTTCGCGCGCGGCGAGCAGGCGCCGCAGCTCGGTCGCGTCACAGCGGCTGTACTCGGCGAGCTGCACGCGCGTGCGCGCCCCGCGCGGGGCGCTTCAGTCCATCGTCAGCGGTCCCTCGGCGTCGCCGCGCAGGAACTGGTGCACGAACGGGTTGTCCGAGGCGAACATCTTCTCCGCGTCCCCCGCCTCCACGATTCGCCCGCGCCACAGAACCGCGATGAATTCGCCGATCTGGCGCGCGGAGGCGATGTTGTGGGTGACCACGATGTAGGTGCCCCCGTGGATGCCGTGCATCTCCTGGATCAGGTCGCACAAAAGCGCCGTGCGCACGGGGTCAAGGCCGGAGTCTGGCTCGTCGAAGATCACGACGTCGGGTTCCATCACCAGCGCGCGCGCGAAGCCCGCGCGCTTGCGCATGCCGCCCGACAGCTGCGAGGGCAGATCGTCGATCGCCTCGGTGAGCCCCACGTCAGCGAGGCGCTCTTTGACGACCGTTGCGATCTGCGCCTCGGAGGTGTCGGTGTGCTGGCGCATCGGGAAAGCGACGTTGTCGAACACCGTCATGGACCCGAACAGCGCACCGTCCTGAAACAGGACGCCGATGCGCTGGCGGAGGTTGAGCAGCTCGGGCATCGTCAGGCGCGGGACCGATCGGCCGAGCACCTCGATGTCCCCGGAGTCGGGGAACATCAGCCCGATGATGTGCTTGATCAGCACGCTCTTGCCGGTGCCCGACGGCCCGAGCACCACCGTGATCTTGTTGTCGGGAAACGCCACGTTGAGCCCGTTGAGCACGGGCACGCCGCCGAGGCGCTTGTGCACGTCCTTGGCCACGATCGACCACTCGCCGTCGCCCCGGCCGCTGAGGTCGAGCTCGGTGGAGTGGTACTGGAAGGTCTCGTCCGGGGTCATTTGCCCGCGTACACCACGTGCGGGAACTGGCTGGTGTGACCGTTGATCGTAAACGGCCCCTGCTGGTTGCAGGCGGGCGCAGCCACGGCGTTGGGAGTTTCCGGCGCGTTGGCCAGTTTGAACTGCTCGATCAGTTCGATCAGGCTCTGCGACACGTTCGCGTTCGCCGGCCCGCTGATCGCGGGCACCGGGTTGCTGCAGCCGCTCGCGCTGAACACCTTCAAGCCGCCGTTGAGCAGCGAGCTGAACGCGCCGGGCTGGGGATACGCGTTGCCCCTGTGGGTACCCACCTGAACCGGGTACACGGCGAGGCTTTCCGGGCCCAGCACCTGCATCGTCTTCAAGAAGTGCGTCGACGGAGCCCCCTTGGGGAGGTTCGCGTTGGGCAGGTGCGTCGCCGTGGATGCCGTGAAGTTGGCAAAGAACGCCTGCAGCTCGGGCACGTAGGTTGAGAGCTCCTGGAACAGCGGGTCGATGTTGTGAAGCACCGGGCGGAAGTTTTCAAGCAGCGGCACCGTGAGATCGAGGAACTTCTTGGTGTCGGGCAAGCCGACGCGCGCGGCGCTCGTAAGCGGGCCGAGCGAGGTGAGGAAGCTGTTGAACGGCGGCACGAACGGTTCCGCGGCGGCGAGCAGCGGCGTGAGCGCGCGCTCGGCCGGGCGGAATTCTTCGAGGAACGGTGTCGCGTTGGTCGCGAAGCGGTCGATTTCTTTGAGTGCCTGGCGCGAGTTGCGCTCGAACGTGGGCAGCGCGCGGAACGCTTCCGCGAAAGCCTGGCTCGATTCGGCGGCGGCGTGGAAGGTGTGCTCGCCGTTGACGATCAGGCCTTCCAGCTGATGGTCGCGGCTGGCAAGCGCGTTGAACACCACCCCTGTGTTGTGGAACACAGCGCGCACCGCGCCTTCTTGGGAGGCGAGGATCCCCACCAGCGTGTTGCCGTGTTCGGCGAACGGCTGCAGCTCTGACAGCCCGGCGTTGATCTGTTCGCCGCGTTCGTTGATGCCTTCCGCGAGCGCCTGTTGCCAGACTTTGAAAGCTTCTCGCGTCTTGGGGTCAAACGCCGACAGGATGCCGTCCAGGGTCACCGACGGTTCGACCTGGCTGTTGGGCAGCTGCGAGCCGTCGGGCAGGTACGGCGCGGTGCGGCTCTGGGGAATCAGCTGCACGTAGGTCTCGCCGAGCAGCGTCTTCTGGCGCAGGATCGCGTGCATGTCGGCGTGGATCGGCGCGTAGCGGTGCGCGATTTCAATCGTCGCGTGCGTGCGCCCGTCGCTGCCGTGCTGCAGCCGCACGACGTGGCCCACTTCCACGCCGCTGATGCGCACGTCTGACTGTTCGGCGAGCGCCAGACCCTGCGGGAACGCGATAGTCATCTGGTAGCCCTTGGGCTTCAGAGGCACCGGGCCCCCAAACGACTCCCACAAGAACAGCAACAGCCCGAAGCAGCTCAGGCAGAAGAGGATGATCACGAGCATGTTGCCAAGCGTCGGCGCGCGCTTTTGCATGGCCTAGCGTCCTCCTCCGTGAGCGCCGAGTGCCGCCGTTGGAGCGCCCCCGAACCCCTGCGCGTGCAGGCCGCCGAAGATGCCACCCGTCGGAGAGTTGACGGCGACAGGCGCGCGCGCCGCCGAGCTCGGCAGGCCGAAGCGCGTACACGTTTCGCGTTCGGGCGGGTTCAGCAGGCCGACGAGCAAGTTCACGTTGGGATTGACCGAAGCGACCCCTTTGAGAATTGAGGCGATTTTGCAGTTCAGGTACACCAGGGTGCGCCCCAGCACGCCGTGGGCGTCGCTGCTCGACACCACGCTGTTGAGGTTGTGGTTGCCCCAGTCGAGGTAGAAGACAAAGCTCGGTTGTCCGTTGGAGGGGTTGGCGGCGAGCTCGTTGAAGAATTCGTTGAGCACCGAGAAGCTCGTCGCGAGCTTGGGGAACGTTTCCGCGAGCGCTTGCGTGTCGGGGTGCAGAGCGGAGATCGTCGGCAGGATCTGCCGCGCGAAGGGGCGGATCTCGTTGCGGATGATCGGCGTGGTCTTCAGCGCCAGCCGTCTGGTCGCTTCATTGGCCGGGCCCAACGAGGTGGCAAACGGATGCAGCTCGTGCAGCGTGGGCCCGAGGACGGCGGTGGCTGTCGCAAGCTTGCCCAGGCCGCTGCGCGTCTTGGCGAGCGCGCCGGGCAGCAGGTGCAGCGTCGACTGCACGTTGGCATCCTCCTTGGCGAACACTGCAAAGACCGCATTTGAGGCCTCGACGAGCTGCGCGAGCTGCTTGTCCTTGCCGCCCAGCGCCTCCATCACCAGACGGAAGTTGTGGATCGAGCGGGCGATCTCGGCGTGGCGGATTTCGAGCTGTTCTGCGATCAGCGTCGTGTCGCGCGCGAGCGGGTCAAAGCGCTTCAGCGTCGCCGAGAACGCGCGGCCGTTTTCCTTGAAGCCTTCGCCCGCGCCCGCCAGCAGCTCCTGCAGATAGGCGCGCGTTTCGGCGTCCAGCGCTCCCAGGAACTCGTCGAAGTTGATGTTCGGCGCCGTCTGCGCGAGCGGCAGCACTTCGCCGCTGTGCAGCTGGCCCGACGACGGCGTGCCGGGGTTGACCTCCACGGTCATGTCCTGCAGGCCCGTCTTGGGCCGCATCAGCATCGTCGCGTCGTGGTAGATGTAGCGCGCGTACTTCGGCGTGATTTTCATCGTCACGTGCGCGACGCCGTTGTGCAGGTCAACGGTTTCGATTTCGCCGACCTTCGCGCCGGCGATCGTCACGGCCTGGCCCTGGCCGGGCGTGAGCGCCTGGGCGGTCTGAAATTCGCCCTCGAGTTTGAAATAGCTTTTCCCGATCACCGGCACCCAGCTCGGCAGGTGCAGGTTCTCGTGCGCGAGGATGTAGCCGCCGGTGAAGATCGCGAAGGCGAACATCACCACCACCGCGATGAAGGCCGAGCGGTAGCGCTCGATCTGTTCGCGGACCGACAGCCCGTGCTCGTGCGAACCGGCGGGGTTCACGCCGCTCTCCTCGTCCGCGCCAAGCCTGAGCGACCCATCATCCGGTCCCGTCCGCGGGGCCGCTGGACTGCGGCCCGTTGAAGTTGGGCAGTGTCTGAGTGGAGCACGGAACCAGCGGCTGATAGGCGGGCTCGGACTTCGGGAACGCGGGTCGCGTTCCGAGCGGCTGCAGGGACGCGTGCGCAAGCAGTCGTCCGCCCTGCAAGTTGGTGTTCTGCAGCCCGGTCGGCGCGGAGCGAATCGTTGGGCCGCCGCTGCCGAGCAGGAAGTGGGCGAAGCTGCCGTTGCCGTCGAAGCTCTGGCTGATGCTGTTCAGACCCGTCAAGGCGTACCAGAATTCCTTGTAGTCCTCGACGCCGGTCGTGCCCGTGCCGTCCTGCAGCTTGGCGTTGCCCGCCGGGATCAGCACTTTGCTCAGGCACTTGTTGAAGCTTTCGGTCTGCTTGTAGAACGGCGTCTGTTCGGCAGTCAGCTGCGCGAGCGCGGGCGTCGCCGCCAGGAGACCTTTGGCGACGCCGCCGAGCTCCGAGTTGGCAAACGACGCGCGCACCTGTTCGATCCACGGGACCGCCGCCACCACTGTGGCCGGCGTGTTGCGCACGCCGGGCAGGATGCCGTGCGCGAATTCCTGCGTCGGCGCAAACGAGGCCTGCAGGTTTGCCAGGCCACGGTCGATGCTCGTCAGCGAGCTAGGCAGCTCGCCCACCGTCGTGCGCAGCGGCGTCGACTGCGCGGCGAACTCGCTGAAGAACGTGTTGAAGTTCACGATCAGTTCGCCGAGCTGCTGCTCGTGCACGTTCAGCGCGCTGGTCACTTTGTTGATGCCCGCCACGAGCTTTGACAGGTCGTGCTGTTCGGTGCCAGTGATCGCCTGGTTGAGCACCGCGGTCGCGCGCAGCGCCGCGGGACCGCGCGCGTACGCTTTGTTGACCGCTTCGGCGCCGCTGACGCCACGCACGATCGGGTCCTGTTCGGCGTCTTCTTCGGCGTTGGGCCTACGCGTCAGCCCGTCGCCGTAGCCGATCAGGAAGTTCTGCAGGTTGGCGCGCGTTTCTGTGTTCAGCGCGTCGAGCACCTGGTCGAGCTGCACCGGGTCAGACGTCTGCGTGACCGGCAGCGTTGCGCCCGAGGCGAGCGACGGCGCCGACGGACTGCCGGGCTGCAGTTCGACGAACCAGTTGCCTTCGAGGAAGATGCGCGGGCGGATCTTCGCGGTCGCGTCGGAGTGAATCGGCAGCGCGCGCGATTCCAGTTCCATGGTCACCACGCCGGTGTTGCCCTGCCGTTTGATAACGGTGACCTTGCCGACGTTGACGCCCGCAATCCGCACCGGCGACTTGCCTTTGATGTTCACCGCCGAGACGAACACCGCGTTGAGCTTGTAGCCGTGTTTGAACGGCAGGTGCTTGGTGAACCCGAAGTAGATCGCCACCGCGAGCACGATCAACAGCACGATCGCGAAGCGGATCGGGTTGGTGCGCCCGAGCTCGATGACCGGGATCTCGTCGTGGCGGCGCCACCAGCGCAGTTTCATTTGCGCTTGCCTTTCGTTTTGGCTGTGGCTTTCGGCGCCGAGGTAAGCCCCAGCTGGGCCAGCTGCGCGGCGGGGTACTTTTCGCCGTAGAGGTTCTGTTCGCGAGATGTGAATTCGCGGTTGTTGGTGAGGTTGCTCGCGGGGAGGCTGCCGGCGACCGCTTTTCCGATCGGGTAGGTCTCGTTGCCCGCTTCGCACACTTTCGGTTGCCCGGGGCCGCCCACGTTCGGGTACGGGTCGGCGTGTAGGTGGTTGTTGTCGATGATCGTCGCCGAACCAAAGACGTGTTCGGTGGACGGCCCGTTGGCCGGCACGGCGGAGGGGAAGCCCTCGTTGTTGGGGCCTGTCGGCGAGAGAACCGCTGCGGCGCCGGCGAGCGCCCCAACGCCGACGTTCTCAGACTCCAGGCTCGCGACGTTGCGGAACGTGAGTGTCAGGTAGTTGCAGTACGCCTGCGCGGGCGCCAGCCCGGCGAGGAAGGGCTCGCCGTACTGCAGGGTCTGCGTGAAGTCTTCAAGACCCAGCGCGACGATCGGGTTCGACGAGAACGACTGCAGCGCCTGCGCGGAGGACGCGAGCTGGCCGTTCAGCGAGGTGGCGGCGTGCAGGTTGACAGCGCCCTGGGCGAAGGCGTGGCCGAGCGGCGCCGCAACGGAGCGAAGCGAGCGCGCGCTGGGCTGCAGCAGGTGCATGAATTCGGCGCTGCGTTCGATGAACGGTGCCTCGAACGGCAGCGAGTGAGTGGCCTGTTCGAGCGACGGCGGTCCGCCCTGCGTGGCTTCTTCAAGCGATTTGGCCACGCTCGCCCACGCGGCGAAGAAGGTGTCCTGCTCGGCGAAGAAGTTCGCCTGCGTCTGGCCAACCGGCGCGGCCTGTTCGGAGACGCGCTCCAGCGCTTTGAAGAATTCGCTCAGCCCGGTCGCGGGCGAGGCGAGGTTGCGCAGCACCGGGATCGCGTTTGTCACCAGCGGGCGCAGCGTGTGGATCGTTTCGTTGAGCCCGATGCCGCGTCCCGCCAGGCCGTCGCCGAAGTTGTTGAGGTTGACCTGGTTGGCGGTACGGGTCTTGGAGTCGAACATGTTGAACAGCTGGTCGATGTCGACGGGTTCGCGCGTCTGTGAGACCGGGATCTCTTCACCGGCGTGCAGCGGCGTGTGCGAAGTGCCCCGTTCGAGTTCGAGGTACTTCAGGCCGATCGCCGACACCGACAGCACGATCGCTCTGGTATCCGCGGGGAGCGGCTCGACGCTCTTTTCGAGCTTGAGGTTCGCGATCGCGGTCAGCCGGCCCGTGCGCGGGTCCTCGTGCGGGCTCAGCGAGCTGACGATACCGACGCGCGTGCCGCCGATGCGCACCTGGTTTGCGTTCTGCAGGCCAGAGCCCTGCGGCAGCGCGACTTTGATGTTGTAGGTGGGCACGAACGGCAGCCCGTTGTTGGCGTTGTAGGAGAGGTACACGGCCACCACCACGATCAGCGTGGTCACCGCCCCGATCAGCAGCGGGCTTCCTGCGAGCGATCCTCCGCGGCGGCGATTCATCAGGGCACCTGGCTGGGGTTGCAGCCGAGCTGGCCGTTGTCGGTGAAGGGCGAGGAACCGTCGGCGGCCGGTTTCGTGGCGGCGCCGGGGCAGCGCTGCAACTGACCGGTCTTGAGGCTCGCGAGCGCTTCGGAGACCGACGCCGGTTTGAGCGTGTTGTTGGATCCGAGCGAGAAGTCGGAGAACACCGGCGACAGGCGCGCGTAGTGCCCGTTGGCGTCGTAGTAGGCCGCGGTCTGCCCGAACGTGCGCAGCGTGCCCTCGAGGTCTGGCGAGTACGGGCCCCAGAAGGATGTGATCGGGACCGATTCGCGCAACGAGGTCACGCCCGCGGGCTCCGCCCCTTCCAGCGCGTGCGCCAGCGCCGGCAGCGCGCGGACAAAGTCGGTGAAGTCGTTGTTGGGCCCGGGGCGGTTGAAGGCGAGGCTGAAGTTGCTCACCACGGGCGTGCCCTGGGTCAGCAGCGGGCGCAGCTTGGTGAACAGCGTGGTGAGCGGCCGGCTGGTGGGCTTGGACGCCGTGACGAGTTCATCCAGCGCGCCGAACGTGGCGGGCACGCCCGCGAACGTGCTGTTGCCCTGGCGCAGCGTGACCGGCAGTTTGCGCAGCCCCTGCGCGAGGTTTGACTGCTGCGAGCCGATCGCGGTGAACGTCGTGTTTGCGTTTTCGATCAGGCTGCTGAGCGCTTCGTTGTGGGCGCCGATCGTTGTGAGCGCCTTGGCCGTTTCCACGAGGAAGCTCGTGAACACGTGCTGGTCGCTGATCAGCTCTTGAAAGAAGTGGTCGGTGGCGGAGAGCGCGGGCGGGAAGTATTCGGTCGTAAGCCCCAGCGCGCGGCTCTGCCCCACGTACTGCGCGGCCGACCCCTGGATGAACTCAGACAGACCCTTGCGCGTCTGGGGGTTGAACGTGTTGAACAGCTGGTCGAGGTCCGTCACCGGCTTGGTGGCGCTGGCCGGAAGCTTGCTGCCCGCCGCCAGCGCGGGCTTGTTGTTGGGCCCCGGCGTCAGCTCGATGTAGCGGTTGGCGACGCTCGACAGCGACGGCGTGCGCACTTCGGCGGTGGTGCCTTCGTGCAATGGCACGAGCGACGAGCCGACGTGGATCGTCACGATCGCGGTGAAGTTGGGCGTCAGTTCGATTTCGCTCACGCTGCCCACCGGCACGCCGCCGACCTGCACCTGGTTGCCGCGCACGAGCTGGCCGGCTTCGGGGAATTCGAGCTTGTAGCTGGCGCCGCTGCTTCCGCCGAACACAAGAACCGCGACGACGATCACGACCGCGACGAGCGCTCCGCCGGCGAGCAGGCGGCCGGCGAGCGGGCGCGCAGGACGCCGCGGAGGCGGCGCCGGCGGGCCCGGCGGCGGCGGCGCCGGAGCGCCGGGGGGAGTGGGCGGGCTAATGGTTGCCAACGGACCCCCCTTCCCCGGCCGCGTTTGAACCCGGCTGGTCGGGTATCGACGCCGACGAGGGTCCGCTGCGCACGGTCGGGCTCGGTATCTGGCCGAGCCGCGCGATCAGCTGGATCCACTGCGTCGGCGTAACCCCGGCGGAGAATGCGCCGGCGAGGCGCGCGGCGCCTTGGCGCGGCGAGGCGAAGCTCACCTCGATGCGGTCGTAGTGGTCTGCGCGCGCGACCGTATTGCTCGCGCCCCGGTAGCGGATCAGGCTCGCGATCTCGGTGGGCCGCAGCGACCCCTCGAGTGCGGCGAGCTTGCCGACCACGCCTTCGGCGAGCGAGCCGGCGCCCTGGCGTCCCGCCACCGCGACGCCGTCGACCGCGACGATGTCAAAGGCCTGCGAGCTCGACTGCGCCGTCGCCGCGCTCACCCGCGAGCACGGCAGGCCCGCGACCGTGGTGCGCAGTCCCGACGCGGCGAGGTACTCCATCGCGGCGAGCACGCGCCGGTCCACGCGCCCGCCCTGCACGTCCTGGCGCGCGCAGCGCGCGAGCGCGATCGAGTGCCCCGTGAGCACCTGCTGCTGGAGCTGCTGCTTTGACTCGAGCAGCACCTGCCCGGGGGTGGGTTCGCTGGCCACGCGCGTCTTGGCGGCGCCCGCGCGGTAGATCGAGGTGTTCTCGAGCGCGACCCAGCCGTCGAGGATCGGCTTGGGGTCGATCAGCGGCGCGCCCGCGCCGGCTGGGCGGATCTGGAAGAGCATGTGCGGTCCCGCAGCGCCGCCGGCGTCGCCGACGCGGCCGAGCACGGTGCCTGCGATCACGCGCACGCCGGCGCGCAGCGCGTGCAGAAAGACGTCGTTTGGCCCGGACTGGAAGCTCAACGCCGTGGCGCCCCGCTGCGCCGCCGCGCTCGGCGCTGCGGGCGAGTGCGCGCCCGTCGCCGCGACGCCTGTCGCCGTCGCGGGGCCGCCTTGGAACTGCGCGCCGCCGAGTCCGGCCGAGCTTCCGAGCTGCGAGCCGGCGATCCCCGGTGCTTCGGGTGCCGTCGGCAGCGAGCGCGCCTGCACGCCGGCGCTCGCCGGCGCGGACGGGCGCGGTTCGGGCGATTCGGCGCGCGGCACGGCGGTCAGCGCCGCGGCAGCTTCGTGCGGCTGCAGGACCGGGTACAAGCGCGCGATCGAGCCCAGCTGAGCGTAGGTGTAGGTGTTGCCGTAGGCGTCGCGCAGCGAGATGAAACGACCCAGCTGTGCCGAATCGCCGATGCGCACGATCAGCCCGTCCTGCACCGCGATCACGGGCGCGCGCGCCTGCGAGTAGACGACCGTGCCCGGGAGCGTCGGCGAGCCGCCCGGGGCGGCGGGGAAGCCGTCGGCGAAGTGCGAGGGTGCGTGCACCGGAAAGCGACCCTGCGTGAGGCCCGTGAGCGCTCCCAGCAGTTCGCCGGGGCTGCCGCCGAGCAGCCGCGCGCGCAGCAGCACCGATTCGACGTAACCCTGCGAGTGGTTGTAGGCGAAGATCGCCCCGCGCAGGTCGCTCGCGGCGCCGGCAGCGCGCAGGTAGCGGGCGGCCGCGAAGATCGCGTCGGCGGGGTTGTAGGGGTCCTTGAAGCCGTCACCGTTGGCGTCCACGCCGTAGAGCGCCCAGGAGGACGGCAAGAACTGCATCCACCCCTCGGCCCCGGCGCTGGACACGCTGAGGTCGCGCCCGTAGTCGGTCTCGACCTCGTTGATCGCCGCGAGCACCTGCCACGGCACGCCGTACGCGGTGCCGGCGGCCTGGTAGAGCGGCAACAGAAATGGCGGGATGCGAAAGCTTTCGATGAAGAACGCGGGTATGCCGCCAAGCGAGGCGGAGAAGGCAAGCGGCAGCTGCGGGGTGACCGTCGAAGGCACGGGCGCGCGCGGCCCGTTCGCGGGCGCTCGGGCGGCGCTGCGGTGTCCGTTCTTCTTGCTGGGGCGGCTGGTCGTGGCGGGCTGCGTGCCGGCCGGCGCGCCGCGCGATCCGCCCTGCGCGCGCTGGCGCGCCACCTGCGGCGGCGGCTGCGGAGCGCTGCGATGGGGCCGCGGCGTGGGCGCGGGCTCCACGGTGATGGTCGGTTCGGTTTCGGGAGCGGAGGTCGTCGGCGTCGTGGTGGTGCCCGCTTCGCCCGCGTGCACCCCCGTCGCCGGGACCGTGGCCGTCGACGACCCTTCGCCCGCGGCCGACGCTTGGCCCGGCAAGGCGAGGAGACCGGTGGTGGCTAGGAGCAGGGTCATCGTGCGTCTCGCCAGCATCCAGGCTCAGTTGCCCAGCAGGTAGTTGAGGAGCATGCCGCTGGTGCCCGCCGCTTCGGGCGAAGGTGTGTAGTAGGTGGTGCCCGTGCTCGCGCCGCCGACCGGGCGCGACGCGCTCGCCGGGCTCGCGCCGGACGCCGGGGCGGTGGCGCCGATGATTTCGCCGGGCGTCGGGGCCGAGCCGGGGAACTTGGCAATGGCCTGCGCCGGTGTGGCCCCTTTGAGGACGTCGAGCGTGCGTGCCATCACGAGGCTCGTCTTGGACGAGGCGGAGGCGGCGACGGCTTTGCTTTCCGCACCCGTGTTGAACAGCTTCCCGTTGCCGCACGCGGTCGACGTGATCACCGAGTAGGTCAGGCAGCCGGCGGCGCCGATCACTTCGGAGCGCAGGAAGTGCCCCAGCGCGTCGTAGCCGTTGGTGATGCCCGAGCCGAGGAAGATGAAGTCCAGCAGGCGCTCCAGGCCGCCGGTGTTGCGCAGGCTGGTGAGCAATTCGGCGAGGTTGCCGCCGAACGGCTTGCCCGCGGTGCCCAGCGCCTGGAGGCGGTTGAGCAGCGGCTGGACGGAGGCCAGCGCCGGCCCGGATACCTTCGCGGTCGAGCCGAGGCTCTCAAAGAAGGCTTCCGAGCTGCTCGAGAAGGCGGGCAGGTGCGTGAACGCGCTGTTGATCCCGGGCGCCGCCGCTTTGAGGTTGGTGAACACCGGCGTTGTTTCGTCGGCGAAGTGCCCCAAGCGGTCCATCGCCGGGCCGAGCTGGCGCAGGAAGGGCGGGAAGTCGACGAGGTTGCGTTCCAGCGCCCCACGCTGGCGCGCGGAGGCCTGCGCCACCGTGTTGGCCTGCACGATGAAGTCCGCAAATCGCCCGCGCACGCGCGCAAACGGCGCGAGCGCGCGGTCGGAGTCGGACGCGAGCCTGGACAGCACACGGTTCTCGCCCGCGAGGATTTTCAGCACCCGGTCCAGTTCCTGCAGCGCCGGGTTGGCTCGCTTGATGACGACGTTGAGGTCGCTGCCGCGAGCTGCAAGGCCGGCGCCGAGCTCGTTGAGGATGATCGTCAGGCGCTGACGCTGGGGCAGGCGGTTGATGTCGTTGAGCAGATCGACGTCGACCGGGCTGTGGGTGTTTTCCACCGGCAACAGGTACTCGCCCGCGCCTTCCTGCCCGCTGGGGATGCGTTTGAGCGGGGGCGGCAGCGGCGTCCCTTCGACGCGGGGCTGGGTGGGGAGACAGTCGACGAACTTCTCGCCGATCAGCGCCTGCGGGCGGATCTCGCAGCTGGCGTCGGCGCGGAAGTCCTTGAAACCGGGGTTGCTTATGTTCAGCGTCACCGCGGCCTTGGCCTGCGGCGTCGGCACGACCGAGCCGACCGTGCCCACCTTGACACCGTCGATCTTGACGTTCTCGCCAGAGATGATGTTGCCCGCGTCGTCGAAGATCGCGCGCACCGCGTAGCTGCCGTTGCTGCCGCCCGCGGACGTCGCGAGCAGCACCACGGCCACGACCGCACACAGGCCGAGCAGCGCGGCGAACCTCCGTGCGCCTTTCCTCCACCCCACCGTCTGCGTCCTCAACCCGTCGTACCTCTCCTCCGGCTCACAAGGCGGGCGACCCCGCCCGAAGGCGGGGTCGTCCGGTCTCGTTTGGCCGCCTTCGGGCTCACGCCTCCCCAGGCGTCAGCTCACGGCCGCCGTTTATTTCTTCCTCGGGCACGGCGCTTTGTAGGTGGCGGTCACCGTTTTCGCAGGAATGCCGAAATTGCGCGCGCCGCCGAATTCGCCGCCGAAGATGACTTCGGTCTTGACCGGCAGGCCGCCTTTGCATTTGGTCGGCAGCGTGCCGTAGGAGATGATCTTTTTGCCGGATTTGCGCGCCGCGCCGGTCTTGATTTTGATTTGTTTCACCGAAGCGAGTGGCGCGCCGGGCACAGAGGCCACCGGCGGCACCAGTACTTCGACCTCTTCGCCGTAGGGGGGCTGGTGCGACTGCTTGTATTTGCCCTTAGACACGATTTCCAGGGACGTGGGAGTGTGGCCGACCGTGTAGAAGAGAAGCCCGCCTTCGCCGAAAAAGGCGCTCAGTTCGGTTTCCTCGGCCACGCGTTCTGAGCCGAACTGCACTTCGCCGAGCGCGCTGCCGATCGGGCTCGCGCTGGAGCCGGCCGGACAGCCGCTGGGTCCCACGTTGTGCAGCGTCGCTTCCGTGCACTGCGCGAACCCGGCCGGGTGCAGCTTCGCCCCTGCCGGCAGGTAGAAGTTGACCTGCGAGATCGGCGGGATACCGCCGGAAGGCTTCGCGGCAGTCGGGCCGTAGCCTTCGCCGGCGAATTCGTATTCGGCTTCGACGGCGGCGCCCGCGCCGAGGATGTTGCCGGTACCGGCCCAGCTACCGCCGCCTTTCTTGGGCACCGGGATCGCCTTCGCTTTGAACTTGACGATCGACGCGGTCGGTTCGGCGGCTGACGACACAGCCGGGAGGCCGAGCGCGATGAGGCCGAGCACGGCCAGACAGATAGATGCTCTGCGCATCAGGTTCTCTCTCCTCTGTTCGTGGACATCCGCCTCGATCCGGGTAGCTCCGGAGCCAGTGGCGGTCCGGCGACATCGAGATCCCCGGCAACCGACCGGAGAACATGGCGATTTCTAGCGCAACCTTATCCGGCGTGCTTAACAGCCGCAAGTGGCAACCGTTACCGCCAGGCAACTTGCACAAAGCTGCACAAACCCTCTCATCGCGTGACCGCGGGGGTGTCAGTACGCGCTGGAACGGGCATCGCGGCGGCTCGGCGCCAGGTCGAGTTGCTCCGCGGCGAACCGTACGGACAGCGGCTCCAGCACCACTTCGCGCGGTCCCGCGGCGACGTGACCGGCCACGAGCGCCGGAATGCCGCACGCCGCGGCGAGGCGCACGACCTCGTCGCCGCCGCCCGCGCGGCAGTAGATCGCCATGCCCGACCCCATGTTCAGCGTGGAGTACGCCGCGCGCTGGTCGAGCCGCGCCTCGGTCGCGAGGAATTCCAGCACCTCTGGCACGGGCGGCAGGCGCTGCACGCGGTAACTGAGCTCGGCTTCCGCGCGCATCAGCTTCAGCAGCCCGTGGCCGGTGATGTGGCTGAGATAGGTGAGCTGCACGTCCGACGCGAGCACGGCGGCGACGAGCGGCACGTAGATGATCGACGGCGCGAGTAGGGCCGCCCCGAACGCGTGCCCACTCGCGAGGCGGGTGGCAAACCCCGCGGGCAGCCGCGCGGCCACCAGCCGCGCCAGCGACGCGCCGTTTGCGTGCAGCCCGCTTGACGCCGCGAGCACGATCTCGTCGCCGGCGGCGAGGTCGCCCCCCAACAGCGGCGCGCGGCCCGGCGGTACGACCCCCACGGCCGCGCCTGCGAGCTCGATGTCGTCGTGCGCGACAAGCCCCGACAGCGAGGGCGACTCCCCGCCCCCCCACGCGCAGCCGGCCTCTTCGCACGCACGCTGCCAGCCGCGCACGAGCTCACCTGCACGCTCGCCGTCGCGGTACCAGTCTGAGCTGCCTGTGGCGAAGTACGCGTTGGTCACGAGCGGCAGCGCGCCGACGCAGCAGAGGTCGTTGACGATCGCGGCTACCGCGTCGTAGGCGACGTCGGCGAAGCGGTCGGTCCCTTCGAGCTCGAGCACCTCCCGCGCGATGATCGACTTCGTGCCGAGCCCCTCGAGCACGAATGCAAGCGTCTGTCCGCCGAGCTCGAAAACGAAAGCCGGCTCGCCGCGAGAGTCATCCAGCGCGTTTGCCCCACGCCCGCCCATCAGCGCCGATGTCTGCAGCGCCGCGTTCATGGCCACGCGCTTTGCGGCGTCGAGCGCCTCGTAGTCCACGCCCGCCGCGCGGTAGCTGGCAGACCGATGCGCGCTCATCGGTTGCCAGCCTAGGGCTTGCCGGCCTCGCCCGTTTGCCCGCGCCGGCGCACAAGCCTCCGAGGGCCAGCCGGCGCGTGCGAGCGCCGTCGCCGCATGCGAGGCGATATACACCGGCTAGCCACCGGCGGCGTGCCGGTCTCGAGCAAAGGAGCACGATGGACTTCCAGCCAAGCGACCGCTGTGTCGAGTTCAAAGAGCGCCTGGAGGCGTTCATGGACGAGCACGTCTACCCCGCCGAGGAGATCTACGACTCACAGCTGCGCGAGTCTGGCGATCCGCACCACCAGCCGGAGGTGATCGAGCAGCTCAAGGCGCGCGCGCGCGAGCTCGGGCTGTGGAACATGTTCCTGCCCGATGCGACG
>DASZFR010000251.1:0-4880 GCA_035939635.1 Solirubrobacteraceae bacterium
CTCCTCGGGGGAGCTGAAGCGCCCCGACAGGAAGCCGCGGCCGAGGGGCGAGTAGGCCACGAGCGCGATCCCGAGCTCGTTGAGCGTGGGCAGGATCTCGGCCTCGACGTCGCGCGTCCACAGCGAGTACTCGGTCTGCACCGCGGTGATCGGGTGCACCGCGTGCGCGCGGCGGATCGTGCGCGGGCTGGCCTCCGAGAGGCCGATGTAGTGCACCTTGCCCGCTGCCACCAGCTCGGCCATCGCGCCGACGGTCTCCTCGATCGGCGTGTTGGGGTCGACGCGGTGCTGGTAGTAGAGGTCTATGTGGTCCACGCCCAGGCGCTGCAGCGAGGCGTCGCATGCCTTGCGCACGTACTCGGGGCTGCCGTCCAGAGTGCGGTTGACCAAGTCGTCATCTTTGATCAGCTTGATGCCGAACTTTGTGGCGAGGAACACTTCGTCGCGGCGGTGAGCGATCGTGGAGCCCACGAGGCGCTCGTTGGTGTAGGGGCCGTACATGTCGGAGGTGTCGAGGAACTTGCAGCCGAGCTCGAGCGCGAGCAGGATCGTGGCGCGGGCTTCGCGCTCGTCGGTGGGTCCGTAGAACGCCGACATGCCCATGCAGCCGAGCCCGATCTCAGACACTGGCGGCCCGCTGGGGCCGAGGGTGCGCTGCCTCATCTGCTGCTCCTTTTCGAAGTGGGCTGTGCGGGGTGCTTGCGCGCGGGCGGGGGTGTGGGATATAGCAGCCGCGCGCGCGCCGCGAAGAGCGCATAAGCTGGCCATCGGTGTTCCCCGCCAACCTGCCCAACCTGCTCACCGTGCTTCGCATCATGCTGGTGCCGGTGCTGGTGGTGGCGCTGCTGGGCAACACGCCCGCCGGCGACGTGCTGGCCGCGATCGTGTTCGCGCTCGCGTCGCTCACAGATTTCATCGACGGCTACCTCGCGCGTTCGCGCGACTCGATCACCACGTTCGGCAAGCTGATGGACCCGCTTGCCGACAAGCTGCTGATCGTGGCGGCGTTGATCTCCCTGGTGTCGTTGCACCGGCTCGCAGCATGGGTGGCGATGGTGATCATCACGCGCGAGCTCGCCGTGACGGTGCTGCGCCTGAGCGCGAGCCAGGCGGGCGTGGAGATCGGCTCGAGCATGTTCGGCAAGCTCAAGACGTGCCTGCAGATCGCGGCGGTGCTCGCGGTGATCGCGGTGCACGGCCAGCCCGCGTGGGTGTCGGCGCTGATCTACGCGGCGGTGGCGGCGACGGTGCTGTCGGGCCTTGACTACTTCTTCGATCTGCGCCGCCGGCTGGCGGCCACGGCGCGCGGCTGATCCGCTAGCGGCGCGCCCCCGTGGCGAGCCACTGCTCGAGCGTGGTGTGCTGCGCGGCGGGGTTGCCCGAGCGCAGCTCCTCGCGCAGCTCGCCGAGCAGGCCGTGGCGCTCGGCCACCACGTTGTGCTGGTGGATCGTCTCGAGGTTCTCCTGGCGCGCGCTCACGAAGCTTCTGTCGTCGAGCTCGGGTATCCGCGCGGCCACGCCGGCGATCATCTCGCGCACGCAGTCCTCCACAAAGCGCGGGCGGCGGTGTGCCTTTTCCACCACCTCCAGCTCGTCTGAGCGCTTCATCAGCTCGTAGATCTCCGACGACATCGAGCCCTCCGCGATTGCGAGCAGCGTGGCGGCGTCGATCTCGGCGGTGCAGTCCTCAATGCAGCCGATCTGCAGCGTGGCCAGCCCGCGCTGGTTGTGCGTGGCGACCGGCACCCGCTGAAAGATGCGCTCGATCTCGTCGTCTGTGAACCCGTCCTGCGCGAGGCGGTCGTGCGAGCGGCCCTTGACCAGTTCCTGCGCGCACGGGCACGCGGTCATGCCGGTGGCCGACACGCCCACAATGCGACGGGTGCCGTGCGCGAAGGCCACCGCGCGGCCGTGCAGGGTGTAGATCTCCTGCGTCTGGATGCGCGAGGTGGGCGCCGGCTTGTACTCGGGGTAGCGCGCGGCGATCGACACCTCGGCGCGCTCCGCGCGCTGGCGCGCACGCACGAGCTCTGCGATGTGCTGTGCGAGCGTCTCGGCACGGAAGGGCGACTCGCTCAGCACCACCTCGCCGATGGCCTCGTTGACCACCTCGTCAAAGCGCGACATGTGCGCGCCCTTCTGGTCGTGGCTGAGGTCGACGAAGCAATCCAGGCGCGCGAAGAACAGCTCGCCGCCGACGCGCACCACCTTCTCCACGCCGGTCACGCCCACGCGCGAAAGGCCGACGCGCACGCCGGGGCTGCGCGACTGCACGTCCTCGCCGAAGGCGCCCCCCTGCGTGGGCGCGGGTGTGGTTCCAGTCGGCTGCACCCCGCGGCCAGAGTAGCGCGCACCCGCGAGCAGGCGCGGCTCCGCGCTTGGTGACCGCGGGCTCTGGTATGACTTCGCGCTCGTTTGCTAGGCAGCTCCGGTGGCCCCGAGGGGGCGATCGGAGGGGCGGGGCACGCACAGATGTGTGATCAACAGATGCTCGGGAGGGGCGTATGAGCGAGGGGCTCTCGCGTGTGCAGCACACCGCTGAGCACGACCTGATCGCACTGGCGGGCATGCGCGGGGCGCACGCGGGCGACCACGAGCCGGCATCCGACGAGTTGCGCAGCGGCTACCGCGACGAGCTGCGCGCCGCCAAGCGCGCCGAGATGGAGGGCGCGCTCGAGCCCAATCTGGACTCGCTGCGCCTGTACCTCGGAGCGATCGGGCGTGTGCGACTGCTCACCGCTGCGGAGGAGGTGCAGCTGGCCAAGCGCATCGAGCGCGGCGACATGTCCGCCAAGCAGCACATGGTGGAGGCCAACCTGCGCCTGGGGGTGTCGATCGCGAAGGGCTACGTGGGGCGGGGACTCACCTTCCTGGACCTCATCCAGGAGGGCTCGCTCGGGCTGATCCGCGCTGTGGAGAAGTTCGACTACCGGCGCGGGTACAAGTTCTCTACCTATGCCACCTGGTGGATCCGCCAGGCGGTCACGCGCTCGATCGCCGACAAGGCGCGCACGATCCGCATCCCGGTGCACATGGTCGAGCGGCTCAACAGGCTGGTCAACGCGGAGCGGCGCCTGATCCAGCAGCTGGGGCGCGAGCCCACCGACGACGAGCTCGCCCACGAGCTTCAGTGCACCCCGCGCGAGGTGCGCGACGTTGTGCGCGTGGCCCAGCAGCCGGTGTCGCTGGAGAAGCCGATGGGCGAACAGGAAGACTCCGCGCTCGGCGACTTCATCGAGGACTCATCCGCGCCCTCTCCGCTGGAGCGTGCGTCCGAGGCGCTGCGGCGCGAGAACATCGCGCGGGTGCTCGGCGCGCTATCACCTCGCGAGCGCCAGGTGATCGAACTGCGCTACGGAATCACCGGCGGGCGCCCGCTCACGCTCGAGGAGGTGGGCCGAGCGTTCAACATCACGCGCGAGCGCGTACGTCAGATCGAGACGCGCACCTTGCGCAAGCTGCAGGCGCTACCCGACGCGCAGCAGCTGCGCGAGGCCTGCTAGCCCCGCAGCCTCGACTCGGCCGCTTGTCGCTTGTGGGCCCGGCCGGCGCTGCGCGAGGCTATGCGCCGCCCCGAGCCCGGCAAGGCTCCGCGAGAGTACCGTCCCAGGGCGAACGTATGTTTGGGTGATGGCCCACCTTTCCCCCCGGCGTCAAGGCGACCTCGGCGAGCTCTCGGCCCTGCAATGGCTTTTGTCTAAGGGCTACGACGTCTTCTTTCCGTTCGGTCACAGTCCGGACGTTGACCTGATCGCCGACGACGGCGACAAGCTGCTGCGGGTGCAGGTCAAGACCTGTAGCTCCTATCGCAACCGCCGCTGGGCGGTGATGGTCTGTACACGGGGAGGCAACCAGAGCTGGAGCGGTCTCGTGAAGCGCTTCAGCGCGGAGCGTTGCGACTGGCTATTCGTCTTGGTCGGCGACGGGCGGCGCTGGTTCATCCCTGCCGCCGCGGTCAAGGGCGGCACAAGGGTGCATCTGGGCGGCCCCAAGTACGCCGAGTTTGAGGTCGATCCGGGCGTCCGCTGCCGTCTCCAGACGACGGCTGATCGCTATGCTCGCGGGGCTCGGCGGGGTTCCCGAGCGGTCAAAGGGATCAGACTGTAAATCTGACGGCTCAGCCTTCGCAGGTTCGAATCCTGCCCCCGCCATCAACGTCCTCTCCATAGATCTTCGGCCCGTCGCCGCCACCTGGAGTCGCCGAAACGCGCCTCCAAACGCCAGCGACCGGCTATCCCTCAAAGCGGCGCCGCCGGCATCCGCTCCAACGTCGAGCGCTCTTCGACGTTTCTTATGTACGAGACGATGGGCTCGCGTAACAGCCGCGACCTACCGAAGGAGCGGCGTAATGAAAATCAAGTTGGGAAGGATGTCGCGGCTGACCGTGCTGATATCCGCGATCGGGCTCATGTGCGCGTTCTCTGCGTCTGCGAGCGCCGACTCGATCACGTGCGAAATCAGCGGCTCGATCAAGCTCTCTCCGGGGCTGGCCGAATCGGCTCAGGTCCGAACATCGCAGTCACGATGCACAAAGGGGCGAAGCTGAGCGGCCGCGCCGGGACGGAAACCACGGTTACCGGCGGCAACGTGAACATACACATGAAGACCGAAAAACCGGTCACCTGCGCCGCGTTGAAAAGCGCGGGCGAAGCCGTGACCGAAACGAACGCGATCTTCAAGTGGAACCCGAAGGGGCAAGGCAACTGGATGGTCACGTTCACGGTGCCACTGACTGAATCGCCCGTGAGCCTCGGCGGCAAAATCGCGACGGGATCGTTCCCGTTCAGCGAAGACACGATCTCGGGCTCGGTAACGCAGAAATACACCGGCACATGCGGCACCGGCGGAGGTCACGGCAAGGGCAAGAAGGTCAACAAGGG
>DASZFR010000252.1:0-17247 GCA_035939635.1 Solirubrobacteraceae bacterium
GGCGGCCACTACCGCCAGGACGTCAACACGTTTGCCGCGTGGGGCTTTGACGCGATCAAGCTCGACTTCTGCGGCGGCTCGGAAGAACAGCTCGACCCCGCGGCGGCCTACTCCGCTTTCCACGCGGCGATCGCCTCAGACTCCCCGCGTCGGCCGCTTCTGTTGTCGATCTGCAACTTCTTGCAGCCCGGCCAGTACGGAGAAGGGCGCCCAACGCTCGGTGAATCGGCGTTTGCGTCTTACACCTTCGGACCGAGCGTGGGCAACAGCTGGCGCACGGACACCGACGTTGGCTTTCCCGGGAAAGTCCCCTTCGAAGACGTGCTGCGCAACATGGACGCCGATGCCGCCGCGCCGCAGGCGGCCGGTCCGGGGCATTGGAACGACCCCGACTACCTCGCGCCCGACCAGGGCATGTCGGCGGCGCAGTTTCGCTCGCAGCTGAGCATGTGGTCGATCCTCGCCGCGCCGTTGATGGTCAGCGACGACCTGACCCGCGCGAGCTCGTCGAGCACCGCTGCGTTGACCAACGGGGAAGTGATCGCGATCGACCAGGACCCGGCCGGCGTGCAGGGCCGGCTCGTGGCGAGCACCGGCAGCGGCCAGGTGTGGGTAAAGCCGCTCAGCGGCGCGGCGCGCGCCGTGGCGCTGCTCAACCGCTCGAGCACCCCGACCAAGATCACTACGAGCGCCCGGGCGATCGGCATGCCGCCGGGCGGTG
The DNA here is from genome assembly GCA_035939635.1 of Solirubrobacteraceae bacterium. Taxonomy (GTDB): domain Bacteria; phylum Actinomycetota; class Thermoleophilia; order Solirubrobacterales; family Solirubrobacteraceae; genus Palsa-744. Next base: position 722 of record DASZFR010000252.1, read on the forward strand.
GTTACGTGCTGCGCGACGTGTGGACGCACACCACCCGCGTCAGCGTCAACTCGATCAGCGCCACCGTCGGCGGCGACTCAACCGTACTGCTGCGCGTCTCGCAGACGGCCTAGCGCCGCTGCGGCGCGCTCAGGTGGTGTGGATGATCATCACCGAGCAGGGCGCGTGGTGGGAGATCTTGTCGGGCACCGAGCCCAGCAAAAATCGTTTCGCCCCCGTCATGCCCTTGTTGCCCACCACGATCAGGTCGGCTTTTTGCTCCTCGGCCACGTCGAGGATTGCGTCCGACGCGTCGGCCTGGCGCGCATAGGTGTTCACAGCCACGCCCTCGGCGGCGGCGATCGATGCCGCGTCCGACAGCGTCGCTTCGACTGCGCGACGCGGGTGCACCGCCCACTGTACGTCTTCGGGTGCGTCGCGGGCCTCGGCGCGCACGCGCGACTCGGAAATCTGCTCGTAGGCGCTCACCAGCTCGAGCGTCGCCCCCATCGCCTTCGCGACCGTCACCGCTTCGCGCACGGCGCGCGTGGCGGTCTCAGAGCCGTCGGTGCCGACAACGATCGAGCTGAACACACTCTCCCTTTCACCCTGCGTCCCGCGCCTGTGCGTCGGGGCGCGCGGATCATATACACGCCCGAGCCAGGCCAGCTACCTTGCCGGAGTGAACTCGGTGCACGGCCTGATCTGCTCGTCGCGCTGGTGGGCGCGGAAGGTCGAGAGCGAGTTGCTGCCGTGGGCGCTCAAGGACGTGGACCTCGGCGGCGACGTGCTGGAGATCGGGCCGGGCTTCGGCGCCACGACCACCGTGCTCGCGGCTCGCTGCGGCGCGCTAAGCGTGCTCGAGCTCGACGAGCGCTACTGCGAGCGCCTGCGCGCGAAGTTGCACGATCGCGTCGAGGTGCGCCAGGGCGACGCCACCGCGATGCCCTACCCGGACGGGCGGTTTTCAGCGGTGCTCGCGTTCACGATGCTCCACCACGTACCCACACCCACGTTGCAGGACCGCCTCTTCGTCGAGGTCGCGCGGGTGCTGGCGCCGGGGGGTGTCTTCGCCGGCAGCGACAGCATCGGCACCGGCGTGGTGTTTCGCATGCTGCACGTCCGCGACACGCTGGTGGCGGTCGACCCCGACGAGCTGTCCGAGCGCCTCGCCGCCGCCGGTCTGGTCGAGGCGCGCGCGCAGCCCGGCGGGCGCTCGTTTCGCTTTCGCGCGCGCAAGGCGGGGGTCGGAGTCTGATCAGCCGCCGTCCGCGTGCTCGTCGGCGAGCGCGAGCAGGCTTTCCACCGTTGACCAGTTGCGCGCGGTGGCGGGAACGCCAAGCGTACGCGCGGCAAGCCCCGCCCACAGCTTTGAGCGCGCGACGCCGTTTGGATGCCACGCGTAGAGCTCGCGCCCTTGCGCCTCGAGGCGCTCTGACTCGGCCGCGAGCCCGCGCAGGCGCTCGAGCGTCGCGTTGTCCAGCTCGCGCGCGAGAAAGCTCACCTGGAAGCGCTTTGGATCGGTCGCGACAGCCGCCAGCGGGTTGTTCGACACCACCGCCGCGAACTCCTCGCGGCTGCGCACGAGCACGTCGATGTCGATCTCAAAGCGCTCGAGCACGGCGCTTTTGACCGCATCGGCAAGCGCCGCCTCGCGCAGCTCGCTCGCGAGCACCACGTTGCCGCTCTGCAGATAGGTGCGCACGGGCGCAAAGCCCTGCTCCTGCAGCGCCTGCGCCAGCGCGGGCATCGCGACGCGGTTGCGCGGGCCCAGGTTTATGCCGCGCAACAGCGCGATTCGCACGCCCATCAGCACCGCCGCCCGGTCGGCGTGGGGGGTGGTTTCGGCGCGCGAGAGGCGCGGGCGTGTGAGGGGTTCTCGAACATGTCGCCTGGACGCGCAGCGTAGCCCGCCCCTGCCGCGGGCGCGCCCTTGCGACGGGATTCTCCAGACGATGTATTTGCACTCGCAAAGAAAGCCAAAGAGAAGCCTGGGCGATGACGCGCAGCGCCCGGCCGCGATCCCCGCGAGGCGCCGCGTGCCGTAGCGTCTGGCCAGTGACGACGCTCTCGGATGTCGCACCGGTGGCGGCGGTGCTGCGGCGCCCGCACACGCTGCTAGAGGGGCCGCGCCTGGACGCTCGCGGCGAGATGGTCTTCAGCGACGTGCTGGCAGGCGGGCTGTGGGCCTGCTCGCCCGACGGCGAGGTGCGCGAGCTGCTGCCCAAGCGCCGAGGCATCGGCGGCGTTTTGCCCCACGCCGAGGGTGGCTGGGTGATCAGCGGCTCAAACGTGCTGCACCTGCGGTCAGACGGAAGCCAACGCGTGTTGCTCGCGGACGAGGCAGCGTGCGGCTACAACGACGTCGGCACCACCGCCGGCGGCGCGCTGCTCGCGGGCGAGCTGCGGTTTCGGCCGTTCGCCGGCGAGGAGCCGCGGCCTGGCCGGCTCCTGCGCTTGGACGCGGACGGAGAGCTGCACGTACTGAGCGAAGAGATCGTGTGGCCCAACGGAATCGGCGCCTCGCCTGACGGCAGCACGGCATACGTGAGCGACTACGCGCAGAAGGTCGTGCTCGCGATCGCCGTGCGCGGCGGCGCCACGCGCGAGTTCTGCCGTGTACCCGAAGGATCGCCCGACGGTCTCGCGGTCGACTCCCGCGGAGCGGTGTGGGTGGCGCTGGGAGAGGCAGGCGCGGTAGCGCGCTTCCTGCCCGACGGCACGCTCGATGAGATCACGTCGCTGCCGGCCAACTTCGTGTCGAGTCTCAGCTTTGGCGGAGCGGACATGCGCGACGTGCTCGTCACCACCGCGGACAACCTCGAGGAGCCCGAGCTCGGAGGCACGCTGCTCATAGCGCGCAGCGAGATCCCCGGAATGCCCGTTGTCCCCGTGCGCGTCTGATTTCTCAGGAAACTCCAAGCTTTCTGTAGGAATCTCATAAGCGCGTAGCGCGATGCTGGTCGTATCCCGGCGCTGCGAGGTGGACGATGAATCAACATCACACGAAGGCTGACGGCGGCGCGCCACTGCGCGTGCTGGTGGTAGACGACGAGCCCAACATCGCCGAGGTGGTGTCGATGGCGCTTCGCTTTCAGGACTTCGACGTGGAGACCGCGGGCACCGGCCACGAGGCACTGTCGGCCGTGCGCACGTTCAAGCCGCATCTGATCGTGCTCGACGTGATGCTGCCCGACATGGAGGGGTTTGACGTCGCCGAGCGGCTTGGGGCGCAGAGGGCCGACGTGCCGATTATCTTCCTCACCGCGCGCGACACCACCGAGGACAACATCCGCGGGCTAAGCGGGGGCGGCGACGACTACATGACAAAGCCCTTCAGCCTCGAGGAGCTGATCGCGAGGGTGCGCGCGATCCTGCGTCGCACGGGCAGGTCCGCGCCCGAATCGTCGCGTCTGACGTTCGCCGACCTCGAACTCGACGAGGACACGCGCGAGGTCATGCGCGGCGGCGAGCTGATCGAGCTGACCGCCACCGAATACCGCCTGCTGCGCTACCTGATGCTCAATCCCCGCCGTGTGCTCACGCGCGCGCAGCTGCTCGACCACGTGTGGAACTACGACTTCGGGGGCGACGGGCGCGTGCTCGAGACCTACGTGAGCTACCTGCGCAAGAAGCTCGACGCGTACGGCCCGTCGCTGATCCGCACCGTGCGTGGCGTTGGCTACGCCCTGCAGGCGCCGCGTAGCTGATGGCCTCGCTGCGCACCCGCGTGCTGGTCAGCGTGCTGGTGCTGTCCGCCGCCGGCCTGGTCGCGCTCGCTGCGGTGACCTACGCCGACCAGCGCTCTTTCCTGGAGGGGCGCATCAACCAGCAGGTCAAGGGCGCCGCGCCGGCCATGTCCCAGGCGCTGGACGCGCGCGGCTACCTGCCGGCCGGCACCGAACCCTTCGGCGGTCGAGGCGGCGGCGGCAACCGCGGCCGCGGCGGGGGCTTTAACCGGGGCCCGGGCGGCGGCGGACTCGGACCCGACCTGCCCCCGGGGACGTACGGCGAGCGTCGCGAAGCATCGGGCAAAGTGATTGGACAGCCGCTTGAATTCAGCTACGGCCAGACAGCGCCGCCGGCGCCGAGGTTCCCGGCTCACATACCGCTGTACAAACTGATCACCGTTGGCTCGGTGGGCTCCTCGGGCTTGCAGTACCGCGCCTACATGGTGCGCGACCCAGAGGACACCGGGCTGACGCTGGTCGCGATCCCGCTGCGCGAAGTCAGCGACACGCTCAACCGCCTACTGCTCGTGGAGGGCTTGGTGATCGGCGGCGTGCTGCTCGCGCTCGGGCTGACCGCGTTCTTCGTCGTGCGGCTGGGCCTGCGTCCGCTCGATCGCATCGGTCACACCGCCGATCAGATAGCTGCGGGCGATCTTTCCCACCGCGTCCAGCCGGCGACGCAGCGCACCGAGGTCGGGCGACTGGGGCTCGCGCTCAACGCGATGCTCGACCGTCTCGAGCAGGCATTCTCCGAACGCGAGCAAAGCCAGCAGCGCCTGCGCCAGTTCCTGGCCGACGCATCGCACGAGCTGCGCACACCGCTGACGGCGATCCGCGGCTACGCCGAGCTCTTTCGCATGGGAGCGGCGCGCGAGCCCGCCGACGTCGAGCACTCGATGCGGCGCATCGAAGCAGAGGCGCGGCGCATGGGCGTGCTGGTGAGCGATCTGCTCACGCTCGCGCGGATGGACGAGGCGCCGACCCGTGAGCACCAGCGCGTCGAGCTGGCGGCGCTCGCGCAGGACGCCGTGGAGGACGCGCATGCGACCGCGCCCGACCGCGAGATCACGCTCGCTGCGGCGCCCGATACGACCGTCGTCGGCGACTCTCACCAGCTGCGCCAGGTGCTGGCCAACCTGATCAGGAACGCGCTTGTGCACACACCCGCGGACAGCCCGATAGAGGTGGGCGTGCAGCGCGACAGCGACAGCGTCGTGCTGACCGTGCGCGACCACGGGCCGGGTCTCCCGGGCGGCTCGGCGGAGCGGCTGTTCGAGCGCTTCTGGCGTGCCGAGGGTGGCCGCGAGCGCGGCCGCGCCGGCGCGGGCCTGGGCCTCGCGATCGTCGACGGCCTCGTCAAGGCCCACCATGGCCAGATCAGCGCTCACAACGCCGACGGCGGCGGTGCGCTCTTCACGGTGCGCCTCCCCGCCGCGGCGGCGCCCGCGCCCGCGCAGGCGCCGGTTGCTTGAGAGTCGTCGCGCCGCGCGATTGACACTTACTGCGCCGAGCCCAATCGGGCGCGCACGTGCAGGAACATCGGTTGCTCGCGCCACTTCGCCAGCGCCGGCGTCGCGGCGACCGCGGTCTCACTCGGGACGGGCTCCCTCAGTGCCTCGATCCAAAAGCCGGCACGCTCGAGGGCGCACGTGTAGTCCGACAACGGGCGCCGCCAGCTCTCAAACGTCATGCTCACGCCGGCCCTCTCGATCACGTCGACGTACCGCTCGGGTGTGAAGTAGCCGCCCATCCCAGGGCGCTCACGCGCCATCTCCGCGAACGGGTGTGGGACGGCGAAGCACAGGCGCCCGCCGGCTGCAAGCAGGCGCGCCGCCTCGCCGATCGCGCCGGCGAGATCGTCCATGTCGTGCAGCGCCATAAACGAGGTGACCAGGCCGGCGGCGCCGTCGGGCAGCGCGATCGAGTCGGCGCTGGTGTGCAGCACTTCGCGATACCCGCCCGCGGCGCGCGCGAGGCGCACAAGCGTGGGGGAGCTGTCGACACCGACCACGGCATGGCCGAGGTCGGCGAGAACTCGCCCGAAGCGACCCTCGCCGCAGGCGACGTCGACGGTCAGCAGTCGCGGAGCGGGCAGCAGCTCGAGAAACCGCGGCAGGTTGAGCTGTTCGTAGTGGAAGTCGTGGCCCGGGGTGCGCGCCCACCGCGACCACGCCTCGGCGTGCGCCTCCCACGCGTCAGCGGTAGAGCGCGCAGTCACGCGGTCAGGATCTCACGCCGGCATGCCGTCGACGCCGGCGCGGCGCAAGGCTCATCCACTGCCCAGCGCTCTCTCAGCTTGCTCTGAGCATCCGGCGCTTTGATCTAGCGCATGGTCATCGGCAACGCACTCGCGGTCGCCACCAGCGCGGGCCCGCACATGTTCTGGATCACCAGTCGCGCCGCGGGCATCGCGGCTCTCGTGGTGTCCAGCCTGTCGGTGTGCATCGGCCTGCTGATGGGTGGGCGGCTGCTCAAAGGTCGCGTAGCCGATCTGCGCGTGGCGCACGAGGCGCTGTCGCTGGCGACGATCGGGTTGCTGCTCGTGCACGGCCTCAGCCTGCTGGGCGACAGCTACGTGAAACCGAGCGTCGCAGACGTGGCGCTGCCGTTCGTCGGCAGCTACAAGACGTTCTGGACCAGCGCCGGGATCGTGGCCTTCTGGGGCTTGCTCGTGCTCGGCGTGTCCTACTACGCTCGCGCGCGCATCGGTCAGGCGCGGTGGCGCCGGCTGCACCGCTTCACCGCGCTGGCGTGGCTGCTCGGCCTGGTGCACGCGCTGGGCGAGGGCACCGACGCCGGCCAGGCTTGGTTTTTGGCGATGGTCGCGATCGTCGTGGCGCCCGCGCTGGCACTGCTGGTCTACCGCCACCTCGCGCCGGCGCACCGCGCGACTGCTGCGCGGTCCGCCACTCGACAAGCGGCACGGCCGCCGGCGCGACCGGCCGCCGCGAGCGTACGATGAGCGACCGCGCCGCACAGCCGCGCGCAACCGCGGCGCGCGGTGCAGATCGCACGGCCGCTCGCGAGCAGGCGACAGAGCGCCTCGCCGCGATGCGCGCCCGCGCGCGGCGCATCCGCCGCGGCGTGGCCGGAGTCGCCGCCGTGCTGTTCGTGTGCACGTTTCTCGTGATCTACGTCCAGCTAGTCTCCGGCCACGACCCCGCGCTCGCCGCCGCGGCCAAACGCAAAGCCGCCGCCAACCCCAGCTCATCGCTTCGCACCAGCAGCAGCGCGTCCAAAGCAGCGACGGCCGGCAAAAACGCCGCGTCGACGAGCTCGCAGTCCTCGGGCTCCGGCTCTTCCTCGGGCTCCGGCTCCGGCTCCTCGGCGCAGGAAAGGTCGTCCGGGTCGGAAACGTCGACCGGCTCCTCGTCCTCCTCCAGCGGCTCGAGCGAAGGGAGCTCGGGATCGAGCTCCGAATCGAGCTCGAACGAAAAAAGCTCCGAATCGAGCTCGAGCAGCAGCAGTCCGTCGTCCGTCACAACCTCGCAGTCGTGAGCTCGAGCATGGAGGCAAAGCGATCGTTTGACTGCTTCGGCTCCTCGTGCGAGGTGCTGGTGCAAGGCGACTGCTCGCAGCAGAGCGCCGCCGACGCCGCCGATTTGGCGCAGCTTCGCCTGCAGGAGTGGCACAACCAGTTCTCGCGCTTTTTGCCCGACAGCGAGCTCTCTCTGCTCAACGCCGACCCGCGGCGGACGGTAGCGGCGAGCCCGCTGATGGCGCGGCTTGCCGAGGCTGTCGTGCTCGCGGCCATGTGCACCGGCGGACTGGTCGACGGCACGCTGCTCGAGGAGATCGAGGACAGCGGCTACGTGCGCGACCTGCGCCGGCCGTTGCCTTTGAAGCTCGCGCTCGCGCTCGCACCGCGACGAGCGCCCACGGCTGCGCGCCGGGACTCGCACTGGCGCCAGATCGACGTGGACGCGCGCGCACCGAGCGTGACGCGCCCGCCCGGCGTCAAGCTCGACTCCGGCGGCCTGGCCAAGGGCCTGTTCGCCGACGTGCTCGCCGAAGCGCTGGCCGCACACGACAGTTTTGCGATCAACTGCGCGGGTGACCTCGCGATCGGCGGCGCGGGCCGCGCCGCGCGGCAGGTCAACGTGCAGAGCCCTTTTGACACCAGCATCCTGCACGTCTTCGAGGTGGTGCAGGGCGGCGTGGCGACGAGCGGTATCGGGCGTCGAAGCTGGCTCGACGGCGACGGGCGTCCCGCGCACCACTTGCTCGACCCCGCGACGGGACGCCCGGCGTTCACCGGCGTGGTGCAGGTCACCGCGCTCGCGCCGAGCGCGCTGGTCGCGGAGGCGTACGCGAAGGTTGCGCTGTTGAGCGGCCCCGACGCGGCGCCCCGCTGGCTTCCCCACGGCGGTGTGGTCGTGTTCGACGACGGCTCGCACAGCGTGATCGAGCCGCGCGCAAACGAGCCCCGCGCAAGACATAATGCGCGCGATGCGCGCGGTGCAGATCGTCAACGAGTCCGGTCCGGACAGCGCGCTGGAGCTAGTGGACGCGCCGGAGCCGGCGCCGTCGCCGATGCTCACGGGCGGCGAGGGCGTGGTGATCGAGGTGCACGCGGCGGGGGTTTCGTTTCCGGAGCTGTTGCAGACGCGTGGCGAATACCAGCTCAAACCGCCGCTTCCGTTCATCCCGGGCAGCGAGGTGGCGGGCATCGTGCGCAGCGCCCCGGTACAGGCGCAGGTCAAGGCGGGCGACCGCGTGGCGGGCTTCTGTGGGCTGGGGGGCTTTGCCGAGACGGCGGTGGCGCCGGACTTCTTCAGCTATCCGCTCTCGCCGCAGCTGGACTTCGCCCAGGGCGCGGCGCTGATCCTCAACTACCACACGGCTTACTTCTCGCTGGCGATGCGCGGCCGCCTGAAAGCCGGCGAGACGGTGCTGGTGCACGGCGCGGCGGGCGGGGTGGGGACCGCGTCGCTGCAGGTGGCGCGCGGGCTGGGGGCGCGCACGATCGCGCTGGTGTCAGACCAGGCCAAGGCGAAGGTGGCCGAGGAGGCGGGGGCCGACGAGGTCGTGCTGGTCGGCGACGGCTGGAAGGACGAGGTCAAGAGCCGCTCCGACGGCGGCGTGGACGTGGTGCTCGACCCGGTAGGCGGCGACCGCTTCATCGACAGCCTGCGCGCGCTGCGCGAGGGCGGGCGCTTGATCGTGGTGGGATTCACCGGCGGCTCGATCCCCGAGGTGCGCGTGAACCGTCTGCTGCTCTCGAACACGGAGATCGTGGGCGCGGGGTGGGGCGCGTACGTGATGAGCAAGCCGCAGCTCAACCTCGAGATCGGCGCCGCGATCGCCAGCATGGTCGATGAGGGCGTGGTGCGACCGATCGTGGGCGCGCGCTTTGCGCTCGAGGACGCGGCCGGCGCGCTCAAGCTGCTCGGCGAGCGCCGCGCGACCGGCAAGGTCGTGCTCGACGTGCGCGACTGAGAGCGACCTTTGGCTCTGTGCGTGGGCGCGCGAGGCGCGCCCGCTACCGCGCGGCAACCGAGGCGATGCGAGTACTGGTCGTCGATGACGACGATGCCGTGCGCGACGCGCTGCGCACCGCATTGACGCTGGCCGGCTATCAGGTACAGACGGCCGACACCGGTGCGCACGCGCTCGAGCTGGTCGCGCAGGCACCACCCGAGGCGATGCTGCTCGACGTCGGTATGCCCGACATGGACGGGCTGGAGGTGTGCCGGCGCGTGCGCATGCTCGGCACTCGCGTACCCGTGCTCATGCTGACCGGGCGCGACGCGGTGAGCGACCGCGTCGCGGGCCTGGACGCGGGCGCCGACGACTACGTGGTCAAGCCGTGTGACCTGGACGAGCTCAAGGCGCGCATCCGCGCGCTGCTGCGGCGCTCCAGCCCGGGGGCCGACGGCGAGGAGCTGTCCTTCGCAGAGATCCGCCTGGACCCGGAGCGCCATGGCGCGGCGGTCGGCGACCAGTTCGCGGGGCTCACGCGCACCGAGTACCAGCTGCTCGAGGTGTTGCTTCGCAACCCGCGCCGCGTGCTGACGCACACCCTGATCTATGACCGCGTGTGGGGCTATGACTTCGGCGCGGCTTCCAACGCGCTGCGCGTCTACGTCGGCTACCTGCGCCGAAAGCTCGAGCGGGCGGGCGCGCGGCCGTTGATCCACACCGTGCGCGGCGTGGGCTACGTGCTGCGCGAGCCGTGACCCGCGCGTTCCTACGCGCGGCGGCTGACCGCGCCGGGCGAGGCGGGGCGCGGCGGTCTTCCCTCCGCGCCGCCGCGCCCTGCCCTCGTCCTCCCGCGCACTGGTCCCGTTAAGTCAGCGCCACCACCCGCGTGGTGTTCGGCGCGCGTGTCCGTTCGCATGCGTTCGGGGCGGAGGCGATCGCGCACTCCGGCGCGAACGTGACTACCAGACCCGCAGAGCGCATCAACCCTCGAAACATCGCGTAACCATTCCTTGGCGTGCATTCCTTAGCGTGAAACCGCCCCCGGGCGGAACCCCCATGCAGTCCGAAAGTGGGCGGGAGCTTATAGCGCACTTTGCGCGCGCGTCGCGTCGCCCCCTCGGTCAGCGGGGCACGGCGTCGCCCTGCAGCCGCTCGTGCAGCTGCGCGAGGCCCTGCTCGCGCGGCAGCTCGCGCGCCGAGCTGTCGCGCAGCAACGACCAGAACCCAGCCGCGAGGATTGCCTCGGGTGAGAGCGCGCCCTTGCGTTTGAGCACGCTTGCGGGAACGCCGCGCCTGTTGGCCTTGATCGCGCGCGACGCGATCTTCTCGAAGCGTTCGTCGAGCACCGTGTTGTGCGGGTCAAGGCCGAGGATCACGAGCACGCCGGTGGGCTCGGTGTCGACCTTGATGCACACCAGGTCGGGCCGGCGGCGCTCGAGTATGCGAACGATCTTGTACACGTCGCCGGTCCAGAAGCGGGTTTTACGCTCGCGCGCGGCTTCGACAGAGCGGCGTGGCAGGACGTCGTCGATCACCACCACGCTGCTCCAGCGCGTGCGACGCTCGACGTTGATGAAGTCGCGCAGCACGTACTCCACGAGGTGCATGCCGTCGATCAACGCCAGCGTGATGGGCTGTCCCTCGAAGGGCGCGAGCGGCTCGGCGCGCCGGAAGTACTCGTCGCTGGTCTGCTCGAACAGCGACGCCGAGGGCGCCAGCTGCAGCGTGAGGTCAAACGCAGGGTCGATGCCTACGCTCACGCACTTGGCGAGCGCAAGGCTTTCGCCGTGGCGCACGCCGATCTCGAGGTAGGTGTCAGGCGCCAGCCGCTCGTGCAGCTGCGCCATGAATTCGTGAAATTCCATACTGCCGAGGCACGCGCACGTCGGCCACGACCAGCAAGCGCGCCACACCTACCCCAGCACATCGCGCGCAGCGGCGCGAACGCCGAGCCGGCACGAAGACGGCGTCAGGCGGTCGCCTGCGCGCTTGAGCCAACCGGCGCGCGCGGGGGGGCCGAGCCGTCCATCCAAGGCGAGCTGAGCGCGATCTGCGCCGCGCGCTTTGCGCCGACAAACGGCGTAATCAGCATGTACGCGAGCTGCGGCGCCGCTGCCGGCAGCTCGTGGAGGTGGTCGTTGTCGATGTAGTGGTGGATCACCTGCCAGCAGCCGCCGACGACGGCCTCGGCGGCGATCGCCGGGACCTTCGCGCCGTCGGGTGCGTAGTCGTAGCCGGGCAGGAAGCGTTCGGCGTACGCGCGCATGAGCTGATCGCGCAGCGCGATCGTCTCGGGGCTTGCACCGAACGCATCCACGAACACAAGCCGCGCGTACGCGGGCTCGGTCACGAGGTAGCCGATCACCCCGCGCACGCCCGCGTCGATCGCGCGCGGCCAGTCGGGCATCTGCGCCTCCCACGCTTCGACACCGCCTCCGAGGGCGCCTTCGAAGCCGAATTTTTGTGCGCCCAGAAACGCCTCCATCTTGGTGTGAAACATTTCGTAGAAGGTCTCGTGCGAGACGTTCGCGCGCGATGCGATCTCGGGAATGGTGAGCGAGGCGAGCCCCTTCTCGGCCACGATTTCCGCGGTCGCGTCGAGGATGCGTTCGCGCTGGCTGGCGGCGACCTCCTCGCGCGAAAGGTCGTGACGCCCGCTCGGCAGCCGCACCTGGGCGCGCCGCGAGCGCTCCGAAGAGAAGTCTTTGGTCGCCTCGTCGCCCTCGCGCGGCCCGGGCGGATCGCCCTCGAGCCCGGGCGGAAGCGTGGGGGCAAACCACGCGATCCAATCGGTGAGTTCGTCTGCGATCTTGCGCAGTTCCGCGGTGGTGCCGTGGTGCAGGCGGGCCACCGCTACCTCGCGGATTCCGCCGAGCACGATTTTGACCGTGAGCTCGGGCGCGACCTTGTCGGAGCCGCTGGTGCGGCTCGACATCAGCGCCTTCTCGAGCGCCCTGATGGTCTCTTTGCGGCGCGCAAGCGCCTTTGCTCCCGCGCCGAACGCGCCGAGCAGGAACAGCGACATGGCGTGCGGCTCGGCCGCGGCGACGTCGGCGAACGCGCGCATTCCCGCGCGCATTCGCTCCTCCAGCGGGGCGTCGAAATCGATCGCTGCGACCGCGGCTTGCGCGGTGCGCCGCGCGATCTCGTCGTAGGCGGCGAGCAGCAGCTCTTCCTTGTCGGCGTAGAGCTCGTAGAAGGTCGGTCGCGAAACGTGGGCGAGCTGCGTGAGATCGAGGATGCGCACGCCCTGGTAGCCGCGTTCGACGATCAGCTCGGTCATCGCGCGCTGCAGGCGCTCGCGCTGGTCGCGTTCGACCTCCTCGCGCGGCAAGCCGTGCGCCCCGGTGGGCAGTCGCCGGTAGCGCTCGGGCGGGCCGTCTTCGGACCGGCCATCTTGGCTGATGGCGGGTCCGTTCTTCAGATCCCGCGAGTCCTCGCCCAGAGGACTAGATCGGACAGCGCGCGATGCCACTTGTCTTCATCCCTCTCCGTTGAAAACTCCAGTTGACATCAAATCGTAGCAAACGGTACTCACGCCCGGCCGGGCGGTCAACCGGCGCCACGTCTGGTGCCGGCGGCAGGCGGTGGGCGACGCTTCGCAGGCCGTCTGCGCGATCGTGCCCGAGGTCCGCGGCGGCGCGACTGGTCCGCGCCGCCGCGTATGACGCCAAGCGCTACCCGGCCGTCGCTGCGACCGGCGCCGAGGTGCCCAGCACGCTCCCCGAGGCCGACAAGGCGCGCACCTGATACAGCGCCGCGGCAGGCGCGGGGACGATGGTCTGGAAGCCGCTCCTGGGTGTGACCGAGGAGACGCTCATGTGCGCAGCGCTCGAGCCTGTGAGCAGCTGCCAGGAAGCGACGTTGGTGGCGCCGTTCCAGCTGGCGTACACCGCGGTGGCGCCGCCGCCGGTGCGCGCGGCGGCGGCCGGCGGTTCGCTTGGCTGGCCGCTCCACACCTCGCGGTAGACGCGGTAGCTGAACTCGCCCATCGGCACGACGCTCGGCAGCTGCGCGTCGAAGATGACTTCGCCGGCGCTGTTGAATTCGGTGAAGTTGGGCAACCCGCCCCAGCCGACCATGTAGCGCCCCCCGGGCAGCGCCTGCACGTTGCCCTGGCTCCCGGCGACGAGGCCCGTGGGCGCGTGGACGAACTGCGCGACCAGCGTGGCGGTCTTGGCTTTGGTGTCGAGCTTGACGATCTCGCCGCGCGACGGCGGTTTGACCGGCGGCGCGCCCTCGTCGTCGAACAGGCTGACCTCGCCGTTGGGCAGCCACAGCGCGTTGTGCTGGTAGGCGAAGGGGACACCCGCGCCGAGCATGAACGTGGACTTCTTGCCGCCGAGACGCCAGGTGATCGCTCCGTTGCGCGCGTTGATGTCGTACAGCGTCCAGGTGTTGCGCGCGGAGATGAGCACGTTGCCGTGCCTGTCGACATCCAGCGAGTTGATGTGGAAGTAGTCGAAGACGCCCGTGGGAGTGGTGGGCGGCTTGGAGTAGGACTCCGACACGTCGACGTGCCCGAGGCTGTGCCATTCCCACATCACAAGCCCGGTGCGCACGTCGATTTCCTGGATGACGCCGTCGAGCGCTATGCCGCTGGCGGGACCGCCCGCGCTGGCGAGGCTGGTCTGCACCGGGTTGTAGGCGAGCACGAACGCGCTTCCGTGCGAGCTGAGCAGGAACTCGTGCTCGTCGGCGCCCAGGCCGTTGCCGGCCTTGATCTCGGCCAGGGTCCTGTAGTTGGAGTCGGCGACGATGTCCACGCCCTGGCCGAAGCCGAGGTTGAACGTCTTGCCCTGCCACCACGTGAGCACGGTTTTGCCCTGATAGGTCTGCGTGCGAAAGTCGGCGGCGTCTTCGCCCGCGGGCAACGGTCGGAACCACACGAGGCTGCCGTTGTTGTCGAACATCATCGGCCCGTACTGCCCCGGGCCAAGGAAAGGCGACGCGAACAGGTAGCCGGGCGCGCTGACGGCGCTCGCCGCGTGCGACACGGTGATGAAGGGCGGGTGCAACGCGGGCTCAGAGATAAAGCTCTGCGATTCGGACGGCTTGCCGGGAGCCGCGGTGAACTCGACAAGCGGGATCGCCGCGGGCGTGGCCACGGTGAAGGAGTCCGAGAGGGTGCTTGTCTTGCCTTTGGCGTAGTGCCATTTCGCGCGCACCGTGACGCGCTCGCCGGGGGCGAACGGCGTGCTCGGCAGAAAGCTCGTGCCGGTGGTCGAGGCGTAGGAGCGCAGCCGGCCGCGGTGGCGCCCGCTGGAGGACCCTGCGACGTAGATGCCGCTGAGCGACGAAGCGCTGGCGCCGAGGAAGCTGATCTGCGTTTGCGGCGTCGCGGTGAGCGTGCCGGGCAGCGGCGAGATCACCACGCCCGCGGCGGCGGCGCTCGAGGGCGCTGCCGCGACGGCAGCGGCGCAGGCGAGCAGGGCGGCAGGCGTTGCGGCGGCGAGGCGCTTGTTCATCGGTACACCGGGAGGGGGCTCAAGCGGGCGAGCGTCGGGCGCGATCCTAACCTCAAGCACCACGGCGCGTGAGAAGTTGCGCACGAATCGCGTCGCGAACAGCTAGGCCGGCGCCCAGCTGGCAGGCGCGCGGGCGCGCTGCGCGCCGGCCACGAGCGATCGCGGCGCGGTCGACGCTGTAGGTCTCGCATTGTGTGCGGGTGCCTCGAGCGAATCAAGCTCATACACTGCGCTGCAGATGAGCGACTTCACGATCGCGAACCTGATGGAGCTGGAGAACGTGGCGGCGAGCCGCAGCTCTCAGATCGACGCGCGCTTCGGGCGCTCGCACCTCGACTCAGAGCACCTGGGTGTGAGCTACTTCCGCTACGAGCCGGGCTACCACTCCACGACCGGCCACAGCCACAAAGAGCAGGAGGAGGCCTACGTGGTCGTGAACGGCTCGGGCAAGGTGAAGCTCGACGACGAGGTGCGCGAACTCAAGCGCTGGGACGTCGTGCGCGTCGCCCCGCGCGTTGTGCGCGCCTTCGAGGCCGGTCCCGACGGCCTCGAGCTGATCGTGGTCGGCTCAGACCGCCCCGAGGGCGGGGACGGCACGATGGTGTCCGACTGGTGGACCGACCACTGAGCAGGCGCTGAGCGCGCGCCGCGGCGCTATTCGCCCCCGTAGCGATTGCGACGGAGCGCCATGACTTCGGCGACGTACTGTTCCGTTTCGGGCAGCTCGCCTTCTTCGAGCACCGACGGCAGTCCCTGGTAGTAGCCGGCGACGGCGAGTTCGGGGTTGCCGCCGCTGGATTCGAGCAGCGAGTGCAGCATCAGCACGCCGCCGCGCACGTTGGATGTCGCCGAGGCGGGATCGAGCGGAGACGACGTGAGGCTTTCGCCGATCCAGCTCCACGTGCCCGGGAGGATCTGCATCACACCGCGCGCGTCCGCGCTCGAGGTAAGGCCGTTGTTGAAGCCGCTCTCCTCGTCGGCGACGGCCTCCGCGAGCGACGCGGAGACGCCGTTTTCTTCGGCGATCGCGCCGACTTCTGAGGGGGCGATGGTTTCTTCGGTGGGATACGGCGGCGTGTTTTGCGAGCCGGTGGCCTCGGCGCCTTCGGGCTGCGCGCCGGCGACGCTGCCAAGCGAACCTTCGCCCGAGCCGCTCGACGAAAGCCGCAGCACCGTGCCCGACAGAAGCGGGGCTTCGACTTCGAGGCCGTTTGCGGCGGCGAGCGCTTCCACGCTCATGCCGGCGCGTTGCGCGATCCCAGACAGCGTGTCGCCCGGCTGCACGACGTAGGAGCCGCCACCCGATGCGCTGCTGCGCGCTTCGCCAGTTTCGGACGTCTGCGCTGGTGACTGCGCTGCTTCGCCTTCGCCGCCAGATCCCGCGGCGCCCGCTTCCTGCGGCGGAATCACGAGCGACGTGCCGGCGAGCAACGAGGCTTCCGGCGGCAGGCCGTTGGCTGCGGCGAGCTGTTCGACGCTCAGGCCGTCGGCGACCGCGACGGAGGACAGCGACTCCCCGGGTTCGACCATGTGCACGAACGCGCTGGCGGCCGTGACCGGGCCGGCCAGGACCGCGACGGCAGCAGTTGAGATCAGCGCCGGCAGGCGAATACCTCCAATGTCGGCCGGGCGCGGCGTCGCGATTAGCGCACGCAATCCTTCTTTCAGCGCGCAAGATTGCGTGCAGTCGGGAGCGCGGCGCGCCTTCGCAAGCGGGTCATCCCCCTCCGTCACTCTCCACGGGCTGCCACCGCATCCAGAGCGGCCTCGCGATCGGCATAGCCCCACGTGGCTCGCGCCGCGGCCGGCGGAACTGCTACAGCCGAACGGGAGTGCCTACCTTCTTGAGGCGCGGATAAGGGACGCTGTAGCCGAACACGACGTTCTTCAGATTGTGCGGGTCGAGGAACTGCAGCGTGATGAC
>DASZFR010000253.1:0-3370 GCA_035939635.1 Solirubrobacteraceae bacterium
CCTGCGTGCGCGCCCCGCCCGCGGCGCAGACCCCATCGACGCCGTCCCCGACGCCAAGAACGGGCTCCTCCCACGGGGGCCGCACTACCAGCGTGGGAACCGCCTGCGCGCCAGGAGGTTGCGAGGCTGGCGCAGACACGACAACCGGCTTGTGAAAAAGCTTCCAGCGCACGCCCCAGTCGTCGGGGATCTCGCGCGTTGCCACCTGCACGAGCGCGTCGCCCGCCGCCGCGTGAAGCGCCGGGAGGCTGGGCACCTCTCCCGGGGCGCCGTAGACGGCGTATTCGACGCTATCGCCCTGGCCCACCTCTTCGACCCCGGTGGGCGCGAGCTCGAGCAGCTGCGCCAGCACGAGCTCGGCGTGCTCGCGCCGCACCCGCACTGCGAGGCGGATCACCCAGAGTGTCCGGCGAGCGCACGACGCAGCTTGTCCAGCAGCGACTCGTGCGAGCGCAGGTTGTCCTCTGCGAGCGAGTCGTTGAACTGTTGCAGGAGCTCGCGCTGCTCGTCGCTGAGGCGGCGGGGAATAACAACGTTGACGACCACGCGCAGGTTGCCTTTGCGGCCGCGGCGCAGGGCGGGCATGCCCTCGCCGCGAACGGTGAGCACCTCGCCGGGCTGCGTGCCGGCGGGCAGGTCGACCTCGGTGCTGCCCTCGAGCGTGGGCACCTCGAGCGAGCCGCCGAGCGCGGCCACCGGCGCGGGCACGTCCAGCGCGGTTATCAAATCGTCGCCTTCACGTAGGAAGCGCTGATCTGGCTGCACGCGCACCACCACGTAGAGATCGCCGGCCGGCGCGCCCGGGTCGCCGGCGTGCGCCTGCCCGGAGACGCGGATCCGTTGGCCATCATCGATCCCCGCGGGAATCTCCACCTCGAGCTCGCGCGTCTGGACCTTACGCCCAGCGCCTCGGCACTCGTGGCAAGGGTCCTTGGCCACGCGGCCGTCGCCGCGACAGACGTCGCACGGCATCCGCCGCACCATCTGGCCGAACGGGGTGCGCGTGACCGCCTGCAGCTGGCCGCTGCCGCCGCAACGCGAGCAGCTCTCGATCGGAGTGCCGGGCTCGGCGCCATTGCCGCGGCAGTGCTCGCACCGCTCGACTGCCTCGAACGACACATCCGCACGCGTGCCGCGCGCTGCGTCGCGCAGCGTGATCTCGACCGCCACCGCTTGGTCTTCGCCCATCGCCGGTCCGGAGCGCGCGCCAAACGCGCCGCCGCCGAAGAACGCCTCGAACAGGTCTCCGATCGTGGAGAAGCTGTCGAAGTTGGGCGCGAAGCCGCCCGACGAGAGCCCCTCGTGGCCGTAGCGGTCATAGACCGCGCGTCGCTCGGAGTCAGACAGGATCTCGTATGCCTCCGCTGCCTCCTTGAACTTCTCCTCGGCTGCGGGATCGTGGGCGTTGACGTCCGGGTGAAGCTCGCGCGCGAGCGCGCGAAATGCCTTCTTGACCTCCTGCTCAGAGGCATCGCGGCCGATCCCGAGCACCTCATAGGCGTCGCGCTTCATGCGGCTGGTACTGCTAGTTCTCGGCATAGGCGTTCTCGACAAAGCGCGACAACTCGTGTGCGGCCTCGCGCACGGTGGCGATCGCCGCGGCGTAGTCCATGCGCACAGGCCCGATCAGCGACACGGCTCCAAGCTTGCGCTGGGCGACGCCGTACCCGCTGGCCACGAGCGCGAGCGAGCGCAGCGCGGGCACTTGGTTCTCGTGCCCGATGCGAACGTAGACACCCGGTGCGCTGAGAGCGGTGCGCAGCACGCGCAGCAGCACCACGCGGCGCTCGAGCAGGCTGACCAGCCCGTCGAGTTGCGCGCCGTCCTCGATATGCGCCGCGGAGAAAAGCTTTGCGGTGCCGTCGACGTACAGCTCATCATCGGCGTCTGAGGCGAGGTCGTCAAACGCGGACACCAGGCGCTGGACAAACGCCTGCTCGACGTCGGAGAGCCCTGGCTCGGCCAGGCGCTGGTGCAGCATGCGCGCGCCAAGGCCCATCCCGACGAGCTGCTCGCGCAGGTACTCCCCCGCCCAGGCCACAAGGCCGGAGTCGAGCGCGCGCTCGAACGTGCACACCACCTTCGACACGCCGCCGGTGGATGTGATGACGACGACCATCACCACCTGCGGCTGCAGCGCGAGCACCTCGATGTGGCGGATGGTGGCCGTGTTGAGCGATGGCGCGGAGACCACCGCGAGCAGGTTGGTGACCTGCGAGAGCGTCTCGGTGGTGACGCGCATCGCCTCCTCGATCTCGCGGCGCATGAGCGAGAGCTCCAGGCCGGTGGCACGCTTGCTTGCCTGCCCCGAGGTGAGCAGGCGGTCGACGACGTAGCGGTGGCCGGCGTCGGTGGGAACGCGCCCGGAGGACACGTGGGTGTGGGTGAGCAGGCCGAGCTCCTCGAGCAGCGCAAGTTCGTTGCGCACGGTCGACGGTCCGCATTCGAGCTGCGGATCGGTCGCGATCGTCTTGGAGGCGACCGGCTGGCCGGTGCGCAGATAATCGTCGACGACGCTGCGCAGGATTTGCTCCTGCCTGGCGGTGAGCATGCTGCGAATTGTAGGAGCGCGCTTGGCGCCGCCCGTGCAGGCTCTCAGCTGCTCGCTACGAGCTCCGCCTCGGCGTTGCGAATGATCTGGCTGCCGGCCTGCTCGGCGACGGTATCGACGATCACGCGCCCGTCGACGGTCTCGCGGACCGTGCCGGTGACGACCACCTCCTGCTCGGGCAGGCCCATGCCGCGGAACTGCACCGAGAGGCGCTTGAGGCTCTCCGGCCCGCCGGCGGCGTCGGTGAGCGCACGCGCAACCTGAGCCATCGTCCACAGACCGTGCAGGATGCGACCGGGCAGCCCGACGGCTTTGGCGAACTCCTCGTCTATGTGGATCGGGTTGAAGTCGCCCGAGGCGCCCGCGTATCTGACGGTGAGGTACTTGTCGGCGGTGACGCGCAGCTCCGGGATCGCGGCGCCGACAGCCAGATCGCCCATCTCACACCCCTCTGACGATGTTGGTCCAGGTGCCGCGGCAGACCTGCTCGCCGCGCTGGTTGGTGGACGTGGTCTCGAACACGTAGTAGCCGCGCCCATCGCGTTCGGAGATGTCCTTCACGCGCGCGATGGTGGTGACCTCGTCTCCGGCGACCACCGGCGAGCCCCACTCGAATTCCTGCCCCCCGTGGACCATCATCGCGAAGTTGATCTCGATGTCGGGGTCGAAGATCAGCGGCCCGACCGACGGCGCGCTGTAGACGACGGCGAACATCGGCGGCGCGACCACATCTGCGTACCCGCCCGCGCGGGCGGCGTCGACGTCCAGATAGATGGGGTTTGTCTCGCCGATCGCGCGCGCGTACTCGCGGATCTTCTC
>DASZFR010000254.1:0-4699 GCA_035939635.1 Solirubrobacteraceae bacterium
CGTGCCCAGCGCCTGCCAGCTCGCGGTGGCGGAGCCGTCTAGCACAGGCCGCCGCGCCGGCGCCACCTCACGAGCCTCCCGACACGACCGGCGCTTCGCTTTCGTGCGCGGGCGCCTGCTGCTGGCTTTGGGCTGCTTCACCGGAGGGGGCGGCTTCCTGAGGCGGCTGCGTTTCTGCTGACTGCGGCGCCTGGCCTGAAGCGCCTTCGCCGGTGGCGGGGGCGTTCTGGCTTTCGCCGGAATTGCCTTGCGAAGCGCTTTCCGGCGGTTTGGACGGTGGCCGCACCGGCCCCGGCGTGGCGGGTGTCGAGCTCGAGTCGGTGTGATCGGCGGTTGGCGTTCGCGAGCCGCGCGTGGTCTTGTGCAGCGTCTTGCCGGGGAACGCGTTCGCCGCCACGTCCGCGAGTACGCCTGTGAGCGCCACGCTGCCCGCGATCAACCAGCGGTTGGCGCGTGACAGACGGCGCATCGCAGCGTCGCGGCTATCGCTGGTGAATTGGCGCATGAACGCTTGACGTCTTGGGGCGGTTCGGGGAAACCTCTGGATGCGAGTATGTGACGGGCGTCTAAGCACGCGATAACCGCTTCGTTAGAAACTTCATGGATGGACGCGGGCTGGAAAATCCCAGCACAGGGCGTGCATATCCTTGAAGCATGCAAGCCCTCGCCGGCCACGAGCAAAACGGCGCCGCGACCCCCGGCGACCGCGCGGGGAACGCGACAAAGCCCTCGGGCGCGCCGGCTCGCGCGCTGGTGATCGAGGACGAGCCGGGCATCGTCGACTTCGTGCGGCGGGGCATGGAGGCGGAGGGCTTTGCGGTCGAGACCGCCGTCGACGGCCGCGAGGGGGAGAGGCTGGCGGTTGCCGGCGGGTTTGACGTGGTGATCCTCGATTTGATGCTGCCCGGCCGCAGCGGACTGCAGATCCTCGCCTCGCTGCAACGCGCGCGCCCGGCGCTGCCGGTGATCGTGCTGACAGCTCGGGGAGAGATCGAGGACCGTGTCGCCGGACTCGACGCGGGCGCGGTGGACTACCTCGTCAAGCCATTCTCGATGGCCGAGCTGGTCGCGCGCGTGCGCGCGCAGCTTCGCGTGATCGCGCAGGCGTCCGTGACCACGCTGAGCGGCTCGGGGCTCGACGTGGACCTGCTCACGCGCGAGGTGCGGCGCGACGGCGAGCACGTGCTGCTGTCCACAACCGAATTCGAGCTGCTGGTGTTCCTGCTGCGCCACCACGGCCAGGTGCTCACGCGCGAGCAGATCCTTAGCGCGGTGTGGGGCTACTCGCACGACCCCGAAACCAACGTCGTGGACGTGTACATCGGTTACCTGCGTCGCAAGCTCGCCCGCGCGGACGGCTCGACACCGATCTTCACCGTGCGCTCGGTCGGGTACCGGCTGGGGGCGAAGGACGAGGGATGAACGGCGCGCGCGAGCGGCTGGCGCACATCGGACTCCGCTGGCGCCTGGCGGGATGGGTGGCGGTGGTGGTGCTCGCGTGCACGGGCGTGACGTTCGCCGCCGTGTACCGCAGCACGGGCAGCCAGCTGCGCGGACAGGTCGACCGCGCGCTGTCGGCGCAAGCCGCCTCGCTGACGCACAACCTCGACGAGGCGCGCGCCCGCACACCTCAGCAGGTCGCCAATGCGGCGTCGCACTACATCGACAGCCAGCCGTTCAGCGCGAGCTCGACGCTTCTGTTCGCGACCGTTCCCGGCGTAGGCACCTCGAGTAACCGCCGGGAGCTCTTCTCGGACGCGGCGCGGGACGTCGACGACAGCCCCGCCCAGCGACTGCGCGAGCAGGCGCTGGGGCGCCGGGTGATCGCGGCGGGGAGAGGCTACTCGACGCTGCCGGCGCCGGAGCTGCGCGACCTGAGGCTGCTCAAGGAGGTGGTGAGCGTGCCCGGCGTGGGCGGTGTGACGATCGGCGTGGCGCAGGCGCTGGCTCCCGTCGCGCACGCCCAGGGCAGCGTGGCGAGCGCGTTTATCCTCGGCGGCGCCCTCGCGCTCGTTGCGGGCCTGCTCGCCGCGTATCTGATCGGAACGCGCGTGTCGCGACCGCTGCGGCGGATGGCTTCGGTGGCGGCGGCGGTCGACGCCGGCGACCTGCACCCGCGCATCGGCGACACCGGCGCGCGCGCCGGCGAGGTGCGCGTGCTGGCCGAGGCCTTCGACCACATGCTCGACCGTCTCACCGACGCGTTCGCCGGACAGCGCGCGTTCGTGGCCGACGCCTCGCACGAGCTGCGCACGCCGCTGACGATCATCCGCGGGCAGCTCGAAGTGCTCGCCGCCCAGCGCGATCCATCGGGCGAGGAGGTGCGTCGCGTGGAGCGACTCGTGCAGGGCGAGATCGGGCGGATCAGCCGCCTGATCGACGACCTACTGCTCCTGGCCAAGAGCGAGCAGACGCAGTTCCTGCGCGTCGAGGCCATAGCGCTGCCGCGCTACGTCGAGGAGCTCTGGGCGGGTGTGACTCTGCTCGCCGACCGCGACTTCGAGCTGGGCGATGTACCCGACGGCGTGTTGGCGGCGGACCCCGACCGTCTCGCGCAGGCGCTTCGCAACCTGCTCGCCAACGCCATAGCGCACACCGTCGAGGGGTCCGGGCTCGTGCGCCTGCGCGCCGAGTCGACGGCACTCGGCGAGATCGCCTTCCTCGTCGAAGACGACGGACCCGGGATCCCGCCGGCCGATCGCGAGCGCGTGTTCGACCGCTTCAACCGCGTCGACGCCGCGCGCGATCGCGCCTCCGGCGGCGCCGGGTTGGGTCTTGCGATCGTGCGCGCGATCGTCGACGCGCACGGCGGCAGCGTGACGGCGCAGACCTCGCCCGCAGGCGGCGCCTGCATCCGCCTCGTGCTTCCGCGGTTCGTCGCTGCGCCCGCGCGCGCCGGCGACCGGGCGCGATTGCAGCCTGGCGACACGGTCACGACGTCAAGCCGCGCCTAGCCTGCGGCGCAATTGCAGCCGGGCGACACCGTCACGGCCTCGAGCCGCGCCTAGCGCGTGATGCCGGTGTGCCCGATCGAATAGCGCCCGGGCTGGGGCCACACGCACAGGCCGTGCGGTCCTTCGCCCACCGGGATGCGGTGCAGCAGCCGTCCGGTGGAGGTCGAGATCGCGTACACCTCCGCGTTGTAGCGGCCCGACAGCCACAACACCTTGCCGTCGGCCGACACGCCGCCCATGTCGGGGGAGCCACCGCCCGGAAGCCACCACTTGGCAATCGGCCGCCGCGTGGCGAAGGAGATCACGCTGATCGAGCCCTCGCCGCGGTTTGACACGTACAGCACGCGCGCATCGCGGCTCGGGTACAGGCCGTGCGCGCCCGCACCGGTGAGCACCATTTCGATCACGCTCATCGTGTGCGCGTCGATCACCCACACGCCGTTGTTGGCCATGTCGGCGACGTAGAACACGCTGCCGTCGGGCGCGAGCTTCACGTCTTGGGGCATAGCGCCCGGCGCGAGTTCGATGGTCTTGACGACGCGCTGGGTGGCCAGTTCCACGACGATCATGCGCCCAGCGAACTCGCATGACACCAGGGCGTAGCGCCCGTCGGAGGTGTAGTCCATATGGTCCACGCCCCCGCACTGCGGTGTGAACAGCGCGTGGCGCAGGACCATCGTGTGCGCGTCGCGGAAGTCGAGCTCGCGCCGCGCCTCGGCCACCACGATCGCATAGCGACCGTCGGGCGTGAAGTACATGTTGTACGGGTCGAGCACCGGGATCGGGCGGCCCGGGCGGGCAGTGCGCGGGTCGATCGGCGTGAGGCTGTTGCCTTCGTCGTTGGTCACGTACAGCGTGCGCAGGTCCCACGAGGGCGTCACGTGCTGGGGCAGCGCCCCCACGGCGAAGTGCGCGACCACGCGAAAGGTGCGCTGCGAGATCACGTCCACGGTGTTGGACTGGCTGTTGGGCACGTACACCAGCGCGGGATCTGCGCGCACCGCCGGCGCAAGCATGCCCGGTCCGGCCGCCGCGTAGACGTTGTGCGGGTCAAGCAGCGGCGGGACGCGCCCGACAACCGTTTGCGTGGCATCTGCTGCCTGCGCCGAAGCGACGCGCGCGCCGTGTGAGCCACGACTGGAGCCGCACGCGCCGAGCGCGAGCGCGAGCGCGGACGCGAGCGCCGCCGCTGCAACGAGCGGTGCCGGCCTGCGTGCCCGAGTGGCGGTGGGCGGGAAGCTCATCCGCCCGGCGCGTAGGTGAGGATCTTGTCACTCACCACGCCACCGGCGTCGCGGCCGCCGACCAGCATGACCTGGTTGCCTACCGTTGCGGCGCCGAGGTCAGACAACGGGCGCGGCAGGTTGCCGGCGGGGCTCGCCGCGCCGGTGGCGGGGTCGATCGCGAGAATTTCGGTGGTCTGGCTCGTGCGTTCTGAGCCGCGCCCGCCGAACACCAGAAAGCGCCCGTCGAGCGCGGCGCCTGCGGCGTGCGTGAGCGGTTGGGGCAGCGTGCCGATCTGGCGCACCGCGCCGCTCTGCGGGTCAAACTCGAGGATCGACCGCTGCGCGGATTCGCCTGAGGTTCCCCCGGCGATCAGCAGGCGGCCGCCCACCGCGGCTGCGGCGGCGTAGCGCAGCGGCACGGGCAGCATGCCGGCCACGCGCGTCCCGCCGGTGGGCGAGTACGCGACGATCGTGCGCAACGGGACCACCTCGGTGTAGCCGCCCACCACGTAGATGGTC
>DASZFR010000255.1:0-4613 GCA_035939635.1 Solirubrobacteraceae bacterium
GGGAGGACCCCGGCCTGTTGCAGGACTACGTCGGCCCCGGTCGCATCGCGTTCGTGGAGTGGCCGCAGGACGGCGAGGCCGAGCTGTCGTCACCCCGGCTCACGGTCGCCCTCGCGCACGCGGGCGGGGACCGCAGACGCATCGAGGTGAGCGAGCCATGATCGTGCTCGGCTTCGACACCGCGACCCACGCGACCGCGGTGGCGCTGCTCCTGCGTGGCGGCGAGATGCTCGAGGACCGTGACGATCCTCCGGCGGGGGCCCATCCTGGGCACGCAACGCGCCTGCTGGCGATGGCGGCTGAGCTTCTGGCGCGCGCGGGCACGCGCTGGACCGACCTCGACCGCGTGGCCGTCGGCCTTGGGCCGGGACGCTTCACGGGACTGCGCGTGGGGGCGGCGACCGCGCGCGGTCTGGCGCAATCGCTTGACATCGAGCTGGCGGGCGTGTCGAGCCTCCAGGCTCTCGCGCTGCAGGCGACCCGCGCCGGCGACGGGTCGCCCCCGGTCCTCGCGGTGATCGACGCGCTGCGCGGAGAGGTGTTCGCGGCCTGCTTTCAGCGTCGCGAGGCTCTCGAGCTGCCCTTTCCTGGTGCGCTGGCCGCGGATGAGGTCGCGAGTGAGTTGGCGCAGGCGGCCGGCGAGGGCGTGCGCGACTGGCTGGCGGTGGGTGACGGCGCGGTGCGCTATCGCGCGCAATTCGAGGCGTCGGGTGCGGGCGTGCCGCGCGATGACTCCGCCTTGCACCTCGTGAGCGCACGCTCGGTCTGCGAACTGGGCACGCGCGTAGCGCCCGTGCAGCGGCTGGAGGAGCTGGTGCCCGACTACCGCCGCCGGCCCGACGCCGAGCTGCGCCCACGGCCGCAGGAGTCCTTGGCGCTGGCGGGACCTGGCGAGGCGTCGCCGTGAGCACCGAGCAGCTGCAGAGCGCGCCGCCCGGGAGCGGTCGGCCGGCCGAGATCCGGCGGCTGCTGTACACCGACCTGCCGCAGGTGATCGCGATCGAGCGGCGGGTGTTCCCCACGCCGTGGTCACTTGCGATGTTCGTGCTCGAGCTGTCAAAGCAGACCGGCGTTTGCCTCGCCGCGCTGCGCGATGGCCGGCTGGTCGGGTACCTGGTCTGCTCCCGCTACGACACCGTGTGGCATGTGATGAACATCGCCGTGGACCTGCCCCACCAGCGAACCGGTCTCGCGACGGAGCTGCTCGCGGAGCTGTACGCGCGCGTCGGCGACGAGCAGGCGCGATTCACGCTGGAGGTGCGGCGCTCCAACGCTGTGGCGATCCACCTCTACGAGCGCGAAGGATTCCGCGCCGCGGGCATCCGCCGCCGCTACTACCAGGACAACGGCGAGGACGCGCTGGTGATGTGGCGCACTCCGGAAACGCGCGCGGGCGAGCTGGACGACGTGCCCAATCCGGGCGTCGTATGACGATCCTCGCGCTCGAGTCCAGCTGCGACGACACGTGCGCCGCGGTCTTGGATGGCGAGGGCGTCGTGCTCGCGAACCTCGTGTCTTCACAGGAGGTGCACGGGCGCTTCGGCGGGGTCGTGCCGGAGGTGGCATCGCGCCATCATCTGGAGCTGGTGAACGTGCTCGTCGAGCGGGCGCTCGCGCACGCGGACATCGAGCTCGCGCAGGTGCAGCTCGTCGCGGCCACGCAGGGCCCTGGCCTCGTGGGCGCGCTCCTGGTCGGGTTATCCGCCGCCAAGGCGCTGGCTGCCGCCCGCGAGCTGCCGTTCGCGGCGGTGGATCACCTGCAGGGACACGTGGCCGCGAACTTCCTCGCGAGCGGCGCCGACGGCGCTGCGTTCGAGCCGCCGTTCGTGTGCCTGATCGCGAGCGGCGGACACACGCTGCTCGCGCTCGTGCGCGAGCACGATGGATTCGAGGTCGTGGGACGCACGCTGGACGACGCCGCTGGAGAGGCCTTCGACAAGGGCGCGAGGATGCTCGGGCTCGGCTATCCCGGCGGCGCCGCGCTGGAGGCGCTGGCGCGCGACGGCGACCCGGCTGCGTTTTCGTTTCCCGGCTCACGCGCCGATCGCGCGCGTGGGGGGTGGGGAAGCACCCGCAACAGCTTCGCGGGAGGGCTGGACTTTTCGTTCGCGGGCGTGAAGACCGCGCTGCTGTACCGGCTGCGCGAGCTCTCGCCGGCGAACGCACGAGCGCGGGCCGCCGACCTGGCGGCGTCCTACCAGGCGGCCGTGGTGGAAAGCCTCGTGACGCACGCCGAGCGGGCGCTCGAGCACACCGGCCTTGACCGTCTGGCGGTCGGGGGCGGGGTCGCCGCCAACGGCGAGCTGCGCCGGCGGTTGGGCCGCCTGGGCGCGACTCTGCACGTGCCCGAGCGCGCGCTGTGCACCGACAACGCGGCGATGATCGCCAGCGCGGCGCGCTACTGCGAGCCGCTGCCGTACCCGAGCTACCTCGGGCTCGACGCCTACGCGACCGGCGAACGGCCGCTGCAGCCGGCGTGAGACTGGTGACGGTCTACTCACATCCCGACTGCCACCTGTGCGACGAGGCGATGGCGGCGCTGCAGCGGCTAAGCGGCGAGCTTGGCTTCGAGCTTGTCGAGCGCGACATCAGCGACGACGACGCGCTGCAGCGGGCCTACTTCGAGCGGGTGCCGGTGGTGCTGGTCGACGGCGAGGAGCTGTGTGAATACTTCGTCGATGAAACGGCCCTGCGAGAGCGTCTAGAGTCACGGCAATGAGCTATGTGAATCCCGCGCTCGGCGCGGTGGCCGCCGAGCGCGACGGCGGCCCGCTGTCTTCCGAGCGCCTCTCGCTGGGTGTGGCAGCGCGGCTTTCGCGCTACCTGCAGGTGCTCACGCAGGCCAAGAAGATGGGCAAGGAGACGATCTCCTCGCAGGAGCTCTCGGACTACACCCACGTGAATTCGACCCAGATACGCCGGGATCTTTCGGGCTTTGGCAAGTTCGGCAAGCGCGGCGTGGGCTACAACGTCGAGGCCTTGGTGTCGCAGATCAGAAAGATTTTGCGCACCGCGGGCCAGCACAACATCGCGCTGCTCGGGGCGGGGCATCTAGGGCAGGCGATCGCCTCGTCGGACATCTTCGCCGACCACGGCTTCCGGGTCGTGGCGATCTTCGACGTTCACTCCGAGAAGGTCGGCACCACCGTTGGCAACCAGGTGGTGCGCCACACGTCGGAGCTGCACCAGGTGGTCGAGGAGGAGGACATCGTGGTGGGCGTGCTCGCGGTCCCCGGCGCCGCCGCGCAGGGGCTCGCCAACGAGCTGGTCGACGCGGGCGTGAAGATCATCTTCAACTACTCCGAGTCGCTGCTCGCGGTGCCGCCAGAGGTGACCGTTCACACTTCGAGCCCTGCGGTCGACCTGCTCTACGCGCTGTACTTCTACTTGACCTGAGATCCCGTGAACTGCGGCGCGTCAAACTCGGCGGCTTGCGTGCGACTTTGCCGGCGGTAGCGCTGCGATGACCGCAATCGATCTCGACGCCGCGGCCACCACATTTGCCGAGTCGCGCGATCACACCGTGGGCATCGAGGAGGAGTTCTCGATCCTGGACCCCGACACGCTCGACCTCGCGCCGCGCTTCGAGGAGCTGTCTGCCGCGGCCGCAACCGATGAGACGCTGCTCGAGCACATCACGGGCGAGCTCATCTCGTCGGAGATCGAGATCATCTCCGGCGTCGGCGCCGACCTGCACGACGCGCTCGCTCGCCAGCGCGACCGTCGCCGGCGGCTGTTCAGCCTGGCCGCCGCCAACGCCGCGGTGCTCGGCTCCACAGGCACTCACCCCTGGGCCGACTACCGCGAACAGCCGATCATCGACACAGAGCACTACCGCCGGGTCGAGCAGGGGCTGAAATACGTCGCCTGGCGCAACAACACCTTCAGCCTGCACGTGCACGTGGGCATAAACGACATCGACCGCGCGGTTCGCGTGTGCGACCGCCTGCGCCCGGTGCTGCCGGTGCTGCTCGCCGTGTCGGCCAACTCGCCGTTCCTCGACGGCCGCGATACGGGCCTTCACTCGGCGCGCACGCAGAGCTTCACCAAGAGCTTCCCGCGCTGCGGCGTGCCTGACGCGTTTGGCGGCTGGAGCGCGTACCGCGAGTACGTGGAGTTTTTGATGCGTACGCGCTCGATCGTCGAGTTCACGCAGGTTTGGTGGTCGGTGCGACCTCACTTCGGCTTCGGCACGGTCGAGCTTCGGATCTGCGACGCGCAGGCGACCGCGCAGGAGTCGGAGGCGCTGGCAAGCCTGATGGTGGCGTGCGTGGCGCAGGCCGCACGCGACGTGGACGAAGGCGCCCCGTGCATCGACCACCCGCCGCGGCTGATCGAGGAGAACATGTGGCGCGCGGTCAGGTTCGGGCTTGACGGGGCGTTGATCGATCTGGACCGCTGTGTCGAGTATCCGGCGCGCGAAGCGAGCGAGCGGCTGCTGGCGTGGACAGCTCCGCTACGCGCCGAGCTCGCCGCGGAGGCGAACTTCCCCGAGCGCAACGGCGCGCAGCGCCAGCGCCGGCTGATCGCCGCCGGCGCGACCCGCGAAGAGGTGTTTGCGGCTTCGGTGGAGGAGACGCGCCAGACATACGCCCAGGAGGTGAAGGTATGAG
>DASZFR010000256.1:0-3842 GCA_035939635.1 Solirubrobacteraceae bacterium
AGAAACAGAAGCGACTCGACGATGTGTACGAGCGCGTCGGGATCGTCGCTCATCCGGCCATCGCCCCGGCGCGATCGCCCGCCGGCTCGCTGACGGCCGCGGCCTTGGCCGGGGCTCGCGGCGCGATGGAGATCTCGCCGAAGCTGTGCTCCTGGCGCCAGTCGGCCTCGCCGCGTTTGTAGAGCTCGAGCAGCGCGAACACCGTCACCGCCACCGTCATCCGGTCGGCGCCGCGCACCGCCTCATCGAAGGTGAAGCTGCCTCGCGAGAGCAGCTCGCGCAGGTGCGCGAGGCGCTCGGCCACCGGCACGCGCGGCACGGCCACGTGCGCGAGGCTGAGCTGCGGCGGCATCCGCAGCAGGTCGCCAATCGCATGTCCGAGCAACGCCGGGTCTTCGGACCCGTCAGCCGGCGCCACGATCGCACGGCGCAGCTGCGCCGGCAGCGGGGCCGTGCGAAAGCGGACGCCGTGCTCGCGCTCAAGACAAGCGCGCAGGTGCGTGGCGGCAGCGCGAAAGCGGTGCGCGTCGAACATGCGCGCGAGCAGCTCCTCGGCGGCCTGCTCGGGCTCGAGCTCGAGCAGATCCTCGTCCTCGCCGGTGACCATCATGCGCGACTTCAGCTCGAGCAGCGCGGCGACCAGCAGGATGAATTCGGTCGTGACCTCGAGATCGAGCTCGCCGCTTTGTTGCAGGTGGTCGAGGTAGGCGAGCACCACCTCGGTGAGCGACACCTCCAACAGGTCCACCTCTTCGCGCAAAACGAGCGCGAGCAGCAGATCGAAGGGCCCCGTGAACACGTCGAGGTCCAGCTCGAGCGCCTGAAGGCTCATCGGGGCGTCACGGTAGCGGCCGCTGCCGACGTGGAGGGCCGACGCCCATGCGCTCGCGCACGTCCGCCAGCGTCTGCGAAGCGATCGCGCCGGCCTGCGCCGCGCCGTCGCCCAGCAGCCGCTCGAGCTCGGCCTCGTCGCCGCGCAGCTGCTCATAGCGCTCGCGCACCGGCGCGAGGTAGCCGATCACGGCGTCGGCCACCGCCGCCTTGAATTCCCCGTAGCGCGACTGCGCGAACTGCGCCTCGACGTCAGCGGCGTCGGTGCCGCGCACCGCGGCAAGGATTTCAATCAGGTTTGAGATGCCGGGCTTGTCGCCGGCGCGGCGCACGTCCGAGCCGGAGTCGGTGACCGCCGACTTGAGCTTGCGCTCGATCGCCTTGGGCTCGTCCAGCACGTAGACCGTGCCCAGCTCGCTCGCACCGGTGGTGGACATCTTCTTGTCCGGGTCCTGCAGGTCCATGATCCGCGCGCCAACCGGGGGGATCCGGTGCTCGGGCACCACCAGCACTTCCTCGCCGCCGCCGAAGCGCGCGTTGAAGCGCCGAGCCACGTCGCGCATGAGCTCCAGGTGCTCTCGCTGGTCCTCCCCCACGGGCACCTCCTGGGCGCGGTACGCGAGCACGTCGGCGGCCTGCAACACGGGGTAGATGAGCAGGCCCGCGGACACGAGCTCGCGCTGCGCGAGTGACTTGTCGCGGAACTGGTGCATGCGCTGCAGGCGCCCGAGCTCGGTCACGCTGGACAGCAGCCATGTGAGCTCGGTGTGCTCGTGCACGTCGCTCTGGCGAAACAGGATGCAGCGCTGCGGGTCCAGTCCCGCTGCGATCAGCACAGCGAGCGTGTCGTAGCAGCGCGCGCGCAGCTCGCTGGGCTCGTACGGGACGGTGATCGCGTGCAGGTCGACGATGCAGAAGATGCCTTCGCCGCGGCTCTGGCTGTCCACGTACTGGGCGATCGCGCCGATGTAGTTGCCCAGGTGCTTTCGCCCCGTGGGCTGGATGCCGGAGAAGATCCGCACGCGGCTAGAGCGCCTGGCGAATGAGCGGGCGCTTGGCCGCGGCCACCTCGTCGAGGCGCCGCACCGGCGTGGTGTAGGGCGCCTGCGCCGCAACCTGCGGATCGCGCGCGGCCTCGGCGAGGATCGCGGCGATCGCGTCGGCGAACGCGTCGAGCGTCTCGCGCGTCTCTGTCTCGGTCGGCTCGACCATCAGCGCCTCGTCCACGAGCAGCGGGAAGTACACCGTCGGAGGGTGAAAGCCGTGGTCGAGCAGGCGCTTGGCCAGGTCGAGCGTCTTGATCTCCAGGGCGCGCTTCATCGGCGCGCCCGAAAGCACGAACTCGTGCATGCACAGCTCGCCGTAGGCCAGGGGCAAGTACTCTGCGACGCCCTTGGCGCGCAGGCGCGCGAGCAGGTAGTTGGCGTTGAGCACCGCCGCTTCGGACGCGTCGCGCAGGCCCTCGGCGCCGAGTGAGCAGATGTAGGCGTAGGCGCGCACGAAGCAGCCGTAGTTGCCGTGAAAGCCGCGCAGCCGCCCGATGGACTCGGCGCCGTCGTGCTCCAGCGCGAAGCTGCCGTCTTCGCGGCGAACCGCCAGCGGGCGCGGCAAGAAGGGAGCGATCCGCTCCGACGCGGCGATCGGTCCCGACCCCGGGCCGCCGCCGCCGTGGGGCTGGGTGAAGGACTTGTGCAGGTTGAAGTGCACGATGTCAAAGCCCATGTCGCCGGGGCGCGAGAGCCCCATCACCGCGTTGAGGTTGGCGCCGTCGTAGTACAGCGTCGCGCCAACGTCGTGCACGATCGCGGCGATCTGCTCGATGTTCGCGTCGAACAGCCCCAGCGTGTTGGGGTTGGTCAGCATCAGGCACGCCACGTCCGCGTCGGCCTTCGCGCGCAGGTCGTCGAGGTCGATTCCGCCGCTGGAGTCGGTCGCGAGCTTGACCAGCTCCAGGCCGGCCATCGTCACCGTCGCCGGGTTGGTGCCGTGCGAGGTGTCGGGCGCGAGCACCTTGCGGCGATCCTCGCCGCGGCTCTCGTGATAGGCGCGCGTCAAAAGCACGCCGGCGAGCTCGCCCTGCGAGCCCGCGGAGGGCTGAAGGCACACCTGCGGCAAGCCTGAGATCTCCCCCAACGCCTGCTGTAGGCGCCACATCAGCTCGAGCGCTCCTTGCGCGCGCTCGGGGTCCTGCAGCGGATGCAGGCGGGCGTGTCCGGGCAGCGCCGCGGCCCGCTCGTGCAGGCGCGGGTTGTGCTTCATAGTGCACGAGCCGAGCGGGTAAAAGCCCGAGTCCAGGTCGAAGTTGCGCTTGGAGAGCCCCACGTAGTGGCGCACGAGCTCGGGCTCTGAGACCTCGGGCAGCCGTGGCGGCTGGGAGCGGCGAAAGCGCGCGGGCAGCGCCTGCGGCTCGCCGTCGCCGGCGGGCACGTCAAGCGCAGGGCACACAAACGCGCGCCGGCCCGCGGCGCCGCGCTCGAAGATCGTGCGCGCGGCCTCCCCCTGCAGAGGCGGGACGTGCTCGACCGCGGGCTTGGCGCCGTTGCTCGCGCTCACACGCCCACCGCCTCGCCGGCCGAAGTTCGATCGGCGACAGCGAGCGCCGCCTCCAGCGCACGCGCAAGGCGGTCGATGTGCTCGCGTGTGCGGCGCTCGGTGATCGCCACCAGCAACAGCCCGCGGTCCTCGGGGCGTCCGGTGAGCGCGTGCACGTCGACGCCCGGGTTGATCCCTTCCAGCGCACAGCGGCGGCGCACGTCGGCCACATCGGCGTCCAGGCGCAGCGCGAACTCGCGGATTACCGGCTGCTCGTGCGCGGCCTCGACGCCATCCAGCGCGGCAAGCGTCTGGCGCGCGTAGTGCGTGCGGGCGAGCAGCAGCTCGCCGAGCTCGACGATCCCGCGGCGCCCTAGCCAGCACAGGAACACGACCGCCGCGAGCGCGTTGAGCGCTTGGGAAGTGCAGATGTTGGACGTCGCGCGCTCGCGCCGGATGTGCTGCTCGCGCGTCTGCAG
>DASZFR010000257.1:0-3840 GCA_035939635.1 Solirubrobacteraceae bacterium
AGGCGGTCCTCCTCGTCGAACAGGCGCACCTGGGTGCCGTGCGGGGGGCTGCCGGCCGTGCCCGGGGCGGCGCGGAGCTGGTCGGGCGAGGCGATCGTCGCCCAGGCGACCTCGGTCGAGCCGTAGAGGTTGTAGAGAACGTCGCCGAAGATGTCCATCGCCCGTATAGCGAGCTCGCCCGGAAGCGCAGACCCGCTCAGCGCGATCACGCGCAGGCAGCGCGTGTCGTAGCGCGCGATCGTCTCCTCGCCGAGGTCCAGGATCCGCTGCAGCATCACCGGCACCAGCGCCAGCGCGGTGGCGCGATTCTGGGCCACGGCTCGCAGCGTCTCCTCGGGATCGAACTTGCGCCGCAGCACGAGCGTCGAGGCGAGCGGCAGGGCCAGCGTGAAGTGCGCGAAGCCCCAGGAGTGAAACATCGGCGCGGCGATCATCGTCGTTTCGCGCGCCTTCAGCGGGATCTTCGAAAAGAGCGCGGCGGCCGGCGCCAGCGTGTCGGGCTGCGGACGCGCCGCGCCCTTCGGCGTGCCCGTGGTGCCCGAGGTCAGGATCACCACGCGCCCCGGCTGCTGCGGGGCCTGCAGCTCGGAGTCATCGCCGCGGGCGATGAGCTCCTCCAGAGATGGCTCAGCGTCGGGCGTGCCGGCGCCGTCGCGCCAGGAGATCAGGCGGATCCTGCCTTGAGCGCCGTCGTCCACAAGCCCCGTGAACTCCTCGTCGTAGACCACCGCGATCGGGTCTTCGCGCGACAGCACGTCGGCGATCTGCGGGCCCGCGAAGGCGGTGTTCAGATACAGCGCGCTTGCTCCGAGCTTCGAGCAGGCCACCGTCGCCTCGATGAAGCCGCGGTGGTTGCGCGCCATGATCGCCACACCGTCGCCTTCGGCGATCCCCGCCTGCGACATTGCGTGCGCGAGGGCGTTGGTGCGCCCGTGCACTTCGGCGAACGTGAGCGTGCCGCGCTCGTCGGCGATCGCCGGCACGTCGGGGTAGCGGATCGCCGCACCGGTGTAGGCCGCGGCGGCGGTGGGCCCCCAGCGGCGCAGCGCCGCGAGCGAGCGCAGCGCCTTGTCCGGGCGCACCGGCGTGATCATGCCCGTGCCCAGCAGCGTGCGCGCGACCTTCAGTTTGTACCTGGCCTGCTGCGCGTTGGGAGCCATCATCGCTGCGTCCGGCGCGCGCCGGCGTCCTTGCTAGCCCACTTCCGCCGGTTCGTCCTTGCCCGCCAGGCGCTCGCGGCCGCGCTGCACCGCGGCGATGAACTTCGACAGGTTGACCTCGAGCGTGTTGAGGATCTCATCCGCGTAGTCCTCCGCGCCGAGGCGGATCTCGCGCTCGCGCGCTCGCGCGTCCTCGACGATGTCCTCAGCCGCACGCTCGGCCTGCTTGGTGACCTCCTCCTCGCCGACGAGCCGCTCCTGGCGCTCGCGGGCATCTTTGATGATCCGCTCGGCCTCTTTCTTGGCCTCCGCGAGCATCTCCTGGCGCTCCTTGACGATCCAGCGCGCCTGCTTGATCTCCTCGGGGATCGTCGCGCGCATCTGGTCGAGGATGTCGTAGATCTCCTCCTTGTCCACGCGCACCTGGTCGGTGAGCGGGACCTGTTTGGCGTTGTGCACGAGGTCGTCGAGCTTGTCTATCAGTACTAGGACGTCCATTGTTTTTTGCCTGCGGGCCTCCAAACCCGTTTCGTCAGCGCCTCAGCTCCTCCTGCAGCCGCCGGGCGACTTCGTCGGGCACGAGGTCATCGATCCTGCCACCGAACGTCGCCAGCTCCTTGACGCCGCTCGACGACAGGAAACTGTACTGCGGGCTCGCCATCAGGTACACGGACTCTATCTCGGGATCCTGACGGCGGTTGAGCTGGTTGAGCTCGAGCTCGTACTCGAAGTCCGAGATCGCGCGCAGCCCCTTGACGATCGCCTTGGCCCCCACGCTGCGCGCGAACTCCACCACGAGCGTGGAGAACGGCTCCGCGCGGACCTTGCCCATCCCCGCAATCGCCTGCTCGATGAAGCGGATCCGCTCGTCGATTCCAAACAGCGCGCTGCTCTTGCGCACCGAGCGGTTTACCACTGCCACAACCACTTCGTCATACAGCCCCGCCGCGCGCCTGATCACGTCCAGGTGCCCGTTGGTGACGGGGTCATAGCTGCCCGGGCAAACGGCGATCGAGGAGTCGAGCTGGTTCATGGTTGCCGGTAGATCCTGATCGAAGTGTCGCCGTAGGCGCGTTCGTCCTCGAGCGGCGCCTGCAGCGCAAGTGGCGCGCGCCGGTCGCTCTCGACGACGATGCGCGCCTGTGGCTGCAGCAGCGGGGGCAGGAGCGTCCAAAGCTCGGCCCCCATCTCGCCCGCTCGGCGGTAGGGAGGGTCGATGAAGACGAGATCGTATGTGTCGGCGCGCCGCCGTGCTCTGCGCAGGTACTCGAGCGCGTCCGCGCCGTGCACCTGCGCGGCGTCGGGGCCGATCCCAAGCGATTGCAGGTTGCCGCGCAGCGCGCCAAGCGCGGGGCGGCTGCGCTCTACGAAGACCGCCCGCGCCGCCCCCCGCGACAGGGCCTCGATCCCAAGGCCGCCGGCGCCCGCGAACAGGTCCAGCGCCACCGCGCCCGACACGTCGCCGAGCAGGGCGAAGAGCGCCTCGCGCACGCGGTCAGACGTGGGTCGCGTGAGCCGCCCGCGCGGCGCCTTGAGGCGCCGGCCCCCGAACGCTCCGCCGATCACGCGCATCTGACGGGCGAGCTATCCGGGTATCGGCGCGAGCGCCTGCGAGCCGAAGCGCTCCAGCAGCGCCGCCTGTAGCGGCGCGTGCTCGGGCGCGCCCAGCTGCGGGTCGGCGTCTACGATCGCCCGCGCCCACACGCGGGCGCGCTCCAGAAGCTGTGTGTCCTCCGGCATGCGCGCAACACGGAACTGCCCGAAGCCGGACTGGCGCGTGCCGACCAGCTCGCCCTCCTTGCGCAGGGTCAGGTCGATCTCGGCGAGCGCAAAGCCGTCGGAGTGCTGTGCGAGCGCGCGCAGCCGCGCCGATCCGGGCGGCCCCATCAGCAAGCAGTGCGACTGGTGCTCGCCGCGGCCCACGCGCCCGCGCAGCTGGTGCAGCTGCGAGATGCCAAAGCGCTCCGCGTTCTCCACGAGCATCAGCGTGGCGTTGGGCACGTCGATGCCCACCTCGATCACCGTGGTGGCGACCAGCACCTGGGCGTGCCCGGCGGCGAAGCGCTCCATCGCGAGCTGCTTGTCACGCGTCCGCAACCCCCCGTGCAGCAGCTCCAGCTCAAAACCCGCCAGCTCGCCGGCACGCAGGCGCTCGAGCTCGGCCTTGGCGGCGCGCACGTCGGGCCCGGCGCGCGCCTGCGGCGAAGCCGGCGCCCCATCGTCTGCCTGCTCGATCAGCGGGCACACCACATAGGCCTGACGGCCGGCGCGCAGCTGCTCGCGCAGCAGCTCATACGCCTGCGCGCGACCCCGCTCGCCTGCGACCACGCGCGTGCGCACGGCGCGCCGGCCTCGCGGCAGCTCGTGCAGCTCGCTGGTGTCCAGGTCGCCGTACTGCGCCAGCGCGAGCGTGCGCGGGATCGGCGTCGCGGTCATGTGCAGAGTGTGCGGCGTGCCCTTGCCGTCCAGGGCGCTGCGCTGGCGCACGCCGAAGCGGTGCTGCTCGTCCACCACCGTGACGGCGAGCGCGCGGAAGTGCACGTCGGGCTCGATCAGCGCGTGTGTGCCGACGACCAGCGCGAGCTCGCCGCTTGCGAGCTTGCCGAGGATGTCGCGCCGGCGCTTGGCGGGGGTCGAGCCCGTGAGCAGCGCAACCGGCACCGGCTCTGAGCCGAGCAGG
>DASZFR010000258.1:0-8356 GCA_035939635.1 Solirubrobacteraceae bacterium
TCAGGTACACCATCCCGGCGAGCGCGTTGAGCGCTTGGGAAGTGCAGATGTTGGACGTCGCGCGCTCGCGCCGGATGTGCTGCTCGCGCGTCTGCAGAGTGAGCACGAATCCGCGCCTGCCGTCGACGTCGGTCGTTTCGCCCGCGATGCGCCCGGGCATGCGGCGCAGGAACTCCTCGCGCGCGGCGAAGAAGCCGAACGACGGCCCGCCGAAGTCCAGACGGTTGCCCAGCGGCTGGCCCTCGCCAACCGCCACGTCGACGCCGCACTCGCCCGGCGGGGCGAGGATTCCGAGCACGATTGGGTCCACCTGCGCCACCACCACCGGGTCGTGGCGCTCGCGTGCGGTGGCGCTGAGCGCGGCCGCGTCCTCGACGACCCCGTAGAAGTTGGGCTGCGCGAAGATCGCCGCGCTCGTGTCGGCGTCGATCGCGTCGGCCCAAGCTTGCGCGTCGGTCACGCCTTCGCGCAGCGGCACCTCGACGACCTCCATGCGAAATCCGCGGGCGTGCGTGCGCAGCGTCTGCAGCGTGTGCGGGTGAAGCCCCGCGCTCGCCACCAGCCGTCCGCGCCCGTTGTGCAGCTTGGCCATGTACGCGGCCGCGGCCACGGCCGAGGGGCCCTCATACACCGAGGCGTTTGAGACCGGCAGCGCGGTTAGCTCGCTGATCGCGGTCTGGTACTCGAACATCACCTGCAGCGTGCCCTGCGACACCTCGGGCTGATAGGGCGTGTACGGCGTGAGGAACTCCGACCGCTCGCACAGCATGTCCACGACCGCCGGCACGTAGTGGTCATACATGCCGGCGCCCAAGAAGCAGAGCTCGTCTTCGGCACTGGTGTTGCGCTCTGACAGCGCCCGCAGATGCTCGTAGACGTCCTGCTCGGGCATGCCGGCGGGCAGCGCGAGCGGGCGCCCGAGGCGAAGCGGCGCCGGGATCTGGCGCTCGAAGATCTCATCGACCGAGCCCACGCCGATCGCCTCGAGCATGGCCGCGAGATCCTCTGAGGTGATGGCGGTGTAGCGACTCAACTGCCCGCGGTCAGCCTAGCTGGCCAACGACGCGGTATAGGCGGCCGCGTCGAGCAGCGCCTCGCGCTCGGCGGGCTCTGACAGGCGCACCTTCACCAGCCAGCCCTCGCCGTAAGGGTCCTCGTTGATCGTCTGCGGGTTGTCGGCGAGCGTGTCGTTGACCGCAACGATCTCGCCCGACAGCGGTGCGATCACGTCGGAGACCGCCTTGACCGACTCGACCTCCGCGTACGGGGCGTCCTTGCTGACGCTGCTGCCCACCTCTGGCGGCTCGAAGAACACCACCTCGCCCAGCGCCTCCTGCGCAAACCATGTGATCCCGAGCGTCGCCTGGTCGCCATCGATGCGCGCCCAGTCGTGCTCCGGGTGGTACAGCAGGTCCTCGGGATAGGCGGCCTCAGCCAAGAGCGTCCTTTAGCGCGGGCGCGGGCTTGCGGTAGAGGGGTTTGTCGGCGACCACGGCGGCACGCATCTTGCCACGGACGTCGATCTGCAGCGCGGCGCCCACGGCGGCTTGCTGCGCGGGTATGTACGCCATGCCGATGCCGCGGCCCAGGCACGGGGACAGCGTTCCGCTGGTTACTTCGCCCCCGCCGACCACGTGGTTACCCCCACGCGCGATCCCAGGTCCATCGATGGTGAATGCCACGAGCGCCTCGCGCGGTCCACCAGCACGCGCGGCGGCCACCGCCTCGGAGCCGACGAAGCCCGTGTGCTCGCGACAGCACCAGCCCAGCCCCGCTTCGATCGGGTTGCGATTCGCGGTGAGCTCGTTGCCGTACAGGCAGTAGCACGCCTCCAGGCGCAGCGTGTCGCGCGCCGCCAGGCCCGCGGGAACCGCGCCGCGCCGCACGACCTCGTCCCATAGCGTGGGGGCGTGTTGGGGCGCGCACAACAGCTCCACGCCTTCCTCGCCGGTATAGCCCGTGCCACATACGAGCACCTCCTCGCCCGCCAGACGCCTGTTGGCGGCGGTCATGCGCTGCGGCAGTGGCGAGTCTGAGATCGCCTGCACGATCTCGCGCGCCTGCGGACCCTGCACGGCGAGCATCGCGTAGCGGTCGATCGCGTCGCTGAGGTGCGCCTGCGGGAACTGCAGCGCGTGCTCTTGGAACCACTGCAGGTCGCCGGCGTGGTTGGCGGCGTTGGTGACCGTCAGGTAGCGGTCGCTGCCGAGGCGGTATGTGAAGAGGTCGTCGAGCACGCCGCCGTCGTCGCGGCACAGCACGCTGTACTGGGCGCCCCCCGCGGCGCGTATCGAGTCCGCGCCGGCCGGGAATGAGATCGCGCTGACGTCGTTTGACAGCAGGCGCTGCAGCAGTTCGAGCGCGTGTGCGCCCGCGGTCTCGATCTGGCCCATGTGCGACACGTCGAACACGCCGCAGCTTTCCCGCACGGCCAAGTGCTCCGCGCGCACGCCCTCGTACTCGAGCGGCATCTCCCAGCCGGCGAACTCGACCAGCTTGGCGCCGGCGGCCAGGTGGCGCTCATACAGCGGCGTGCGTCGTGGCGTGCTCGACACGCCGGCACAGTAGCGGAGCGGCTGCCGCACGCCTCAACCGTGACCTGCCAGGCCGCGACGCCCGCCGCGGCCGGGCCTTGTGTTCCTGGCTACCGCGCGAGG
Organism: Solirubrobacteraceae bacterium; assembly: GCA_035939635.1. Lineage (GTDB taxonomy): Bacteria > Actinomycetota > Thermoleophilia > Solirubrobacterales > Solirubrobacteraceae > Palsa-744. Next base: position 2,658 of record DASZFR010000258.1, read on the forward strand.
ACGCCGGTCAGCGCAAGAACGGCGGCACGTCGATCTCGTCGTCTGAGATCTCGAGCGAGGAGCGCTGCCGGTCGTCGATACGCGGCCCGCGGTCGCGGCGGGCGCGAGTGTCGCGGCGCGCCGCGCGGCCGGGACGGTGGTCAAAACCCGTGCCGATCACGGTCACGCGCACCTCGTCGGACATGCTCTCGTCGATCACGGCGCCGAAGATGATGTTGGCGTCGGAGTCGGCTTCGCTCTGGATGATCTCGGCGGCGTCGTGCACCTCGAACAGGCCGAGGTCCTTGGGCCCGGTGATGTTCAGCAGGATGCCCGTGGCGCCGCCTACGGACTCTTCCAGCAGCGGCGAGGAGATCGCGGCGCGCGCGGCCTCGGCGCAGCGGTTCTCTCCGCCCGAGGTGCCGATGCCCATTAGCGCAGAGCCGGCGTCCTCCATGATCGTGCGCACGTCGGCGAAGTCGAGGTTGATGAGTCCGGGGATGGTGATCAGATCGGTTATGCCCTGCACGCCCTGGCGCAGCACGTTGTCTGCTTCACGGAAGGCATCGAGCATCGTGGTGCGCCGCTCGACGACGGCCAGCAGCTTCTCGTTGGGGATCACGATCGAGGTGTCGACCACCTCGCGCAGGCGCTCGATCCCGTCGGTGGCTTGACGGGCGCGCTGCGCGCCCTCGAACTCAAACGGTCGCGTCACGACACCGACCGTCAGCGCGCCGATCTCGTTCTTGGCGATCTCCGCCATTACCGGCGCCGCGCCCGTGCCGGTCCCGCCACCCTCGCCAGCGGTCACGAACACCATGTCTGCGCCCTTCAGCGCCTCCTTGATCTCGTCGCGCGACTCGGATGCCGCGGCGAGGCCAACGTCGGGGTTGGCGCCGGCGCCGAGACCTTTGGTGGACTCGTGGCCGATGTTGAGCTTGACGTCGGCGTCGCACATGCCGAGCGCCTGGGCGTCGGTGTTGGCCGCGATGAACTCGACGCCGCGCAGGCCGGCGTCGACCATGCGGCTGACGGCGTTCGTCCCCCCGCCGCCGACTCCCACGACCTTTATGACCGCCAGATAGCTACCGCTGCTCTCCATTTGGATGGTTCCGCCGAACCCTTCAGTGGCAAATTAGGGTTCGGGGCGCTGAGGCTGGCCGAACCGTCGGGATGCGCACGTTATGCAGGGATCTTCGCCCTGTCAACGAGCGCGCCGAGTGTCGCAACAATCGTTGCACATCCCAACGCTCGATGCCTGCTCGAGGCATCAACTTTGCGCAGCAGTAAATCTCAGGTTGAGGGTGACAGTGATTTTTGGCTTGCTTTTTACACCCCCGCGCTCCCGGCGCGCGACCCCTCCCCACCACTCGAGCGACCCACTTCAGTGCCCCGCTTCGGAGCTCGAGCTCGACGTCGTTTCCGAGCCGGCGCTGCGTTCAGACCCGGCGCCCGATTCGCCCGACGAGCCCGCTTCGCCGGAGCCGTGCGATTCGCCCGAAGAGCCATGCGATTCGCCCGAGGAGCCCGCTTCGCTTGAGCTATGGGAGCCGCCCGACGAGCTAGCTTCGCCGGTCGAGCCCGATTCGCTCCCGGAGCGCTTCTGCGAGTTCGGCGGTTCGCCGACGCCAACAGCCCCGGCCAGGCGAGCCGCGATCGACGCGGCAACGGATTCGGGGCTCCCAGCGTGTTCGCTGCCGGACGGGCCGGATTCGCCCGACGCCGTCGACGGCGGGGCGGCGCCTGGCGCAAAACCGGCTGCGGGACGCTCGGGCACGCGCACGTCGACGTAGCTGGCGCCGCTCGCGCGTTCGTTTGAGATCACGAGCGCGAGCGCCAGCCACTTGGCGTGGGGGCGGGTTGCGTCACCGAAGTAGGCGCTCAGCCCACTGTGCATTACGACGGTGATGCCTTGGGGGCCGGAGTAGACACGCTGCACGAACCGCTGTAGCGGCGCGGGGACCGCCCCCAGCACCGCGAGCGCTTCGCGCAGTGCGCCTTCGCTCACGCGCTGCCCGGGCGGCGGAGCCCAAGGCGCCGACACCGTCGGCAGCGAGCCCGACAGCAGTCCCTGGCCGAGCACGACGCCGTCGGCCGAGACGGCCGTCCGCACGCCGGCGGCCGACAGCGCAGCGACCGCCGGCTGCTCGGTCACCTCGATCACGAGGCCGTGCGGAAAGCTCGCGTGGGCGCGCACGTCGCGCACGACCGGGAAGGGCGCGACGGCCGCGCGCAGAGCTGCGGGTTGCACGTCGAGCGTGCTCATGTGCCGCGCCGCCGTCTGCAGCGCGGCGCTGATTGCGCCCGACTGTGGCCCGTGCAGGCCGACGATCCGTACCCCGCGCACCGCCACCAGAGAGGAATGGCGCAGCCACAGCCACCCTGCCGACAGCAACGCGAGCACGGCCGCCAGGGCGAGCGCTGCGACGCGCACGCGCCGCTGTCGCCACAGGGGCGCGGCCGCACGGGCGGCGTGATCGATACGCGCGCGCAGCAGCTGCCAGAAGCGGCTTGCGGGCGACTGCGACACCGGCGACCGCGGCCGGCGCACGGGGCGCGGGCGCTTCGTCGCGCGGCGCCCGCGCAGGGGCAGGGAGTAGTCGAGAATGCGGTCGAGCTGCGCGACCGCGCCGCGGCCGGCAAGGGGGCGATCCATCGACGGACCTTTTCGCCGTGTCGGCGCGAACCCCTACTGCCAGGGGAAGCGGACGTCGCCGAGGGTCTGCACCTCGGGCTCGAGCGCCACGCCGAAGCGCTCGAGCACGCGCCGCCGGCCCTCGGCCATCAGAGCCAGCACGTCGGCGGTATTGGCCGAGCCGGTGTTCTCCACGAAATTGGCGTGCTTGGGCGAGAATCGCGCGCCCCCCACGGCCAGGCCGTTGCAGCCGGCCAGCGCGAGCAGCTCGCCTGCGCTGCGTCCCTGCGCGCGCGGGTCGTCGGGGTTCTTGAACGTCGACCCGAAAGTCTTGATCCCCTGCGGCTGCGCCGTGTGGCGGCGCTCGCGCATCTGCGCCAGCGTGGCGCGCACGGCCGCCGGGTCGTCCGGGTGCAGGCGAAAGCTCGCACAGGTCACGATCTCGCCCGGTTTGAGGTTGGAGCTGCGGTATTTCAGGCCGAGCTCGTCGGGGGTTCGCTGCTGCAGGCCCGACGCGGTCGCGATCCGCACCCACTCCAGCACCCGCGCCAGTTCGCCGCCATATGCGTTCGCGTTCATCTGCACCGCGCCACCGACGGTGCCCGGGATGTTCACGCCGAACTCGATGCCCGAAAGCCCAGCGCGCGCGGCCTGCGCGGCGACGGCGGGAAGCCGCGCGGCACCGCCGCACACAAGGCGCTCGCCGCTGTGCCTGACCCGCGCCAGATCGCCGTCGAGCTTGAGCACCAGGCCGGGCACGCCCTCATCGGCGACCAGCAGGTTTGACCCCGAGCCAACCACCCACACGGGCTTGCCCGCGCCGCTGGCCCAGGCGAGCAGCTCGCACAGCTGCGACTCGCTCGGCGCGCGGGCGAACAGCTCAGCGCTTCCGCCCGTGCGCACCGTGGAGAGGCGGGCGAGCGCAAAATCGCGCTGCAGTCCCTTCGGCTCCGGCGCCGGCGCTGCCTCGGGCGCGATCACGGCGCCACCAGGCGACGCGCGAGCGAGTCGATGTCGCCGGCGCCCATCATCAGACACAGATCGCCCGCGCTCAGCACCCGGCGCAGCACCGGCTCGGCGTCGGCGAACTGCGGGAGCCAGTACACCGGCCTGCCGGCGCTCGCGTCGGCGGTCGCCTCGGCGATCAGCAGCCCGCTCACGCCCGGGTAGTCCGACGCCCGCTCGCGCGCGGGGTATACGTCGAGCACGATGGCCCCGTCCGCAGCCGCCAGCGCCTGGCCGAACTCGCGCGCGAGCAGCTTGGTGCGCGAGTACAGGTGGGGCTGGAACACCGCGATCAATCGTTCGTGCTCCAGCGTGCGGGCGGCGGCGAGCGTGGCCCGGATCTCGGTGGGATGATGGGCGTAGTCGTCGTAGAGGAGCGCGCCCGACGGCGTCGGGCCGAGCAGCTCGAAGCGTCTGCCCGCTCCGGTGAAGCTCGCCAGCGCGTCGGCCGCGACCCGTGGCGGGGCGCCCGCCAGCCGAGCCGCCTCCAGCGCGGCGAGCGCGTTGGCGACGTTGTGCGCGCCGGGCACGGCCAGCGACACCTCTTCCCCGCGCCACGCAAAGCGGGCCCCGCCCGGCGTTAGCTCATAACCCTCGGGCGCGTACGCGACCACCTCCGCGCCGCCGGCGCCCGGCGCGAGCGCGAGCAGCTCGGGGCGGTCGTAGACCACGATCGCGCGGCGCGCGAGCGCCAAGAAGCTCGCGAACGCGTCGCGCAGCCCCGCCAGCGAGGAGAACGTCGCGTGATGATCGAGCTCGACGCTGGTCAACACCGCGACGCACACCTGCAGGCTGAGCATCGAGCGGTCCGACTCATCGGCCTCCACCACCAGCCACTCCCCGGCGCTCCAATGCGCGTTTGCCAGCCCATCCCCCGGCAGGCCGCCCACCAGCCAGCCCGGATCAAGGCCGGCCGCGCGCAGCGCGTGCACCGTCATCGCGGCGGTCGTGGTCTTGCCGTGCGTGCCCGACACCGCGATCGTTCGCCGCAGTCGCGTGAGCTCGGCGAGCAGCCACGCGCGAGGGTGCGTGGCAAGGCCGCGGCGACGCGCCTCGGCCAGCTCCACGTTGTCGTCGGGCACGGCCGACGAGTACACGACCTCGACGTCCTCGCCGGCGGGCAGGTTCTCCGCGCCGTGTCCGGAGACGGCCGCCAGCACGCCGTCGGCCACCAGCGCCTGCAGGTAAGGAGAGCCGGCTGCGTCGGAGCCGGTCACCTGCGCCCCCAGCTCGCGCGCGGCTCGGGCGTAGCCGCTCATGCCCGCGCCGCCTACGCCGACGAAGTGAAGTCGCCGCCCGCGCCAGGGCGGCTCGTGGTCGCCTGTCTGGGCGCTCACCCCCGCGCGACCTCGACCAGCGCGCGCGCCACCTCGTTCGCCGCGTCGGGGCGCGCGATCCGTCGCGCGGCGGCGGCCATCGCCGCCAGGCGCGCTGGATCGCTCACCAGCTGCGCGACCTCGTGCCCCAGCCGCGCCGCGCTGAGCTCGTCATCGGCGACCACCACGGCGGCGCCGGCGTCGGCCATCCAGGCGGCGTTGGCGCTCTGGTGATCGTGCGCCGCGTGGGGGTAGGGGACCAGGATCGCCGGCAGGCCGTGTGCGGCGATCTCGAACACCGAGCCGCCCGCACGGGCAACCGCGAGATCGGCAGCCGCGAGCACATCGGCGAACTCGCGCGGCTGCAGCTGCGCGAAGAGGCGGTAGCCCGGCGATCGCGGACGCGCCGCGAGCTCCGGGTAGTCGCGCTCGCCGCTGATGTGCAGCACGCAGAAGGACGCGCCCGCGAGCGCCTCGACCGCCGCGAAGTTGATCGAGCGCGCACCCAGCGAGCCGCCGAACACCGCCACGCACGTCTCGCCGCGGGGGATGCCCAGACGCTCGCGGGCCTGCGCACGGTCGGGCAGCGGGCCGAACAGGGGCCGACCGGTGACCAGGTAGCGCGAGGCGACGCGCCTGCCCCGTCGGCGCCCGTTCTGTGGCGCGCGCGGGAAGGAAAGGCACACGCGGCGCGCGAACGGGGCGAACGCGCGGTTGGTCAGCCCGATGCGGCTGTCCGCCTCGGTCAGCACGACCGGGACGCG
>DASZFR010000259.1:0-32493 GCA_035939635.1 Solirubrobacteraceae bacterium
CGGCGGGACGAGGTTTTGGGGCGGCGCGGACGCATTGACGAGCGCGCTGGGAGCCGATACGGCGGGTTCGGATTCGCCGGCCGCGTTGCTGGCGATCACCATCACGCGCAGCGTGGCGCCCAGATCGGCTTCGGAGACCCCGTAGGTGGCCGCGCCCGCACCGGCGATGGCCGTGCAGGCGGCACCGTGTTCATCGCAGCGCTGCCATTCGTATTCAAACGACGCCGGCGCGTTGCTCCACGTCCCGTTGGAGGCGCTCAGCTGCTGTCCCAGCTGCGCGAGGCCGCTGAGCGCGGGCGCCGCGACGTTGACTGGCCGCGGCGCGTGAGTGCCGGGCACGTTCGCAGTCGTCGGCGACAGCGCGGGCGCCGAGCGGCCGGCGCGATTGACAGCCACCACCACCACCTGCAGCGCCCGGCCGATGTCGGCTTCGCGAAGCGTGTACGCAGCACCGGTAGCTCCGGCGATCGCCCTGCAGCCGGCGGGGCCGCAGCGCCTCCAGCTGTATTCAAAAGAGCTCGGGTGGCCGGTCCACGCTCCGTTGGCGGCGTGCAGCCGCCGGCCGGCGCGCAGTGCGCCTGCGATGTGGGGCGGCGTGACGTTCACCGGCGGCGCCTGCTGCGCGGCCGGTGTGCCAAGGGGCGACAGCGTTTCGCTGGCGCGAGCTGCGACGGGAACGAGCGCAGCCAGCAGCGCGAGCGCGCACAGGCGTACGCTTATATCTCCTCTTCTCCTGGGCTGCCGTCCGGGCACAAGCACCTCCTTGTTCCCCCGTGTGCAGCGCGTGGCGCCGCGTGGGGGGAAAGGCCGCCGTGTCGCTGTCGCCGACCTCGTGGCGTGTTTAGCAGGTTTGCGCAGCTTCTGTGCGCTCAGCGCTTACCGGCGTCTTCCAGACGCGTGAGATTGGTCTAATCGAGCGCGGTCGCCTGCACGAGCAGCTGGTCGGGTAGCCCCCCCCAGGCGGGTGCGCTTCGGCGCCGGGAAGCCCGTGCGCGTTGGACTGTTCCGCCGAGCTCTACGCGCGGCCGGCCGCGCGGGCGGCCTCTTCGGCGTCCTGCAGCTGTCGCTGAACGAGGTCCAGCCCGGCGTCCCAGAAGCCCGGATCAGACAGGTCGACGCCGACGATCTCGCCAAGCTGCTCGGGCTCTTTGGAGCCCCCGGCGGCGAGCAGCTCCAGGTACCGCGGCACGAGCTCTGCGCCCTGCTGCAGGTAGCGCTCGTACACCGACAGCGCCAGCAGCTGGCCGTAGGCGTATGCGTACACGTAGCCGGGGCTGCCGATGAAGTGTGGGATGTAGGACCACCAGCAGCGATAGCCGTCGGTGAGATGCACGGAGTCTCCAAACATCTCCCCCTGGCTTTGCACCCACAGGTCGCCGAAACGCTCCGGCGCGAGCTCGCCCTGCTCGCGCCGCGCGGTGTGTGCGAGCTCCTCGAAGCGGTTCATCGCGACCTGGCGAAAGACGGTTGCGATCGTGTCCTCGAGGCTGGCTGCCAGCAGCGCCAGCCGCGAGGCCGGAGTGGAGTCCTGCTGCAAGAGGCGGTTGAAGACGATCGTTTCGCCGAACACCGAGGCGGTCTCGGCCAGAGTAAGCGGCGTGCTCTGGTGGAAGATCCCCTGCCGCGCGGCCAGGGCAAAATGCACGCCGTGACCCAGCTCGTGCGCGAGCGTGAGCACGTCGCGCCGGCGTGAGGTGAAGTTGAGCATCACGTAGGGGTACACGTCGGGCACCGCGGCGGTGCAGAACGCGCCGCCGCGCTTGGCCGGTCGCACGGGTGCGTCGATGTGGCGCTCGTCGAAGAAACGACGAGCGAGGTCTCCCAGCTGCGGCGAGAACGAGGCATAGCACTCGGTCACTATCTCGCGCGCGTCGCCGAACGAGAAGGTGACCTCGTCCTCGGTGACGGGCGCCATGCGGTCGTAGTCGGCCAGCTGCTCGATGCCGAGCAGGCGCGCCTTGAGCTTGTACCAGCGCTGCGGGATCTCGCTGCGCGCGCGCACCGCCGCCAGCAGCGCCTGCACCGACTCGTCGCTGACCTCGTTTGCGAGGTTGCGTTCGGCAAGCCAGTTCGGGTAGCGGCGCAGACGATCGTCGGTGCCCTTGTCGGCGAGCAGTGTGTTGAACAAAAACACCCGTGTGCGCAGGCCCTCCTGCAGCGCGCTCGATACGGCTTCGGCGGTGCCGCGCCGCAGGTCGCGGTCGGGCAAGGTGAGGCGGCTGAGCGCTACCTCGAGCGCGACCTGCTCGCCGGGCGCGTTGGCGCCCTTGCCCTCGCCGGCGGACGCCCCCTTCTCGGCGCCCGGGAGCTTGACTGAGATCGCGGAGGTGAGCTCCTCAAACAGGCGCGTCCACGCGCTCGATCCCGTGACCGCCTTCTCGGCGAGGATCCGCTCCTCGGGCTCGGACAGCAGATGCTCGCGGTAGCGTCGTACGTTGCGTAGGTAGTGACGGCAGAAGTCGAGGCCGTCAAAAGAGAGCAGCTGCTCGGCGCGATCCTCGTCAAGCGCGGCCCATTCCAGCTCGAAGAACAGCAGCGTGGTCTGAATCGCGGTGGCGCGTTCCTGCACCAGCTGCAGCAGCGCCCCGGTGGCGGGCTCGGCGGTGTCCACGGCGAAGCGCAGCGCGGCGAAGGTGCCACTGCGCCCGATCAGCTCCTGGATCGCGGCCAGCTCGCGCATCGCCTGCGCGAGCGTCGCCCCATCGAGCTCGGAAACGCGTCCTGTGTAGCGCTCGGCAAACGACTGCGCCTGCGTGAGCGCGCTGGCCAGGCGCGGCTCCACCCCGTCCTGTCCGTCGCCGTCGACGAGCGGTTCCAGGTCCCACGCGGTCGCGTCGAGCTCGGGATCGGCGGGGACCGCGGACGCTTGCGTGGCCATGGCTGCGAGCAGCTTATCCGCGCGCCGCAGCCAGGTCGGCGGGCGCGCTGCACTCGCCGCTGCGGCCGGCCTGTCGCGGCCGGCGCGGGCGCGCCGGGGGCGACGCGCGGCGTCCGGATCGAGCCCTAGCATCTCGCACCCCGTGCACGAGACGAAGCCGACCGTTTTTCTCATCGCGCGACCGGCGATCGACGTCGAGGCGATGGGTGGCTATCTGCGCGAGGTGGGCGGCGAGTCCTGGCTGACGCGCCGCCTCGAGCAGTCAGACGGGCAGCCCAACGCAGGCGAGCTGCTCGTCGAGTTCGCGGGGCGCGCGTGCTACCGCAGCTGGGAGCCGGGACTGAACCCGAACGTCAGCAAAGTCAGAACCGACCAGCGCGAGTACTTCGCCAACATCCTGCGCTCGGCGCACGGCAGCGTGCTCGAGCACGCCAACTACTCGTTTGCGCTGCGCAGCGTGAGCCGCGTGGCGACCCACGAGATTGTCAGGCACCGCGCGGGCTCGGCGTTCAGCCAGGAGAGCCTGCGCTACGTGCGCCTGACCGACATCGGCTTTCGCGTGGCGCCGCCGCTCGAGCCGATCCGCGAGCGCGTGCTCGCACTGGTGGAGCAGCTCGAGGAGTTTCAGGTGAGCGCCGCGCGCGAGCTGGGGATCGACTCCGAGGGCGTGCCGTTCCACGTCAAGAAGGAGGTCACCTCGGCGCTGCGGCGCCTGGCACCGATCGGGCTGAGCACCGACATCATCTGGACCGCGAACGTGCGCACGCTGCGCCACGTGATCGAGATGCGCACCGCTGAGGGCGCCGAGGAGGAGATGCGTTTGATCTTCGGTCGCGTCGCCGCGCTCATGCAGGCCGAGGCCCCGGGGCTGTTTCAGGACTTCGAGCGCCGCCCCGACGGCAGCTGGGTGCCCGAGTTTCACAAGGTGTAAGCGCGCCGACGACCGCGGGGGGCGCGCGGGCGACGGAGCTTTGCGGCCGCGAGCTCGGTGCGGCGTGTCAGGCGTCGCGTGCTGGGGTCTGCTGTGCGCTCAGTCTTCGGACGCGCGCAGCTCGCGCACCCGCTCCTCGAGCTTGGCGGTGACCGCGGGGTCGCGCAGCGTGGTGACGTCCCCGAGCGCGCGCCCCTCGGCGATGTCACGCAGCAGCCGGCGCATGATCTTTCCCGAGCGCGTCTTGGGCAGGTCGTCGGTCCAGATGATGCGCTTGGGGCGCGCGAACTTGCCGATCCGCTCGGCGACCGTACCGCGGATCCCTTCGACCGTCTGCCCGTCGCCATCGAGGTCTCCCTGCAGCGTCACGAACGCGACAATCGCCTGGCCGGTGTCCTCGTCGAACTGGCCGATCACCGCCGCCTCGGCGACGTCGGTGTGGGCCACGATCGCCGACTCCACCTCGGCCGTGGAGAGGCGATGGCCCGAGACGTTGACCACGTCGTCGATGCGCCCGATCACCCAGAAGTAGCCGTCGCGGTCTTTGCGCGCGGCGTCGCCGACGAGGTAGGTCTCTGGCCCAAAGCGCGCGAAGTAGGTCTCGACGAAGCGGTCCTCCTCCTTGTAGAGGGTGCGCAGCATCGACGGCCACGGGCGCGTGAGCACGAGCAGGCCCTGGCCTTCCTCGATGGGCTCGCCCGTCGACTCGTCGCGCACCTCCGCGAACACGCCCGGGAACGGCCGCGTGGCCGAGCCCGGCTTGGTGGCGGTGGTGCCGGGAAGCGGCGTGATCATCATCGCGCCGGTCTCGGTCTGCCACCACGTGTCCACGATCGGGCATCGCCCTGAGCCGATCACTTTGTGGTACCAGAGCCACGCCTTGGGGTTGATCGGCTCCCCCACCGTGCCCAGCAGCCGCAGCGAGGAGAGGTCGTGTTTTGCGGGCCACTGCGGCCCCCACTTGATGCACGCGCGGATCGCTGTCGGGGCGCAGTACAGGATGCTCACGCCGTAGCTCTCGACGATCTCCCACCAGATCCCCTTGTCGGGGTAGTCGGGCGCGCCCTCCCACATCACCGAGGTCGCTCCGTTGCACAGGGCGCCGTAGACGATGTAGGAGTGGCCCGTCACCCAGCCCACATCGGCGGCACACCAGTAGACGTCTGACTCCGGCTTGAGGTCGAACACGTACTTGTGCGTCGCCGCGACGCCGGTGAGGTAGCCGCCGGTGGTGTGCAGGATGCCCTTGGGCTTGGCGGTGGAGCCCGACGTGTAGAGGATGTACAGCGGGTGCTCGGCATCAAGCGGCTCTGCCGGGCACTCTGCGTCGGCCGCCGCCAGGATCTCGTCGTAGTAGACGTCGCGCCCCTCGCGCATCTGACACGGCGTTCCCTTGCTGCGCACCACGACGATCCTGTGCAGCGTGTCGAGGTCGCCCATCACCTCGTCGACCCGGTCCTTCACAGCCGCGGTCTTGCCCTTGCGCGCGGCGCCGTCGACCGTGATCAGCGCCTTGGCCTGCGAGAACTCCATCCGCTCGCGCACCGCCTCGGCGGAGAAGCCGCCGAAGACGACGTTGTGCGGCGCGCCGATGCGCGCACACGCGAGCATCGATACGACCACCTCGGGGATCATCGGCAGGTAGATGCCGACCACGTCGCCCTGCTCGATTCCAAGGTCCTTGAGCGCGTTGGCACAGCGCTTTACCTCGGCGAGCAGCTCGGCGTAGGTGATGTCGCGCTCCTCCCCCTCCTCGCCCCGCCAGTGGTAGGCGACGCGGTCGCCGAGCCCGGCGTCCACGTGGCGGTCGAGGCAGTTGTAGGAGGCGTTGATCTTGCCGCCGAGGAACCACTCATAAAACGGGGGGCGCGAGTCGTCGAGCACCTTCTGCCAGCGGCTGAACCAGTGCAGCTCGTCGGCCTGGCGCTCCCACCACCCCAGCGGATCCGCCGCCGCCTGCTCGTAAATCGCCGGGTCTTTCAAGAGCGCGTTGTCGCGAAAGTGCGCGGGCGGCTCGAACCGCTCGACCTCCATCAGCGCGGCCAGCTCGCGCTCGAGCTGCTCGCTCCCCGCTGCGTGCGATTCAGTCGCCATCATGCACTCCTTCTCGTTTCCGTTGGGCCTGCGCTCGGCTGCGGCGCAAGCTTGACAGCCGCACCGCTGGCTCGCGGATTTTCCCGGACGCTGTTGCGGCAAGCCGCAGCGTTCAGCGGCGCGCGCCGTGCTTGCGGCGGCGCCGTTTGGATGAGCCGCCCGCGGGCCGCGACGGCGCGGGCGCGACGTCGTCCGCGGACGCCCCGGCGGGCGCCGTCGCGGGCTTGGCCCCCCGCGCACGGTCCATGCGCGTTTGGCGCATCTGCGCCTGCGAGGGCCATGGGCGCGCCTCGCCCGCGGCCCACGCTGCGGGCTCGCCGTTGGGCCAGCGCCCGCTGAACAGGATCCCCAGCATCACGATCCAGAACGCCGGGATGATCTCGAGCACCAGGCCGGCACCGGGCAGCAGGATGAGCACGCCCGTGAACATGCCGAGGATCCCCATCCAGCGAGTCAGCAGACCGACCCGCATCGCGTTGAGCGATGTGACGAACATCCCGGCCGCGAGCCCCAGCCCGGCCAGCAAGCCCACGTAGCCGAACAGCGTGTACGCGGCGCCCTTGCTCAGCGCGTAGTCCACAGCATGATTGGTGTGGTTGTGCCCCACCGCGAACTGGTGCGTGCGGATCGCACGCACGACCTGGTTTGCGACGCTCGCAAGCGCCAGCCCGCCGCCCCCCACCAGCACGAGCGGCCGCGCGGGGCCCCACGTCCGCGGCCGCCTGAAGACCGTCGCGTCGAGCAGCAAAAGCAGCGCGAGCACCAACGCCACGATCGCGATCGCGGCCAGCACGCTGCCCGAGATCAGTGCAAATGCGCGGTGGCTGAAGAATTTCACCACCTCGGCGCGCGGGCTTTCGGCGGGGTTCGCCACGCCGCGTAGCGCCGGCGTGAGCCCCTGCAGCAGCCCGACGCTCGGTGCGCCGTTGACGGTGGCGGCGATGATGATCCCGCTGAGCAGGTACAGCAGGCCCGCCGCGACCGTGGGCGCGGCCAGTTTGCTGCGCCGCTCGGACTCGCGCGCGACCTGCGCCTTGGTCTCGCTCGAGCTCGCCATCGGCTTGCAAGTCTATGGGCGGCCCGGCCGCCGCGCGCAATCGCGCGAGCGGGGGGCGACCTTCCGGGGCGTTTGTGACGGATCTTTATGGACCACCGCGGTCACCCTTGGGAGATTGCACACAAGCCCCGCTGCACCCTCGCCGAGGACGGAGGCGTGCGCCTGCCCTAGCATTGAGTCCATGGAGAGCGGAGGCTTTGGGGACTTGTTCGGCGACCCGGAGGAGCTGCAGCGGCGGTTGGCCGAGTTCGCAGAACAAATGCAGGGCCAGCAGCGGCTGGCGTGGGCCGACAACGCGATCAAGCTCGCCGTCGACATGACCGTAGCGGCGGTGAACCGGGTCAACGTGCAGGGCAACGCCGAGGACCAGGCCGAGCAGATTCGCTCGGTGATCGCGCGCGTCTTTCCCGAGGCCGTGGCGCTGGTGCGCGAGGCGCGCGAGGGGCTTCAGTAGGCCGCAGCACGCGTCGCGCGACGCGCGTCGCGCCCGCTGCGATAGAAACCGCCGATGGCGGGGGGTCGTTCCTCAGCGCAGAGCCTGACCGTCGCGGTCACCGGTCCGACCGGCGAGATCGGCATGTCGTTGGTCGCGGCGCTGCAGCGAAGCCGCCAGGTGAAGTCGATCCGCGGCATGGCTCGTCGCGAGTTCGATCCGGCCGAACACCGCTGGAGCAAGGTCAGCTACCAGCGCGGCGACGTGCTCGACCGCCACGCGGTGGACGCCCTCGTGGACGGTGCCGACGTGGTCATCCACCTCGCGTTCATCATCATCGGCGGCGCCGCCGAGAGCCGCCGCGTCAACCTCAAGGGCTCAAAGGCGGTGTTCGAGGCCGCCGTGGCGGCGGGGGCGAAACGCCTCGTCTACGCCTCCTCTGTCGCCGCCTACGGCTTTCACGCCGACAGCGCGCAGCCGCTCACCGAGGAGGTGCCGACGGACGGCAGCAGCAGCCTCTACTACTCCGCGCAGAAGGCTGAGGTCGAGCAGCTGCTGGCGACCACGCTCGCCAACAGCCGCACGCAACCGTACGTGTTTCGCCCCTGCATCGTGGCCGGCCCGCAGGCGCCCGCGTTGCTGGACAACCTGCCCTACATCCAGCTCTCGCAACGCCTGCCGCGACGGCTGCGCGCCGCGCTCGGCGAGATACCGCTGGTCAAGCCGGTGCTGCCCGACCCCGGCGTCGCCTTCCAGCTGGTGCACCACGACGACGTGGCCACCGCGATGCGCGCGGGCGCGCTCGGCGCGGGCGAGCCCGGCGCCTACAACCTCGCCGGCCCGGGGCAGATCACGGTGGCAACGCTCGCCCGAGAGCTCGGCTGGAGGTCGGTGCGGATACCCGGTGCGACCGTCACAGCTGGCTCGGAGCTGGTCGCGCGCCTGCCGTTTCTGCCCGCGCAGCTTCAGTGGATCAGCGCGCTGCGCGAGCCGGTGATCATGGACACCACCAAGGCCAAGGAGGAGCTCGGCTGGCGCCCGCGCCACAACGCCGTGCAGACGCTGCGCGAAACGATCACGGCCGAGCGCGCGCAGGCGTAGCGACTAGCGGCGAGCGTCCACGGCGACTAGCGGCGAGCGTTCACGGCCCGTCCCGCAGGCGACGGGCCGTGGCGCAATGACGACTACTTGACGATCTGGATGATTCGCTCCATGCCCAGCCGCGCGTGGTCGCGGCCGTCCTGCGTTTCCATGAAGCACGTCTGCACGTACCAACCGGGCTTGGCGGTGATCGTCTCCTGCATATAGGCCCCGGTGGACAGCGGTCCGGCGAATCCGAGCGGCGGGCCGCTGAAGAGCTTTTGGACCTGCTTTTCCTTGCCCCCGAGCAGCGCCGCCACGAGCTGTTTGGCGGCCTTCTTGCTCTTCGTCGGGATCGCGAAGTCCATGTGCACGACAAAGCCTTCGTTTTCGAAGCGCACGAGCTCACCGTCGTGCAGCACGCTCGGCCCGCGGAACGCGAAGTCGATCGAGCGGACCGTGGCGGCCGGCGCCGGCAGCGCCGCCGGTGCGCTCGAGGCGCTGACCGTGAAAGTTGTGTGTGCAACGGGCGGCTTTTCGCCGGCTTTCAGGAGCGCCACGTATTGCCCTGGTGCAAGCGTGGTCTGCGCTTCGGTTTTGGCGCCGGCTTCGGCTTCGCCATCGAACACGATCGACCCGAATCTGCTGGCGTTGTTCGGATCTTTTGCATGCTTGCTTTCGGTGAAGGCGATTACTTCGGACGCCGTCGCGCCGGGCTTGAGCGCCACGAATATGACCACGGCTTCCTTGACGCCCGTGTCGCTTGTGACCACGTTCACACCGCCTGACTGCACAGGCCCGCTGACGCTGATCGACGATGATGTGACCGCTACAGAGACGGTTGGGAGCGCGGCCGCCTGCGCCGCTTGTGGCGACAGCGAGCCCACGAGCCCGACAACGCCCCCCAGGGCCATAGCCGCGGTGACGGCGCGTCTGCGCCAGGCTAGGCGCGTGAAGCGATGTGACATGTGTTCAACCTTTCGTTGCTCTGTGGCAGACCACGGGCGCAGGCCTAGACCTCCCCCGTGAGCTGAGGTTCGGCGCCGCGTTCGCGGCGCCCGCCGAGAGGGCGACCAGCCACCGCGCCCCCGATCGGCCGCGGCAAGACTACCGCAGGCTCCCACGGCTGGCGCTGGTCGCCGGCCGCAACCGCGCGCCAGGAGTCCGTGCTCACGCCGCGTTTGGCTCGATGGTCTCCAGCGCCTGCAGCACGAGCTCGTCGTGCTCGGCAGGCTTGACCTTGCGCAGCACGGCGGCGACGCGTCCGTCGGGGCCGATGATGAACGTGGTGCGCTCGTTGCCGAAGTAGCTGCGCCCGTACATCGACTTCTTCACCCACACCCCGTACGCGTCGGCCACCGCGTGGTCTGTGTCGGAAAGCAGCGCAAAGGCCAGCTCGTGCTTGGCGTCGAAGCGCTTGAGCTTTGACGGAGGATCGGGCGATACGCCGAGCACGGCGACGCCGGCGGCGGAGTACCGAGGCTGATGGTCGCGCACGCCGCACGCCTGGGTCGTGCAGCCCGGCGTGTCGGCCTTGGGGTAGAAGTAGAGCACCACCGTCTGGCCGCGCAGGTCAGACAGCTTGACCGGGCGGCCGTCCTGGTCGGGGAGCGTGAAGTCGGGCGCCTGCTCGCCGGGTTCGATCACCGACTCGGAGCCTAGCCCGGCCGCCGCGGAGCTGCGCATATGTGTCCATAACCACGCGCTCGCGCACGACAGCGGCGGCGAGGCTGCCGATGGGTTGGCAACGGTGTCCCACTCATGACCGCTATGCCGCTCAACCCTGACCGTGTGCGGTCGACGCAAATTCTCGACTCGCGCTCGCGGGTGCTGCGCGCGGCGCTGGCGCTGGGCGCGCTCGGCGTCGCGTTCCTGGTGGCCCACTCGCTGTTTCACCTCGGCGGCCGCTCGCTCGAGGGCTTTGCCAACGAAGGCGTGTACACGTTCGTCGAGCTGGTGGCGTGCGCGGTGTGCGTGGCGCGCGGGCTGCGGCGGCGCGAGAACCGCGCGGCGTGGCTCGTGTTGGGCGCGGGACTGATCGCGTGGACCGCTGGAGACTTCACATGGACGGTGTGGCTGTCACACGTCGCCAAGCCGCCCTACCCGTCGCCGGCCGACGGGATGTATCTGGCGATGTACCCGTGCATCTACGCGTGCCTGATCTTGCTGATTCGCTCGCGACACTCGCACGTCGGCGCTGGCGCGTGGCTTGACGGCGCGGTCGTGGGGCTGACCACGGCCGCAATCAGCGCGGCGTTCGTGTTCCCGCCTGTGCTGGCCGCCGCCAAAGGCGACGCGGCCGCGGTCGGCGTGAACCTCGCCTACCCGTTGGCGGACTTCTTGCTGGTGGTGTTCCTCGCCATGGGCTTCGCGCTCGCGGGCTGGCGCCCGGGCCGCCAGTGGTGGGTGCTGGGCGCGGGCGTGGCGCTCATGACGGTCGCGGACATGATCTACGTGTACGAACTCGCCAAGGAAACCTACGGGGAAGGCGGCGTGCTCGAATCGCTGTGGCCCGCGGCGATGATGCTGATGGCGCTCGCCGCGTGGCAGCCGATGCCGCGCGTAGTGCGCCGCGAGTCCGCGGGACGCCAGGCGATCGCGCTTCCCGCGGGATTCGTGCTGCTTGCGCTCGCGCTGCTGCTCAGCGGGCTGGTGCGCGCGCTAACGCCGCTGTCGGTCGCGCTCGCCGCGTGCGCGCTGCTCGCCGCATGGGCGCGCGCGGCGCTCACTCATATCGAAAACGCGCGCATGCTCAAGCTCCGCACGCACGACGCGGTCACCGACGCGCTCACGGGGCTCGCCAACCGGCGCAAACTCCTCGGCGACCTGCAGGCAGCGCTCGCACGCGGAGCGGACGGCGCGTCGACGCTCGCGTTTTTCGATCTCGACGGCTTCAAGCGCTACAACGACACCTACGGCCACAGCGCGGGCGATGCGCTGCTCGAGCGGCTAGGCAGGACGCTCGCCGGCACGGTGCAACACAGCGGGCGCGCCTACCGGCTCGGGGGCGACGAGTTCTGCGTGTTGCTCTCGGGCCGCGTCGGACCGGCCGATGCCATCCTGCGCGCCGCGCGCGCCGCGCTCACCGAGCAGGGCAGCGGCTTTAGCGTCACGACCTCCTGCGGCGTGGTGCTGCTGCCCGACGAAGCCGAGAACACGAGCACCGCGCTCAGCCTCGCCGACGAGCGCATGTACGCCGACAAGTCCGCGGGCCACCGCTCGGCGCGCGCACAGGCGCAAACCGTGGCGACCCAGCAGAACCTGCTCATGCAGCTGCTCGCCGAGCGCGAACCGCGTCTGCGCAGCCACCTGCGCGACGTCGGCGCGCTCGCGACCGAGATCGGACGCGAGCTTGGGCTCAGCGGGGAGCAGATTGATGAGCTGCACCGCGCAGCCGAGCTGCATGACCTGGGCAAGATCGCGATTCCCGAAGCGGTGCTCAACAAGCCCGGACCGCTCAGCGACAGCGAGTGGATCCTGATGCGCCAGCACACGATCATCGGCGAGCGCATCCTCAACGCGGCGCCCGCGCTGCGTCCCGTGGCCAAGCTGGTCCGTTCCACGCACGAGCGCTGGGACGGCGCGGGCTACCCGGATGCGCTCGGCGGCGAGCGCATTCCTCTGGGCGCGCGGATCATCTTCGTGTGCGACGCGTTTGACGCGATGACCACCCAGCGACCCTATGGAACGCCCAAGACGCACGATGACGCGCTGGCCGAGCTCGAACGAAATGCAGGTACGCAGTTCGATCCTCGCGTCGTCGAGGCGTTCTGCGGCTGCATGCGAGCACAGCCAGACGCACGTCGCGTGCGCCAGCGCCGACCCGCCGGCCGTGTGCGCACGCGCGCTGCGGCGCCGGCGCGCTAGACGCCGAACGAATTCTCAGAACTGATCGGCCGATTCGATCGGCTCAGTGATGCTGATCTCCGTGCACCGCTCATGGTTAGCTCCCTTCGTTGCGACCCAGGACGCCCAGCGCTCAGCGCTCAGCGCAGAAGGCGCGACAGGCGCCGATCCTTGAGCACGCGGCCTTCGGTCTGGCACGCCGGACAGTAGGCGATCACGTAGTCCTCGAAATGCACCGAGCGAAGCTCGTCACCGCAGCGCGGGCACGGGTCGCCGTGGCGGCGGTGCACCTGCAGCGGCATCGGCAGCTTGTCGGGGATGGGGAGCTTCAGCGTCTGCTCGTAGGTGGCCAGCGCGCTGCCAAGCGTCGCCACGATCGACTGCGCGAGGCGCTCACGCTCGTCGTCATCGAGGTCCTCGCCGCGCTTGAACGGCGACAGCTTCGCGCTCCACAGGATCTCATCGACCCACGAGCGCCCGATGCCCGCGATCGCGTGCTGATCGCGCAGCAGCGCGTGCAGCGGCCGCGGCGCGTCGAGTATCTCGTCAAGCGGCGGCGCGTCGGGCCAGGCCTCGGGACCGAGGGACCGCAACGCCGGGTCCTGTTCGAGCTCTGACTCGCGCAGCAGCTTTACCCACGCCGCCTGGCGCGAGCCGAACTCGCGCAGCCGCAGCTCGCGACCGTCGTCCAGGCGCACGAGCAGCCTCGAGGTGCGGTCGCGGGGGCCCGCCCGGCGGTCATACAGCTGCAGCCGCCCCGCCGACATCAGGTGCACGAGCAGCACAAGACCGCCAGAAACCTCCACGATCAGGTGCTTGCCGCGCCGGCGCACGCCGGCGATGCGACGCCCCGCGAGCTCAGACAGCGGCGGATCGACGGTCTTGAGCGCGTTGATGCCGGGCGCGAGCGCCGACTCGATCTGCGCGCCCTGCAGCGCCCTGTCGAGCAGGCGCGCGGTTATCTCGACCTCGGGCAGCTCGGGCACGCCATCTCACTTTAGGAGCGGCGCGCGCCAGCGGCGGCCGCGCTCAGCGAGCGCCGGTCGCCGGACCTTCGCAGGAGACGTCGGCTGCGCTCAGCGAGCGCCGATCGACGGACCTTCGTAGGTGACGCCCGCGGGGCTCTTCCAGCGCACTCGCCAGCTCGACCCCGCGACCGAAGAGCTCAACGTCCACGCCCCCTGCGTGTTGGTGGTGACCGTCTTGAGCACCCTGAAGCGCTTCGCGTGGCCGACTTTTACGAGCACCGTCAGCTGCGTGGCGCCGGTGGCCGGACGAACGAGGCCCCACAACGAGAAGCTGCGGCCGTGGCGCGACACCGTCAGCGGCAGCGGCCAGCTGAAGTACAGCGGCTTGGCCTTGCCGTTTACGTACTGCAGGCCGGTTTGGAAGCCGATCGTGCCGCCGTGCACGCTCGCGCCGGGCGCACCGCCGAGCGGGTCGTCGCGCAGCAGGTATTGCGAGAAGCCCATCACGCGGGGGTTGCTCCACGCGATGTGCTCGGCGATCGCGTCGAATTCCGCCTGCACGCCTACCGGCACGCCGAGAAAGCGGTTGGGCGCGCTCTGTACGCCGAACTCGGTGAGGTAGATCGGCAGGTGCGCCGGCAGCGCCCCCGCGCTCGCGGCCAGGTCTAGAGCGCGCGTGAGCCGCGAAAGCACGCCGATCATTACGTCGTCGCCTTTGGGCGGCGCGTAGCTGGGACCAGCGGGGAGCGTGTAGGCGTGGTGCGCGTACCCCATCGCGGGCAGCGCCCCGCACGTCGACGATTTGCGGTAGTGCGTGTTCAGGCACAGTGCCCCGCGCAGAAATTCAAGCGGCGCCACGTCGTGCAGCAGCGCGTTTTTGCCTTCGCGACGCACGTTTACGCGGTCATAGCCGGTAGGAGCGGTCTCGCCGAGCAGCACCGGGGGATTGGACAGGCCCGCGTCCCGCAGCCCCGCGTAGCCTTCCTGGTAGAGCGCGCGGTAGATGCGCGGCGACGCGGGCGTGCCGTTGGCGTTGAACTGCGGGCGCAGAAACGCCGGGTGGTTGGGCTCGTTCCAGATCGAGTACAGCGCCGCGTCCGAGCCGTAGTGGCGGCCCACCGCCGTCATGAACTGGCGAAACTGCTGCGCGTCCGGGTGCGTTACGTAGTCGCGGTGCGTGGACGTCGCCCACTTCGGCACCGGCCCGGTCACCGTGAGCAGCAGCTGCCAGTGCAGTTCGTGCGCCTTGGCCAGCAGCCAGTCGTAGCCGCCCCAGTTGTAGTTCGCGGGGTTCGTCGCGTCGAACGCCGGGCGCGTCGCGCTCTTTGGCGAGGGCGCCACGTCGACCCAGTAGAGCTCCACGCGCAGCGCGCCCACCCCCAGGTGCTGCAACTGCGCGACCGCCTTTTCGCGCGTCTTGGGGTTCAGCAGGATCGTCGATCCCTCGAAGAAGACGGCCTCGTTGTGGGACGCCAGCGCCGCTGGCGCCGCGGCGGCGCCCGCGACCAGCAGGCACAGCGCAAGGGTGGAGATGAGCGTACGGATCCGGAACATGGTCGCTACAGACACCCGCGGCGGGCCAAGGTTGCGGTCCGGCGCGATGCCGCTGTCTTTGAGATCTTGAGGGCGCCTGCGGACGGCTCTTGCGCGCCACCGTGACCCTATCCGCGCAGCGGCCCTGTAGCTTGGGGCCCATGGCTCTCACGGTGGCCCCGGACGACATCGTCAACACGCTCGGGGACGCGCACGGAAATGAGCGCCCGCCGCTTTTGGTCCTGGAGCCGCTGCAGCGCTTTCTGGACGAGCGCGGGCTCGGCGCCGGCGAGATCGTGGCCACTCCCATCGGCGAGGGCCACTCCAACGTCACATATCTGATCACCCGCGACGGGCTGGAGGCGGTGCTGCGGCGTCCGCCGCGTCCGCCGCTGCCGCCGAGCGCGCACGACGTGCTGCGCGAGGCACGGCTGCTGCGCGCGCTGTCAGACACACCGGCCCGCGTCCCCGCGGTGCTCGCCGTGGGCGAGGACGAGACCACGATCGGCAGCCCGTTCTACGTGATGGAGTACATCGAGGGCGAGGTGATGGTGGCCAGCATCCCCTCCTACCTGGACGTTCCCGAGCGGCGCCAAGAGATCGCGTGGGAGCTGATCGAGTCGCTCGCCGAGATCCATGCGGTGGACTGGGGCGCGGTGGGGCTCGAGGGCTTCGGAAAACCCACCGGCTATCTGGAGCGCCAGCTGCGCCGATTTTTGGGGCTGTGGGAGATCAACAAGACGCGCGAGATCCCCGCCGTTGAGCGCGTGGGCACGTGGCTGGCCGAGAACCTCCCCGAGTCTGGCCCGGCGACGATCGTGCACGGCGACTACCGCCTCGGCAACACGATCTATGCACCGCGCGCGCCCGCACGGCTTGAGGCGGTGCTGGACTGGGAGATGGCAACGATCGGCGACCCGCTCGCCGACGTGGGCTACCTGTGCATGATGTGGACCGAGCGCGGCGACCCGGAGGGCGGCCTGCGCGAGGCGCTGGGGTCGATAACGCGGCGCGAGGGCTTTCCCACGCGCGCGGAGCTGATCGGGCGCTACGAGCAGCGCACCGGGCGCTCGATGCGCGACCTGCGCTGGTACACAACGCTCGCGGTGTGGAAGTCGGTGGTGTTCATGGAGGGCAACTACAAGCGCGCGGTGGCCGGCGCCACCGACGACCCGTACCTGAAGACGTTCGGCGAGGGAGTGCTCGAGCTCGCGCGCCGCGCCGAAGACGTGGCCTATGGCGGCTGACTCGCGGCGCGGGCTGCTGGTGGACTGGGGCGGGGTGATGACCACCAACCTGCTGGCGTCGTTCAGCGCGTTCTGCCGCGCCGAAGGGCTTGACCCGAGCGCGCTCGCGGGCGCATTTCGCGGCAACCCCCAAGCGCGCGAGCTGCTGTTCGCCTTCGAGGAGGGCAGGATCGAAGAGGCGGAGTTCGAGAACGGCCTCGGGCAGCTGCTGGGTGTGGCCTCCGCCGAAGGGCTGATCGACCGGCTGTTCGCCGGCAGCACGCTCGAGCCGGCGATGGTCTCGGCCGTGCGCGCCGCGCGTGCAGCGGGCATCAGAACGGGGCTGATCTCAAACTCCTGGGGCACGAACCGCTATCCGCACGACCTCCTGGGCGAGCTGTTCGAAGGCGTGGTGCTCTCAGGCGACGTCGGCGTGCGCAAGCCCGCGCCGCGAATCTATGAGCTGGGCGCGGAGGCGATCGATCTGCCGCCGAGCGAGTGCGTGTTCGTCGACGACCTGCCGTTCAACCTCCCGCCCGCCGAAAACCTAGGCATGGCCACGGTTCACCACACCAGCGCGCAGACCACGATCGACCAGCTGGAGCGCCTGCTCGACCTCGACCTGCGCGCGGGCGAGCCGGACGCGGCGCGCAGCTGAGCGCGGACAGCGGTGCCGGCGCCCCACGGCAGGCGGCGCCGGCGTTTTGAAACTCCTGTCAGTCGCGCTTGCCGCGACCGTAGAGGAACTTGAAGAAGCGCCCCAGCAGCCGCGAGGTACGGCTCTTGTAGGGGAACATGTGTACTTCGCGCTTGAGCGCCAGGCGCGGGGTGATCACGATCGCCTGCTGCGAGCAGTACTTGCGGATGCCGCCCGCGCCGTGGCGCGAGCCGAGCCCCGACGCCTTCGCCCCACCCATCGGCAGCTCCAGCGCGGAGTAGTTGATCATCGCGTCGTTCACCGTTGTGGCGCCGGCTTCGATGCGGCGCGCGATCGCCTCGCCGCGCGTGGTGTCGCGCGTGAACACCGACGACGCGAGGCCGTAGGGCGTGTCGTTGGCGAAGCGCACCGCCTCCTCGGCGTCGTGCACCTTCATGATCGGCAGCGTCGGCCCGAAAGTCTCCTCGGTCATGATCTTCATCGAGTGGTCCACGTCGACGAGCACCGTGGGCTCGAAGAAGCGACCGGGGCCGGGGGTCTGCTGGCCGCCGGCGAGCACGCGCGCGCCCTTGTCAATCGCGTCGGCCACGTGGTCCTTGATCGTGTCCATCTGCGGCGGAAAAGTGATCGCGCCCACCTCAACGCTGCCGAAGCCTTCGGGCTTGCCCACGCGCAGCGCGCGCACTTTCTCAGACACTTTGGACACGAACTCGTCGTACACCGGTTCCTCCACGTACACGCGCTCGATCGAGATGCACGTCTGCCCCGCGTTCTGCATCGAGTAGTAGGTCGCGAAGTTCGCCGCGCGCTCGAGGTCTGCGTCTGAGAGCACGATCATGGGGTCCTTGCCGCCGAGCTCGAGCGACGCGGGGATCAGGCGGCGCGCCGCGGTTTCGCCGACCCTGCGCCCGGTCTTGGTGGAGCCGGTGAACATGATCATGTCGACGTGGTCGACCAGCGCCGCGCCGGTCTCTCCGCGGCCGGTCGCGATCTGGAGCACGTTCTCGGGCAGGCCGCACTCGAGCATCGCTTCGGCGAGCAGCAGCGAGGTCAGGGGCGTGACCTCCGACGGCTTGAGGATCACGCTGTTGCCCGCCATGAGCGCTGGAATGCAGTCGCCGAAGGAGTTAGTCAGCGGGTAGTTCCAGGGCCCGATCACGCCGATCAGGCCGAGTGGGCGAAAACGCAGAATCAGCTTCTTGCCCTTCACCAGCACCTGCGAGGACTTGACGCGTTCGTCCGCCAGGTACTCCGGCCCCTGCTTTGCCCAGAAGCCGAACGCGCCGCCGCCATAGGCGATCTCGGCGAACGTCGCGTCCTCGTATGTCTTGCCGGTCTCGGACACGATCGTCTGCACGACCTGCTCGGAGTTGTCCATCAGCCACTTCTGCGCGCGCAGCAGCACGCGCGCGCGGCCGTCGAAGCCGAACGCCTCCCACCCGGGCTGTGCGGCGCGCCCGCGCGCCGCCATCTCGGCCACGGCCTCCGCGCCCAGGTCGGCGACCGTCGCGATGATCTCCCCGGTCGCGGGGTTCTCGACCGCGATGCCGTCGCCGCTGGCGACGCTGCCGTTGTGGGTCTCTCCTACGTGCTGCTCGACCGTGGCCATGTTCGCTCCCTTTTCGTTCGCTGGCTGCACAACCAAGACTACTCCCACGCCGCGGCGCGTCACAGCTCGCGGACCGAGCGGACACTTCGGGGATGGGAGGATGGCCGGGGGATGCGAGGCGTGTTGCGTGCGGCGCTCGCGGTTGCTAGCGTCAAGTGCACAGCGGTTCCACGCGCGCGGTCATCGGCTGCGTTTGGGATTGCGCCTCACAGTGCGGAGCGAGCTCGCCCGGTCACACGCTGGCCGCCATTTGGCTCCGAACCGCTACACGGCCGGCTCTTTACAAGAGCGCGGTGGTCGCGCTCACAGGAGGTGCCACATGCCCCGAGATGGGGTGGTCAAGGTGGAGGTCAGCTCGCCCGTCGTTCGTGACGCGTTGCTCGACGGCTGCGCCGGGTTGATCCAGTTCGAGAACGAGCACCGAGAGCAATCCACGCAGCGCACCAACGGGTTCGATCCCGTCCAGTGCGCGCAACGGATCGTCCTCGCCACGACGCTCGACGAACAGCTCGTAGCGGGCTACCCGGTGGTCGACGTCCCAGTGGAGATCGCCGATCCAGTCGCCAGAACACTCGTCGAGCTGATAGCTGAAGAGGTGGACTCGCTCGCCAGCGACAAGCAGCGGCGCGACGCGATCCTCGCGCGCACAAACGAGCTCCTGGAGTCGCTCGTAGCGCTCGATGCCGGAATAGTCACAGATCGCGAGCCCCCGTCGTGAGGTAGCGCGGCCTGCTTGGCAGGCGGCCGGTTGCTCGAGCCGGCGCGGCACCTCGCGGTGTCGGGCGGGTTAAATCGCCGGCAGTGGCGGCTCTGCCGCGAGCGCGCCGTGCTAATCCGAGAGCGCGATCGACTCGATCGTCACCGCGCGCGTGGGGCGATCGGAGGAGTCGGTCGGGACACGCTCGATCTCGTCGAGCACGTCAAGCCCGTCGGTTAGCTCTCCGAACACCGTGTGCTTGCCGTCGAGCCACGGGCACGCATCGGCCGTGACGATGAAGAACTGCGAGCCGTTGGTGTCGGGCCCGGCGTTTGCCATCGCGAGCGCGCCGCGCACGATCTTGTGCGAGTTGATCTCGTCCTTGAAGGTGTAGCCGGGTCCGCCGGTGCCGGTGCCCTGAGGGCAGCCGCCCTGCACCATGAAGTCTTTGATCACGCGGTGGAACGCGAGTCCGTCGTAGAAGCCCTCGCCCGCGAGCTTTTTGAAGTTGGCCACGGTCTCGGGCGCGTCGTCATCGAACAGCTCGAAGCTGATCGCGCCCTCGCTGGTCTGCATCGTCGCGCTGGACATAGTTGCGTCAGCCTACGCGTTGCAAGCTGAGCTTGCGTCCTGCGAGCTTGCGCCCGAGCAGTGAGTCGATCACGCGGTCCGCGTCCTGCGCCGGCACCGACACGAACGAAAAGCGGTCGAGCACGATCACGTCGCGCACCGCCTCACCGTCCAAGCCGCTTGCCGAGGTGACCGCCGCCACGATGTCCGCCACGTGCAGGCCCGCCGCGCGGCCTCCGGCGAGCACGAGCTTGACGTAGCGCTCGTCGGGGTCCGGGCGCGAAACGTGCGGCTTTGAGTGACGGCGCGGGCGCTCGCGCACCGGCACCGGCGCGGCCACCGCGCCCGGATGCCAGCGCTCGATCGACGTGCCGATGTGGCGTTCGATCGCCTCCAGCTCTCCGCGCTGGCGGCGCTCGACGAACGTGATCGCGCGACCTGAGCGCCCCACGCGGCCCGTGCGGCCTATGCGGTGCACGTAGGTGTCCGGCGAGGTGGGGATGTCGTAGTTGATCACGTGGGTAAGCGTCGAGATGTCGAGCCCTCTCGCCGCCACGTCGGTGGCGATCAACACCGGCACCTGGCCTGCCTTGAAGGCCAGCATCACGCCGTCGCGCGCGCCCTGTGACATGTCGCCGTGCAGCGCGCGCACGTTCAGGCCGCGCTCGCGCAGCAGCCGAAACAGCTGCTCGGCGCGCACCTTGGTGCGCACGAACACGATCGCCTGCAGGTCCTCGTCTGCCGCCGCGCCCTCGGCGCTCAGCACGTCCACCAGCGCCTGCGGCTTGTCCTTGGCCTCGACCGCCAGCTGGAACTGCTCCACCGTGTCGATCGTGAGCGTCTGCGCCTCGACGTGGATGATCGTGGGGTCGTACATGTAGCGGTCGGCGAGCTTGCGGATGGGCTCGGGCATCGTGGCCGAGAACAGCGCGGTCTGGCGCCCGGCCGGCGTCAGCGCGAGGATCTTCTCCACGTCCTCCAAAAAGCCCAGGTCGAGCATCTCGTCGGCCTCGTCGAGCACCACAAAGCGGCACTCGTGCAAGACCAGCGAATGTCGCGAGATGAGGTCCAGAACGCGTCCCACGGTGCCCACAACGATCTGGCCTCCCGCGCTCAGGCGCGTCTGCTGCGCGCGGATCGGCGCGCCGCCGAACACCGCCACGACCTCCACCCCCGCGTGCGCGCCGTAGGTGCGCAGCGCCTGTGTCACCTGGATGCACAGCTCGCGCGTGGGCGTGAGCACGAGCGCCTGCACCTCGGCCACCTGGGGGTTGACGTACTCGAGGATCGGCAACCCGAACGCTGCGGTCTTGCCGGTCCCGGTCTGAGCCTGGCCGATCACGTCGCGGCCGCCGAGCAGCGCCGGGATGGCCTGCTCCTGGATCGGGCTCGGCGCCTCATAGCCCACGTCGCGCAACGCCTGCAGCGTCGCGGGCGAGAGCCCGAGCTCGGAGAAGGTTGGGGCCATCAGCGCAGCGGGAAGGTCGCGTTCACGCCGCGGGGTCGAGCAAGAGCTTGCCTGTGGTGCGCCTGGCGCGCAGATCGATGTGAGCCTGCGAAGCCTGCTGCAGCGGGTACGTGGCACCCACGATCGCGCGCAGCGTGCCCGCTGCCGCGCGAGCGAAGAGGTCGTCGAGGGCCTCGGCGAACATGCGCGGGCGCAGCAGACAGTGAAACAGGTAGAAGCCCACCACCGAACGCGAGTGTCTTAGCAGCGACCCGGTCGAGACCTGGTTCTGTTCGTTGGTCGCGATGCCGTACGCGACGATCCGTCCAAACGGCGCCAGCGCGCGGTAGGACGCGTCGAACACGGCCCCGCCCGACATCTCAAAGACGGCATCGACCGGCGCGCCGCCGTTGGCTGCCAGCAGGCGCTCGGTGAGGCCGTCGGGCTCGGGGTCAACGGCGACGTCAGCACCGAGCTCCACCGCCAGCGTGCGCTTGTCCTCGGTGGAGGCGGTGCCGATCACCCGCTCCGCGCCCAGCGGGTGGCCCAGCTGCACCGCCAGCGAGCCCACTCCCCCCGCCGCGGCGTGCACCACCACGCTCTCGCCAGGAGCAACTTTTGCCGCGGTGCGATACAGGTGCCACGCGGTGGTGCCCTGCACGATCAGCGCCAGCGCGGTGCCGTCGTCGAGCCCGTCGGGGATCGCAAAGACCTGCTCCGCGGGCGCGATCGCGTACTCGGCGTAGCCGCCGTCGCCCACGAGTGCCACCACCCGCTCGCCGGTGTCCGCGCGCGTGCCTGCCACCTCGCCGCCGGGCACCAGCGGAAGCGTCGCTCGCTGCACGTAGGAGTTCGTGCGCGTGTGCGTGTCGGCGAAGTTCACGCCCGCCCGCGACACGCGGATCAGCACATCGGCCGGTCCAGGCTCGGGCTCGGGCAGCTCCACCAGGCGCAGCACCTCCGGCCCGCCGAACTCTGTCATCTGAATCGCCCGCATGTGGCCGTGAGGCTATCGCGTGCTCTGAGGCGGCCACCTATCCGCCGACGGGTATCAAGGCCCGGCGAGCGGGCGTCGATGGGCGCATATGAGGGTGAGCGCGCTCGGCCCATCGCTCGGCTCACGGCCGCGCGAGCAGCAGCAAGAGCGCCCTGGCTACGCCGCGCGCGAGACGGTGCTGGTGTTGACCGCCGCGTTGGTCTTCATCGACGGCCTCATTCACATCGGGGCGGCGGTGGACCACTTCGAGGAGTTTCATCTCTACGCCGCCGCGTTCGGAGTCCTGGCGGCGGTTCAGATCGCCTGGGCAGCGATGCTCGCGCGCCAGCCCTCACGCAGGGTGTTGCTGGCGGGCTGTGCGTTCAGCGCCGGCGTGATCGCGATGTGGGCCACATCTCGCACCGTCGGCGTGCCCATCGCCCCCCAGCCCTGGCGGCCCGAGCCGGTGGGTGTGGCCGACCTGGTGGAGACGCTGGGCGAGACGGTCACTGTGGTCGCTGTGTTGAGCGTGGCTCTGAGCCCCAAGTTGCGCGGCACCGAGCGTGCCATCCGGCTCATGCCCGGCGTGCTTCTGTGCGTCCTGTTTGCAAGCGTCCTGTTCGGGGTCGCCGCGCATGCAGGCTGAACGTCCGCGGCCCGCAACGCGCCTGCCGAGACGTTTCAGCGCTCAAGAGCGATAGCGCGACGCCCGATACAGGCCCGCATGCCGGCTTCGAGCGCATCGACCGGTACGACGGGTCCACTGCACGCGTCGGTCGCCCGCCTTCGCGCGGTGCTCCCGCGAGGCGGCTCGCTTCCGCTCCAGGAGTGGCGCAGACGCCACAGCGGCATCGTTGCCCTGCTGTGGGTCAACGTCGTCGCGCTCCCGATCTACTCCGTGGCAGGCGGGCGTTCGAGCCTCGTCCACGGGCTCGACGTGGGCCTCGCTCTGGGCGCGATGGCCGCGCTCGCCGGCGCACACCGCCTGTCGCGCAAGGTGCGAACCGCCTGCGCGTCGCTGGGCCTGCTCAGTGCCGCCGCTCTGCTGGTGCACGCCTCGGGCGGGTTGCTCGAGTCGCACTTCTCCTTCTTCGTGGTGATCATCGTCTTGACGCTGTACGAGGACTGGATGCCATTCCTGATGGCGGTCGCCTTCGTGCTGATTCACCATGGCGTGCTCGGAACGCTCGATCCGCGGGCCGTGTTCGATCGGCCCGAAGAGTGGGCGAACCCGTGGAAGTGGGCCGCCATCCACGCGGCCTACGTCGCGGCCGCCGGCATCGCGGCGCTCGCTGCCTGGCGCCTAAACGAGGGCGTGCGGGCAACGATGCGCGAGACGCAGAGCGAGCTGGAACTGGCGTCTGAGACGGACAGCCTGACCGGCCTGCGCAACCGGCGCAAGCTGATGGCGGACCTGGACGAGATAGCGGATGCAGAGCGGCCCGTCGTGTTGGTGCTTCTCGATCTCGA
This sequence comes from Solirubrobacteraceae bacterium, assembly GCA_035939635.1. Lineage (GTDB taxonomy): Bacteria > Actinomycetota > Thermoleophilia > Solirubrobacterales > Solirubrobacteraceae > Palsa-744. Next base: position 23,474 of record DASZFR010000259.1, read on the forward strand.
CGGCTTCAAGTCGTACAACGACACCTTCGGTCACCCCGCCGGCGACTCGCTGCTTGCCCGCCTCGGCGCGAGGCTGCAAGCTGCGGTCGGCGCCAGCGGGAGCGTCTATCGCCTGGGAGGGGATGAGTTTTGTGTGCTCTGCCCCTCACCGGCTTCCGCGCGCCCCCGGATCGAGGCCACGGCCGCGGCTGCTCTGCGCGAGCGGGGCGAGGGCTTTTCGATCACCGCCGCCCACGGCTCAGTAGCGATGCCCATCGAGGCCGCAAGCGTCGCCGAGGCGCTGCGCATGGCCGACCTGCGCATGTACGCACACAAGGCTGGGTCGCGTGCGTCCTCCAGCGTCCAGAGCAGGGACGTACTGCTGCAGGCGCTCGCGGAGTTTCGACCGGACCTCGAACCCCACGTCAACGCGGTCGCGGTGCTGGCCGAGGCCGTGGCGCAGACACTCGCGCTCAGCCCGCACGTGATCGAGCAGATCCGCCACGCCGCCCAGCTGCACGACATCGGCAAGATCGCGATCCCGAACGAGATCCTGAACAAGCGCGGGCCGCTCGACGACGAGGAGTGGCAGTTCATGAAGCGCCATACCATCGTCGGCGAGCGGATCTTGAGCGCGGCCCCAGCGCTGGCAGAAGTTGCGCCGCTCGTGCGGTCAAGCCACGAGCACTATTCCGGGCGCGGGTACCCGGACGGACTCGCCGGCGAGGCGATTCCGATCGGGTCGCGCATCATCTCAGTGTGCGACGCGTTTGACGCGATGACCTCGGCGCGACCGTACCGCCTGGCGATCGCGCCGGCCGACGCCCTCGCGGAGCTGGAGCGGTGTGCGGGCTCGCAGTTCGATCCCGAGATCGTCGCCGCTTTCCGCTCCGCCCTTGCACGCGAAACGGCTGACGAGCCTGTCGCGGCCCGCCTGCCTGCGCCGCCGGTTCGCTGACGACCCGTCCCTACCGGCTAGCCGCCGCCGTCTGCGCGTGCTCTAAGGTGCGCGCCCATGCCGATCACCGTGGTGGGGTCCATCGCCTACGACTCGGTGCAGACGCCGTTCGGCCGGCGCGAGCGGATGCTCGGGGGCGCGGCGGTGCACTTCGCGCTCGCGGCGCGCTTCTTCGACGAGGTGCGCGTGGTGGGACCGGTGGGGGGGGACTTTCGCGACGACGATCTGCAGTTGCTGCGCGAGCGCGGCATCGACGTCTCCGACGTGGAGCTGATCGACTCCGGCAGCACCTTCTTCTGGCGCGGCGAGTACGGCTGGGACCTCAACACGCGCGAGACGCTCGACACCCAGCTCGGCGTGTTCGAGGGCTTCGCGCCAAAGCTGTCGGACCGCTCCAAGAACAGCGAGGTGCTGTTCCTGGCCAACATCCAGCCCGAGCTGCAGCGCGAGGTGCGCGCGCAGCTTCCCGGCGCGCGCTTCGTCGCGCTGGACTCCATGAACCTGTGGATCGAAATCGCGCGCGACGCGCTCGTGGCCGCGATCCGCGAAGTGGACTGTCTGATCCTCAACGACGCCGAGCTGCGCCAGCTGACCGGTAAGCCGAACCTGATCTCCGCGGCGCGCGAGGTGCTCGCCTGGAGTGCCCCGGACGCGGGACGGCGCGGACCCACGGTGATCGTCGCCAAGCAGGGGGAGTACGGCGCGGCGCTGATCACGCGCGAGCGCTTCTTCGCGCTGCCCGCGTATCCCCTGGAGACCGTGGTCGATCCCACCGGCGCGGGCGACACGTTCGCGGGCGGCCTCGTCGGCTACCTGGCCGCCAACGCCCGAAACGGCATCAACGACGAGCTCTTGCGCGCCGCGATGGCCCACGCGACGGTGCTGGCGTCGTTCAACGTGGAGGAGTTCGGCACCGAGCGCGTCGCGCGCCTGGCGCGCGAGGACCTCGACTCGCGCCTGGCAGAGCTCGGGTCGATCACGCAGTTCAGCGTCCTGCCCTAGCCGGCCGCGGGGTTGTGGGCCGCAACTACTGGGTATACGATCGAAGCGGTGGACGCCTGGACCTTCATTTGGCTGATGGTCTGCCTGAAGATCCCGATCGTGGCGCTGTTCTTGCTCGTTCGCTGGGCCGTGCGACAGGAACCCGAGACGGCGACAGGGCAGGACGGCGGCATCGGACCGCGGCCCGCCCCATATCACCCGCATCGCCCACGCCCGATCGGTCCGCGCCGCCAGCGCAGGGGCCCGCACGGCGAGCCGGCGCCGCCCTCCCCGGCGCGCGTACGCGCGCATCTCTCGCAACGACGCCTGACGCACCGCTGAGGCGATGAGCGGCGCCGAGACGCACAGCACGGCGCCTGTCACTCCGGAGGGCAACGGCGCCCAGCCGCGCGACAGCCTGAGCGTCACCGACAACCGCACCGGCGAGCGCTACGAGCTGCCCATCACAGACGGCACCGTGCGCGCGCTCGACCTGCGCCAGATCAAGGCCGGCGAGGACGACTTCGGATTGATGTCCTACGACCCCGCCTACATGAACACGGCGTCGTGCCGCAGCGCGATCACCTACATCGACGGGGAGAACGGGATCTTGCAGCACCGCGGCTATCCGATCGAGCAGCTGTGCGATCACTCCACGTACCTGGAGGTCGCCTACATGCTCATCAAGGGCGAGCTGCCCACGCGCGCGCAGCTGGAGCACTGGGTGCACGAGATCACGATCCACACCTTCGTGCACGAGAACATCAAGGAGTTCATGCAGGGCTTTCGCTACGACGCCAACCCGATGGGGATGCTCGTGGCGTCGGTCGGCGCGCTGTCAACGTTTTATCCGGACGCCAACCAGATCCACGACGAGCCGGTGCGCGACATGCAGATCATCCGCCTGCTCGCGAAGATGCCGACGCTCGCCGCATTCGCGTTCCGCCACAACATGGGCCAGCCGTACGTGTACCCCGACAACGAGCTCGATTACCCCAGCAACTTCCTCGGGATGATGTACAAAATGACCGAGCTCAAATACGAGCCGGACCCGCGCCTGGCGCGCGCGCTGGACGTGCTGTTCATCCTGCACGCCGACCACGAACAGAACGCCTCCACCAGCGCCGTGCGCTCAGTCGGCTCCACGCAGGTCGACCCCTACACGGCGGTGGCGGCGGGCGTGGCGGCTCTGTACGGGCCCCTGCACGGCGGCGCCAACGAGGCCGCGCTGCGCATGCTTGGACGGATCGGCAGCGTGGACAACATCCCGTCGTTTCTGGAGGGCGTGAAGGCCGGCAACGAGCGCCTCATGGGCTTCGGCCACCGCGTGTACAAGAACTATGACCCGCGTGCGCGGATCATCCGCAAACACCTCGACGCGGTGTTCGAGGTGCGGGGGCGCAGCCCGCTTCTCGACGTCGCCTCCGAGCTCGAGAAGCGCGCGCTCGACGACGAGTACTTCACCTCGCGCAAGCTCTACCCCAACGTCGACTTCTACTCGGGGCTGATCTATGAGGCGCTTGGCCTGCCGGTCGCGATGTTCCCGGTGATGTTCGCCATCGGGCGCACCAGCGGCTGGATCGCGCAGTGGCTTGAGATGGTGCAGGACCCCGAGCAGAAGATCGCGCGTCCGCGCCAGATCTACACCGGACTGCGCGACCGCGACTACGTGCCGATCGAGCAGCGCGGGTGAGCTCGCGCTGAGCCCGTCCTGAGCTTGGCCGGCGCAGCTCAGAGCACGAGCGTGGCGCCGTAGCGCCGCAGCCACGCGCGCTCCTCGCGATAGCTCGGCCAGCGCCGTCCGAGCAACGCCCAGAAGCGCGGCGAGTGATCGAGCACCTCCAGGTGGCACACCTCGTGCCAGATCACGTAGTCGAGCACGCGCTCGGGCGCGAGCAAGAGGCGCCAGTTGAAGCTCATGCGCCCGTCGGGCGAGCACGAGGCCCAGCGCGTGCGCTGCGAGCGCACCTGCAGGTCGCGGTACGGGCGCCCCGTGAGCGCTGTCGCCGCGTCCAGCCGCTGCGCGACCTCGGCGCGCGCCGAACGGCGGTAGAAGCGCTCGATCGCCGGGCGCGCGTCGCCGGCCGGCACCAGCAGGTGCTCCCCGGCGCGATGCACGCGCGTGCGCCCGCGCTGGGGCACAAGCTGCAGCGCCCGCCCCAGGTAGGGAACCGTCCCGCGCCGAGCCGCGAGGATCGCCATCGCCTCCTGCGCCTCGTGCAGCCGCCGCTCGATCCATGGCCGCAGCTCCTTCACCGCCGCCGCCGCGGCGCGCTCAGAGGCGCGCTGGGGCAGCACGACCTCGACTCCGACCCCGCCGAGCTCGCCATGCGGCGCGACGTTGACGCGCACGCGCTTGGCGCGCGGCGACCGGCGCACCGTGTAGGGGATCTCCAGGTCGTGGCCCCGGCGCGACATCGCGCCGCAGAGCGTACGCGCGCCAACGGCGGCCGCGCGGCAGGCAGCCGGGACGCCGCGGGCGCAGAACGTAGGCTTGGACCGTGCCTTATCAGCTCTCCGGCGGCGGCGACACGTTTGACGCCGAGCTGCTCGGTCTGCTGGGCGACGAGCCCGCGTCGGTGCGCCGGCGCGACGAGCAGCGCATCCGCGCGATCGCCGCTGAGTTTGCGATGGGCTTTGACGCGCTTTGGGGTATCGGCCCGGCGGTGACCGTCTTCGGCTCGGCACGAACGCCGCGCGAGCACCCCAACTACGCGCTCGCCCGCGAGGTCGGCGCGGCGCTGGGGCGCAGCGGCTATGCGGTCATCACGGGAGGCGGGATGGGCCTGATGGAGGCGGCCAACCGCGGCGCGCGCGAAGTCGGCGCGATCTCTGTGGGCTGCAACATCGAGCTCCCGCACGAGCAGCGCTCAAACGACTTTCTCGACATCCGCCTGCGCTTCCGCCACTTCTTCGCGCGCAAGGTCATGTTCATCCGCTACGCGAGCGCGTTGGTGGTCTGCCCGGGCGGGTACGGCACGCTCGACGAGCTGTTCGAGGCGCTCACGCTGATCCAGACCACGACAATCCGCCACTTCCCCGCGCTGCTCGTCGGCGAGGGCGAGTGGGACGGGCTGCTCCAGTGGCTGAGGGCCCACGCGCTTGCCGACCGGCGCATCGACGCGCACGACCTCGAGCTCATGCGCGTCGTCGAGGACCCGCAGCAGCTCGGCGCGATCGTCGATGACGCACACCGTCGCCAGCGCGAGATGCGCGCCGGCCGCGCGAGCGCGGGACTCGAACTGCCGAGCACGGAGCGGGGCCGGGCGACGGGGATGGCGGCGCGCGAGGTACGAGCCAAAACGCCGCTCACGGCGCGTGGCGAGACGCCTCTCGCGGGGCCAGCCAAAGCACCCGCGCAGGCGCGCGGCGAGAAGCCGGCGGAGGAGTCTGGCAAAGCGCCGGCCGGCGAGCATAATCCGCGGTGACATGGCGGTGTCGCGGGTGAGGCTTCCGCGCGATCTGCGCAATCCGTACGAGGTGTACGTCAACGGCGTGCGCCAGCAGCTGGGCGTGGACTACTCGGTACGGGAAGGCTCGCTTGTGTTCGAGCGCGAGCTGCGCAAGGACAAGATCAGCGGGTGGCGCTGGCTGCTGGGCGCGTGGGGCGTGGGCACCTACCGCCAGGACGATTCGGTAGACGTGCGCTACGTGGGGCCGGACGGTGTGCCGCGCGTCGCGCAGGCGCTCGAGATCGAGCTCAGCTAACGCTCGCGCCGGCGCCGAGCCACGGTCTGGTCAGCTTCAGCGCGCTCAATATCGCGCGCGTGGCCGGCGAGCGGTTGAGCGTGTAGAAGTGAATGCCCGGCGCGCCACCGGCGAGCAGCTCGGCGCACTGCAGGGTGGCGTAGGCGACGCCGAAGTCCAGCATCGCCTCGGCGTTGTCCTCACGCGCGGCGAGCTCGCGGCTGAGCCCGTCGGGGATCGACGAACCGCACATGCTCGCCATGCGCTGCACCTGACCGGCGTGGGTGATCGGCATGATCCCCGGGATGATCGGCACCTCGACGCCGATCGCACGGGCGCGGGCGACGAAGTCGAAGTACAGCGCGTTGTCGAAGAACAACTGCGTGATCAGAAAGTCGACGCCCGCGTCGACCTTCTCGGCCAGGTGGCGCAGGTCGGCCTCGGGGCTCTCCGCGTGGATGTGGGTCTCGGGAAAGCACGCCGCACCGATCGCAAACGGGTAGCCCGCTGAGATCAGCTGCACCAGTTCGCGCGAGTACTCCAGCCCACCGTCTGTCTTGATCCATTGCTCCTGGCCCGCAGGCGGGTCGCCGCGCAGCGCGAGCACGTTGTCGATGCCCGCCCCGTGCATCTCGTCGAGCGTGGCGCGCAGCTGCGGCACGGTGGCGCCAACGCACGTGAAGTGCGCCATCGCCTCCAGCCGGTACTGCTCGCGAATCCGCTTGACGATCTCGATCGTCTTTTCGCGGGTCGAACCGCCCGCGCCGTAGGTGACCGACACGAACGCAGGCTCCAGCTCGCGCAGCTCGCCCAGCGCCGCATACAGGTTCTGTTCGCCGGCCGCGGTTTTCGGCGGGAAGAACTCAAAGGAGAACACCGGCCCGTCGCGGGCGAGGATGTCATCGATGCGCATCCTCAGATTATGCGGACCAGCGCTCGGGCTCCGAGCCCAGGGGCCGCACCAGACCCTCCGCGCGCAGGTGGGTGAGGTAGCAGAGGATCTTCGACAACAGCCAGTGTGCGTTCTGCCCCGACAGCGCGTCGCCGTACACGTGGGGCACGAGCTCGAACGCCGTCAGCGGGCCCCCCTGCAACGCGGCGCGCACGGCGTCAAGGCGTTCGCGCACGAGCGCGCGGTTGCCGTTGATGTGGGCCTGCACGTCAGCGAACGTGCGGCCGTGCCCGGGCAGGCACAGGCGCGCGCCCAAGCTCGCGACCACGTCGAGCGAATGCAGGAACTCGCCCACGGGATCGGGGGTAAAGCCGTAGTCGAAGTACAGCGAAATGCGCCCCAGCAGGTGATCGCCGGAGATCAGCAGCCGGTGCGTGGGCTCATACAGGCACACGTGTGACGGGGCGTGGCCTGGCGTCTCGTACACGCTCCAGGTGCCCACGTCGGTCTCGATCTGGACCCCCTCGGTCAACTCGCGATCGGGCTCGACCACGCCCGCAATGCCGGAGTCTTTGCTGCGCCGCTGCGCCGCCCAGCGCCGCAACGGCTCCTCGGGCACGCCGCTGTGGCGGGCCACCTCGACGCGGCGGTCCAGCACGGCATCGGGGTCTTCTGCCATCAGCCGCATGTGCTGGTGGTTGGGGTGCATCCACAGCTCGGCGCCTGTCATCTCGACGATCGTGGCCGCCTGCCCGTAGTGATCTGAGTGGGCGTGGGTGCACACGACCAGGCGCACGTCGTCGAGCTCCAGGCCGCACATCTGCATCGCCCGCACCAGATGCGCGAGCGAGTCGGGTTGGTGCATGCCGGTGTCGAACAGCACGATGCCGTCGCCGGCACGCACCGCCCACGCGTTGCAGTGTGGTACGCCGGGCCACGGCAGCGGCAGGCGCAGCCGAAAGACGCCGTCGCGCACTCGCTCCCCGCGCCCGAGCTCGCGCCTCTGATGGGCCCTGCGGGTGCCCGAGCCGCCGGTTCGCTCGCTGGCTTGGGCCACCCGGCCAGACTAGACTACGAATCTCCACGGGCGTCCCTAAGGAGATTGCATGAGCGAGGAGGAGCCAGGCACAGCGGCGGCCACGAAGGTGCAGGAAGCTGCGGCAAACGTGCAGCAGGTCACCAAGCGCAGGCGGCGCATCACCGGCGACGGCGTGGAGGCGTTGGCGCGGCGCTACTTCGACGCGATCAGCGCGCGCGATCTCGACGGAGCGGTGGCGATGTGGGCAGACGGCGGGCGCGAGAACGTGCGCGGCCAGGTCGACGTCAACGCGCCCGACGGCGTGCGCGCGTTCATCGGCGAGCTGCTCGAGGCCGTGCCCGACCTGCGCTTCGAGGTCGTGGGCACCACCACCGAGGGGGAGCGCTGCGCCGTGCAGTGGTGCCTGCGTGGCACCTTCGCCGGGCCGGGCTCGCTCGCGGGCGTAGCGCCCACCGGCGACCCGATCACGATGGAGGGCATCGACCTGCTCACGATTCGTGACGGGCGCATCCAGTCAAACGACGCGTTCCCCGACTCGATCGCGCTGCCGCGCCAGATCGGCATGCTGCCGCCAGCCGGCTCGGCGGCAGACCAGCGCCTGACGGGAGCATTCAACGCCAAGACGCGGCTCACCACGCGCCTCTCCGGCGACGAGGCGAGGCTCGTGGCCGAGGGCGTGTGGGTCGTGCAGGGTCAGCCCGGGCGCTGCAACGTGTATCTGCTCGAGGACGAGGGCGGCGTGACGCTGTTCGACGCGGGCGCGCGCACGATGCGCCGCGCCGTCGCGAGCGCCGGCGCGAAGCTCGGCGGCATCCGCCGCGTGGTGCTGGGCCACGGGCACACAGACCATCGCGGCGTGGCGCCGTCGCTGGGGGTGCCGGTGCTCTGCCACCCCGACGAGGTGCAGGACGCCGAGGGCAGCGGAGGCTTTCGCTACTGGCCGGCGGACCTCGCCGGCGTGCCGCCAGTGGCGCGCCAGCTGCAGAAACTGATGCACCGCTACGCGTGGGACGGCGGCCCGGTGGAGATCTCCGGCACGGTGCGTGAGGGCGACGAAGTGGCGGGCTTCCGCGTGATCGACCTGCCGGGCCACGCTCCTGGGTTGATTGGCCTGTGGCGCGAGTCAGACCGCCTGGCGCTCGCGAGTGACTGCTTCTACACGATCGACATGTGGGGCCGCAATACCAAGCCGAGCCTTCCCGCGCAGACCTACAACTACGACACCGAGCAGGCGCGCGCGAGCATGCTAAAGCTCGCAGCGCTCGAGCCCGCCGCCGCCTGGCCGGGCCACGCCCAGCCGGCGACCGGCGATGTGCGCTCGCAGCTCGAGCAGGCTGCCGAGCACTGACCGTCGCGGTGCGGGCGGACGCGCCGACGGCCGGCGGGCCGACGGCTGGGGCACGCGGCCGCGGCCGGGCCGAAGACGCGGTGGCTAGAAGCCGTCGCCGCCAGGCCAAGCTGCACGCGCCGGCGAGCGAATACGC
>DASZFR010000260.1:0-1675 GCA_035939635.1 Solirubrobacteraceae bacterium
GAGAAGAAGGACGCAATCGCGGCCAGGATGCTTCCGGCGATCAGCGCGCGCGGCCCTGCGCGGACGAGCAGGCACGCGACCGCTACCCCGATCGCCGCGAACGCGTAGTCGGCCGAGGTGACGCCGAACAGGAGCACCGCAGGAGAGAACGCGGTCAACAGACCCGCGACGCGGCCCCGACGCTCGCCGCCGAGGACGCGGCCAAGGTCGTACGCAAGCGGGGCGCACAGCGAGCCGAGGCCGATGCACAGCGCCGCCAAGGCGCCCGGGGTCGAGATCCCGAGCAGGTGCAGCGCGATCAGCGGCCCGGGCGGGTTGCCCTTCACATGCGTCGTCACGTACGGCAGCAGCGCCGCGAAGTGGCTGACGTAGTAGGCGATGCCGTTCCGCAGCACCGGGAGCGCGAGCAGGTACTCGAAGTAGCCCTCGACGGAGCCGTGCGGGCCGGTCGCAAACACCTTCGACCAGCCAGCCGAGCCGGTCCGCGCAGCGTTCAACGCAAGACCGAGCCCGAGCGCCAGCGCATAGAGCGACACCGCGACGACAAGCCGGGAGCGCACGCGAAGCACAACCACAGGAGCAACCAAAACGCCGGCGCCGAGCACGACCGCCGCAACCGCCGCAAGCGGCCAGTCGGCGAGCGGCTCCCAGCGCATCACGAACGGCGGCAGCGGGACGCCGAGCACGCCGCCGCCCGCCTTGATCAGCAGCCCGGCGACGATCACGGAAACCACGCCGGCGAGCACGGCCCACGGGAACACTCGGCGACGCACCGCGACGCGCGGCGACAAGGCCGCGACGCTCATGAGCGCACCCACCGAATCGCGTAGACGACAGCGGAGCCGAGGAACAGCACCGCGCTGATCAGGAGCCAGTTGCGCAGGTACCCGTGCAGAGGGTGGCCCGTCGCCTTGACGTACTCGGGTCCTGACGGCCCAAGGATCAGCGGGAAATAGACGAGCAGCAACAGCCCCGAGAGCAGCGCTGGGACCCGGACGTGGTTGACGACAGGTACGCGCAGCCGTGGGAGCCGAAGGTGGAACGACACCCCAACGCGGTCGAGCAGCGAGTAGAGCGGCAGCAGCACGAGATCGTGGAGCACGGCGGCACCCGCAAACCACGCGACGAAGTTGACCCACGCACCGCCGTCGATGATCTGCGCGAGCGCGAATCCCGCGATCCCGAACGCGGCCAGATGGGCCCCGAGGTGCAACGCGCCGGATCCGTAGAGGCGCCGGAACGCGGTCATGCCTGCACGTAGAAGTTCATAAAACCAACCCACTTGGTGCAATGCACGCCGGGCTGCGCCGGCAGGATCAGGCGCGCCGGGTAGCCGTGGTCAGGCGACAGCGCGACGCCGTTGACGTGAAGCGCCAGCAACGTCCGCGGGTCTTGCAGCTGCGCGGTCGAAAGGTCGGCGTGGCGGAAGGGGCCGCTCGGCTGGATCGACTGGACGTGCACCTGTGCATCGGCCGGCGCGCCGACGAGCGCGCCCAGGTCGCGTACCCGCACGCCCGTCCACCGCTGCGTCGTCGACCAGCCCTCGACGCACGCGATCGGCAGCGAGCATGTGTGCTGGGGCATCGCCATCAGCTGCGAACGGGAGAGCGAGACGGACTTCACAGGCCCGCTCACCATCAGGCGCCAGTTCGCGACCGAAGCGGGCGAGACGCCG
>DASZFR010000261.1:0-9093 GCA_035939635.1 Solirubrobacteraceae bacterium
TGCGCAACCACCTCGAGACGACGCCGCGCGTCGCGGTCGCCCTGCTGGAAGTCGTCGCTCAGCGCTTCCGCCACAGCACCGCGAACCGGGCGCGGTTCGCAGTCGCCGATACCCTCGGCCGTCTCGCCGCGCGCATCGTGGAGCTGGCCGACCGCTACGGAGCGCCGTGCGCCCAGGGAGTGCGAGTGGACTCGCCGCTCTCCCAGGAGGACCTCGCCGCGTGGACCGGAGCATCCCGCGCGGGCGTCGCGGAGGCGCTGCGCACGATGCGCGAGCTGGGCTGGCTCGCGACCGAGCGCAAACGCATCACGATCCTCAATCTCGCCGCCCTGCGCGTACGCGCCGCTTAGCGACGCCGCCGGCCGGTTGAGCAGATTCTCATCGCCCCTGCGCTACTCCAGCGCGGCTGCGCTGTCTAGTTGCTCGTGGGCGCGCACGCGCTGACGCGTCGTTCGTTGCTCGCCGCCGGAGCCGGCGCGGTGGGGGCGGCGCTGCTGCGACCCGTGGTCGGGCTGGCCGCGGCGCGCGCGACGGCCCCGCGCTTGAGCGAGCGCTGGCTGGGCGAGGTCCCGAGCGCGGGGCGCACGGTTGCGCTGCCGTCCGGCGCGGACCTGCTCGGGCTCGAATGGGACGGCGCCGCCGGCGCGCTGCTGCAGCTGCGCCTGCTCGCGCCCAACGGCGCCTGGGGCCCGTGGGCGTCGGCCGCGGGGTGCTGCTCGGGCGAGCCCTCCGCGGCGACGACGCACGGGCGTGTAATCGGCTCGCCGGTATGGACGGCGGGCGCGGTCGCGGTGGCGCTTCGCGCCACACGCGCGCTGTCGGGGGTGCGCCTGCACCTCATCGACACAAGCGGCGGCTTCGGCGAGCGCCGCGCCGCGCTCGCCCGCAGCCTGCTCGGCGCCGGTGTGGCCGGCACGCTGGCCACGATCCCGCCGAACACCCCCGAGCAGCCGCCGATCGTCGCGCGCGCGGCCTGGGCGCGGGGCATCGCGCACCCGCGGGTGGCGCCCGGCTACGGGACGGTGCGTATCGGCTTCGTGCACCACACCGAGAACCCCAACGGCTACCTGGCGTCCGAAGTGCCAGCAATGCTTGCGGCGATCTTTCTCTATCACCGCGACGTGCGCGGCTGGAACGACATCGGCTACAACTTCGTAATCGACGCCTTCGGGCGCATCTTCGAGGCGCGCGCGGGCGGCATCGATGAGCCGGTGGTGGGGGCTCACGCGGGCGGCTTCAACCTCGAATCCACCGGCGTGGCGGTGCTGGGCTCGTTTTCGAGCCAGTCCCCGCCGGCGCCCGCGTTGCGCTCGCTGCGGGCGCTGCTGGCGTGGAAGCTCTCGCTGCACGGCGTGCCTGCGCGGGGTCGCGTGCGCGTGCGTGTCAACCCGGCGGGTGCGGTGTACAGCCGCTTCCCCGCAGGGGCGCACGTGTCGCTTCCGCACATCGCCGGCCACCGCGACGGCGACTCGACCGACTGTCCGGGCGATGCGTTCTACGCGCGACTCGGGGCGATCCGCTCGGGCGTGCACCGGCTCGCGCCAAACCCCACGCGCGCCACGCTCGCGCTCACGCTCGCAGCGCCGGTCACGCAGGCCCCCACACAGACGCCTGCCGGCCCAGCGCCGGGCGAACAGAGCCCTGCCGGAACCGCGCAGACGCCGTTCGCGCTGCGCGGCAGCCTCGCATCCGTGCAGGGGGCGCCGGTCGCCGGCGCGGCGATCCTGCTGCAGGTGCGCAGCGTGAGCGCCCGGGGCGAAGTCGTACGTGAGCGCGCCGTCGCCGAAGTCTCCACCGACGCCTCCGGCGCATGGTCGCTCACCGGCGCCGCGTCCGCGTCCGTGCGTGGCAAACCGGCGTCCCTGCGCGCGCTCTACCGCGCGGTCGGCGGACGCGCAGGCGCCGGATGCCGCGGTGTCTGCCCCGCTGGCGGTGCCGGCCGCGGTCATTGCGGCGCTTGCCGGCGCGCCCACTCGAGCAGCGTCGCCGCCTCCGTCGCCGTGAGCCCGCGCTCCGGGGAGGTGCTCACGAGCAGCGTCGGCGCGCCGCGCGCAGCGGCCCACTCGTGGCACGCCGGGTTGAACGCGTCGTCTATCCAGGCCAGCGGGCGTTCGCCCACGAACTCGTCCACGGACTCAAGCTTCCAGTGCGCGGCCGTAGCGCGTCCCGGTCCGGCGGCGGGGCGCCCGAAGGCGATGAAGGGAAGACCGGCGGGAACTCCCAGCAGGCGCGGCAGGTGTTCCTCGGCCTTCTCCTCCCAGCCGCTGGCCCACACCAGCTCGAACGAGTGCGACAGGCGCCGCAGGTGATCGGCCGCGGTGGACGAAAGGAAGTGCGGTATGCCGTCGATCGAATGGAAGGCACCCTCGACCGGCACCCCGTCAGCCCCCGGCGCGTCGGCGCGCGGACGCTCGGCGGGAACCGGCGCTGCGCTGAACAGCGACACCACGCCATCTATGTCAACGAGGAGGTACGGCTTGCCCATGCGCTTTTTCGGTGTTAGGACGCGGTCTTTAGCTCGCGCTCAGGTTCAAGGGGGAGCCTGGACCCACGGTCGATCTGCCGAGGCCGCCCCCTGGCAGTAAAGCAACGGGCGCCCTCACCCGATGATCGTTCCGTCCTGACCATCGAAGCTCAATGACACCTGAGATCGGCATACTGCTCGCCCTCGTCTGCGCCTTCGTGGCGAACCTGGGCTTCTTCTACAAGCACCGGGGCGCCAACGCGGTGGCCAAGGTGCAGGTACGCCATCCGCTGAGCTCGGCGCGCGCGCTGTACTCGTCGAAGTGGTTCGCGCTGGGTATGGCAATCGCGGTCGTCAGCTGGGCCTTCCACGTGGCGGCGCTCGCGTTCGCACCGATGTCGGTGGTGCAGGTCTCGCTCGCCGCGGGCGTGGTGCTGATCGCGGTGATGGCCGAGCGGATGTTCGGCTTTGAGGTAGGCCCGCGCCAGTGGCTGGGGCTTTTCCTCACCGCCACCGGCCTGGCGATGCTCGGGCTCACCCTGCCGGCCCTGCACGGCGCCCACTCGCAGTTCTCACAGGCGGCCATGATCTCCTTCGAGGCCGGGCTGTTCGGGCTCGGCGGCCTGCTGATCATGGGCCCGCGCATGGGCGGACCGGCCGAGCACCACGGGATCATGCTCGGCGCCGCCGCGGGCATCCTCTTCGGCGTCTCTGACACGGCGATCAAGGCGCTCACCGGCATCACAGGCGCCCACGGCTTGATGGCGCTGCTGCTCAGCCCCTGGCTGGCGGTGGCCCTGGTCGCGTCGGTGGTCGCCTTCTACGCCTCGGCCAAAGGCCTGCAGGACGGCGAGGCTGTGCCGGTTATAGCCGTGACCGGCACCGCGGCCAACATCGCCGGCATCGCCGGCGGCATCATCGTGTTCGGCGACCCGATGGCGGGTGGCGCACTCGGCGTGACGCTGCAGGCGTTTGCGTTCGTGCTGGTCGTCGTCGCCTCCGCGCTGATGCCCGCGCCGCTGCGTGCCGCGCCGGCCGTCGCGCAGGCATAGCGCCCGAGGCTCAGAGCCGGCGGGCCCGGCACCCGGCACGGCAGGCCTGGCGCCGGCGTGCCCAGGACCCGCGCAGACGCAGCGCCCGTGGCCACAGCGCTGCTAGCATCAGCGCCCCGATGCCCACCACTTCCCAGCTCGTCCGCAAGGGCCGCATCGCGCCCAAGAAGAAGCTCGCCACGCCGGGTCTAAAGTCCGGCAGCGGACGCAAGAAGAAGGTGGCCGCGCCGCAGCGCCGTGGCGTCTGCACGCGCGTCTATACGACGACGCCGAAGAAGCCCAACTCCGCGCTGCGCAAGGTGGCGCGCGTGCGTATCTCGGGCTCGATCGAGGTCACGGCCTACATTCCCGGCGAGGGCCACAACCTGCAGGAGCACTCGGTGGTGCTCGTCAGGGGCGGCCGCGTGAAGGACCTCCCGGGAGTTCGCTACAAGGTGGTCCGCGGCACGCTCGACGCGGCCGGCGTGAGCGACCGCAAGAAGGCGCGCTCACAGTACGGCGTGAAGAAACGATAGCCGTATGCCGCGCCGCGCAGCAGCGCAGATCCGCCCGCTGGAGGCGGACCCGATCCACCGCTCAAAGCTCGTTCAGCAAGTCATCAACAAGGTGATGCTCGACGGCAAGAAGTCGATCGCCGAGCGGATCGTCTATGAAGCGCTCGATCTCGTTGCCGAGCGAGGCGAGCAGAGCCCGGTTGAGTCGCTCGAGAACTCGATCAGGGCTCTAACGCCTTCGCTTGAGGTGCGCTCGCGCCGCGTGGGCGGCGCCACCTACCAGGTACCGGTGGAGGTCCCCAGTCGCCGTGCGCGCACGCTCGCGGTGCGCTGGCTGGTCGAGTTCGCCCGCCAGCGGCGCGAGAAGACGATGGCGCAGCGTCTCGCCAACGAGCTCAGCGACGCCGCCTCCCAGCAGGGTGGCGCGTTCAAGCGCAAGGACGACATCTACCGCATGGCGCAGGCCAACAAGGCCTTCGCTCACTATCGCTGGTAGCGCTCTTCTCGCGGGGCGCCGCCGGACGAGTGCTCGAGCGCCGTTGCAAACATCCGGTTAGGCCCCTTCGGAGCCCGAAATCCCTTTGCTATATTGGGATTTCTCCCCCGTTTGGGGAGGGCGCGCAAGCGCGTGCATTCCGGCTCTGGAGCGGGAAACCAGATGGAGAGCGCGAACATATAGACAAGCCGCCCCTGGTCCACACGAGACGATCGATGTGCATGGGCCCCAGGGGGCCCATTTTTTTGCCCCGGAACCCACCCCCCAACAACTTTCACCACCCCCACCATGCCCCGTAAATACTCCCTCGAGAACACGCGCAACATCGGCATCATGGCCCACATCGACGCGGGCAAGACCACGACGACCGAGCGCATTCTCTACTACACCGGTCGCACCTACAAGATGGGCGAGGTGCACGAGGGCGCCGCGACGATGGACTGGATGGAGCAGGAGCAGGAGCGCGGCATCACCATCACGTCCGCCGCCACCACCGCGGAGTGGAAGGGCAACCGCATCAACATCATCGACACGCCCGGCCACGTCGACTTCACCGTCGAGGTGGAGCGCTCGCTGCGCGTGCTCGACGGGGCGATCGCGCTGTTTGACTCGGTCGCGGGCGTGGAGCCCCAATCCGAGACCGTGTGGCGCCAGGCCGACAAGTACCACGTGCCGCGCATCGCCTACATCAACAAGATGGACCGCATCGGCGCCGACTTCGAGCGCGGTGTGCAAACGATGGTCGATCGCCTCGGCGCGCACCCCGTGCCCATCCAGTTGCCGATCGGCACCGAGGCCGAGTTCCGCGGCGTCGTCGACCTGGTGAGCATGAAGGCCGTGCTCTACCGCGACGAGCTCGGCACCGAACAGGAGATCACCGAGATCCCCGAGGAGCTCGCCGACGCGGCCGCGGCCGCGCGCGAACACCTGCTCGAGGAGGTCTCTCACTACGACGACGCGGTGCTGGAAGCGATCCTCGAGGAGACCGAGGTCCCAGAGGACCGCCTCAAGCAGGCGATCCGCGCCGCAACGCTGTCCAGCAAGCTGACCCCCGTTCTGTGCGGATCGTCGTTCAAGAACAAGGGCGTGCAGCCGCTGCTCGACGCCGTCATCGACTACCTGCCCTCGCCGCTGGACGTTCCCCCCGTGGTGGGCACCGAACTGATCAAGGGCGAGGAGAACGAGCGCCAGGTGGTGCGCAAGGCCGACGACAGCGAGCCGTTTGCGGCGCTCGCGTTCAAGATCGCCGCCGACCCCTACGTAGGCAAGCTCACATACTTCCGCGTCTATTCCGGCCACCTGCAGGCGGGCTCGCGCGTGCTCAACGTGGGCACCGGGCGCACTGAGCGGATCGGGCGGGTGCTGATGATGCACGCCAACGACCGCGAGGAGGTCTCCGAGGTCTACGCCGGCGACATCGCCGCGGCGGTGGGCATCAAGCAGGTGATCACCGGCGACACGCTGGCCGCGCCCGACGCGCCTATCCACCTCGAGAAGATCATCTTCCCCGAGCCCGTGATCAAGGTCGCCGTTGAGCCCAAGACCAAGGCCGACCAGGAGAAGATGTCGATCGCGCTCGGCCGCCTCGCGGAGGAGGACCCCACCTTCCAGGTGCGCACCAATGAAGAAACCGGCCAGACCGAGATCTCGGGCATGGGCGAGCTGCACCTCGAGGTGCTCGTCGACCGCATGCGCCGCGAGTTCGGCGTCGAGGCCAACGTGGGCCGCCCGCAGGTGTCCTACCGCGAGACCGTGCGCGGCAGCGTGCAGGGCGTCGAGGGACGTTTCGTGCGCCAGACCGGCGGCTCGGGCCAGTTCGGCGTGGTCTACCTCGACCTCGAGCCGGCGCCCGGCGAGGGCTTTGAATTCGTCAACAAGATCAAGGGTGGCTCGGTTCCTTCGGAGTACATCCCCGCGGTCAAGACCGGCGTGCAGGAGGCGCTGGAGAACGGCGTCAAGGCCGGTTATCCGATGGTCGACCTGCGCGTCACCCTCGTGGACGGCAAGTACCACGACGTGGACTCATCCGAGATCGCTTTCAAGGTGGCGGGCTCGATCGCCTTCAAAGAGGCGGCCAAGCGCGCCAAACCAGTCCTGCTCGAGCCGATCTTCTCCGTCGAGGTCATCACGCCGGAGGAGTTCCTAGGCGATGTGATCGGCGATCTCTCGCGCCGGCGCGGGCGCGTGGAAGGCCAGGAACGGCGCGGCAACGCGCTGGCGGTCTCCGGGCGCGTGCCGCTCAGCGAGATGTTCGGCTACGCCACCGACCTGCGCTCCAACACGCAGGGGCGGGCCAACTACACCATGCAGTTCGAGGGCTACGAGGAGGTACCCCCGAACATCGCCGGGCAGATCGTCGAGCAGCGCACGGGCGAGCCGGTCCCGGCTTGACCTGAGCAACCACGCAGCATTGCATTTAGGTAGATTTCTACGGCTTCGCCTGCAGCAGGGCGGAGGTCAACGCCGACACAGGAGCGAATAACAAAGTGGCGAAGGAGAAGTTCGAGCGCGACAAGCCGCACGTCAACGTCGGGACCATCGGTCACATCGATCACGGCAAGACGACGCTGACGGCTGCGATCACGCAGGTGCTGGCCGAGAAGGGCGGGGCGGAAGCACGCAGCTTCGAGTCGATCGACAACGCTCCCGAGGAGAAGGAACGCGGCATCACGATCGCCACCTCGCACGTCGAGTACTCGACCGAGAACCGCCACTACGCGCACGTCGACTGCCCGGGGCACGCCGACTACGTCAAGAACATGATCACCGGCGCCGCGCAGATGGACGGTGCGATCCTGGTCGTGTCCGCCGCGGACGGACCGATGCCCCAGACGCGCGAGCACATCCTCCTGGCCCGCCAGGTGGGCGTCCCGTACATCGTTGTGTTCCTCAACAAGGCCGACATGGTCGACGACGAGGAGCTGCTCGAGCTGGTCGAGGTCGAGGTCCGCGAGCTTCTGTCCGAGTACGACTTCCCGGGCGACGACATCCCGTTCGTGATTGGCTCGGCGCTGAAGGCGCTGGAAGGCGACGAGGACTCAAAGCAGAAGATCCTCGAGCTCGCCGACGCGCTGGACACCTACATCCCGGAGCCCGTGCGAGAGCTCGACAAGCCGTTCTTGATGCCGGTCGAGGATGTGTTCTCGATCACCGGCCGCGGCACGGTCGCCACGGGTCGTGTGGAGCAGGGGATCATCAAAACGGGTGAGACGGTAGAGATCGTCGGCATCCACGACACCAGCTCCACGGTCGTGACGGGAGTTGAGATGTTTCGCAAGATCCTCGACGAGGGCCGCGCCGGCGACAACGTGGGTTGCCTGCTGCGCGGTACCAAGCGCGAGGAGATCGAGCGCGGCCAGGTGCTCTGCAAACCCGGCTCGATCACGCCGCACACCAAGTTCAAGTCCGAGGTCTACGTGCTCAAGAAGGAGGAGGGAGGTCGGCACACGCCGTTCTTCACCGGCTACAGGCCTCAGTTCTACTTCCGCACAACCGACGTCACCGGAGTGGCAAAGCTGCCCGATGGCGTCGAGATGGTCATGCCCGGCGACAACGTGCAGATGGAGATCGAGCTGATCCAGCCAATCGCCATGGACCAGGGACTGCGCTTCGCGATCCGCGAGGGCGGTCGCACGGTCGGCTCGGGCGTGGTCGCCGAGATCGTCGAGTAGCACCCCGCCGCGGAATTGCCCGCGGCGGACTAAATTGGCAGTCCGATACGACTAAGGCGCCCCGCGGGATCAGCGGCGGCGATGTGAGGGTTGGCATCCCGCCGGGACCTTCCCTGCCGCGCTCGGCGTGCGGCGTTCGCCGTCTGCTCGGCGCCACAGCAGCTAGACCACACGACAACCCACGCCCCACCAGACAAGCGAGTTCACGATGGCAGCAGCAGCCCAAAACAAGATCCGCATCCGCCTGAAGGCCTATGACACCTCGGCGATCGAGTCCGCGGCCAAGGAGATCGTCGAGACGGCCACGCGCACCGGCGCGAGCGTCTCGGGTCCGGTGCCGCTGCCGACCGAGAAGAACGTCTACTGCGTGATCCGCTCGCCGTTCAAGGACAAGGACTCGCGCGAGCACTTCGAGATCCGCACGCACAAGCGCCTGATCGACATCCACCAGCCGACTCCGAAGACGGTCGACTCGCTGCAGCGCCTCGACCATCTCCCGGCCGGCGTCGACATCGAGATCCGTCTCGCGACCTGAGCCGAGCGATGCCCGCGATCCTCGCCAAGAAGCTCGGTATGACCCAGATCTTCCAGGAAGACGGCAGCGTCGCGCGCGTCACGGTGCTCGAGGCCGGTCCGTGTCCGGTGACGGCGGTGCGTACTCCCGAGCGCGACGGCTACGACGCGGTGCAACTGGCGTTTGGGCAGACCAAGGAGAAGCACCTCTCAAAGCCCGAGCTCGGTCACCTGCAAAAGGCCGACGCTTCGCCGATGAAGCATCTGGTGGAGTTTCGTGGAGAGGCCGGGGAGCTGCGGGTGGGGGAGTCGGTGACGGTCGACTCCTTCCAGGCCGGCGTTCGGGTGAAGATCTCGGGCATCTCCAAGGGCAAGGGCTTCCAGGGCACGATCAAACGCCACA
>DASZFR010000262.1:0-12143 GCA_035939635.1 Solirubrobacteraceae bacterium
CGACTGGCTGCCGTTCCTGCAGCGAAGCGGCGGGCTCGCGCCGGATCTGCCCGGGTTCGGGCGCTCGGGCAAGCCGGGGTCGCGCACCTACACGATCGCCGAGTACGACGGCTTCCTGGAGCGTTTCCTGGAGGAGGTCGAGGTGGCGCGCGTGAGCATGGTCGTGCACGACTGGGGCGCGGTGGGGCTCGCGCTCGCGCAGCGCCGCCCCGAGCTCGTGGAGCGCGTGGTGGTCATCAACGCGGTTCCGTTTTTGCCCGGATACCGCTGGCATCGCACCGCGCGCATCTGGCGCACGCCGCTGCTGGGCGAGCTCGCGATGGGCACCACCACGCGGCCCGTGCTGCGGCTCCTTTCGCGCGAGTCAAACGCCACACCCGGGCCGATGCCGGACGCTTGGCTGGACAGCGTGCTCGCGCACTTCGACCAAGGCACGCAGCGCGCGATCCTGCGCCTGTATCGCAGCTCGCCGCCGGCGGTGCTCGAGCAGACCGGCGCGCAGCTTGGCCGGCTGCAGGCGCCCGCGCTCGTGGTGTGGGGCACGCGCGACCCCTACCTGCCCTCGCGCTTCGGGCGCGCCTACGCCAACGCGCTGCCGGACGCGCGGCTGCTCGAGCTGCCCGACGCGGGGCACTGGCCCTGGCTTGACAGACCCGACCTGATCGACACCGTCGTCGGCTTCCTCGCCGGGGCGCAGGCCGGCGCCACGCCGGCGTGAGCGGAGCAGCCGGCGGACACGGGCTGGCGGCGCGCCGCCCGCCGGCCGAGTCGCGCGCGCTCGTGCTGCGCGCGCTCGCGCGCGCGCCGGCGTGGACGATCACCGCCGCCGCGGGCGTCGCGTATCTGATCGCCGCGCCGTCGAGCGCCGACCTCGCAACCGCCACATACCGCAGCGAACTGTTCGGGCGCGAAGGCTTCACGCTGTGGGACAACGGCTGGTACGGCGGCCATCACTTGCCCGCCTACAGCGTGCTCGCACCCGCGCTGGGGTGGCTGGTGGGGCCGCGGCTGCTCGCCACCGTGTCGCTGGTGGCGGTCGTCGCGCTGTTCGTCCCGCTGGTGTCGGGGCGCTTTGCGCACACCGCGGTGCGCGTGGCCTCGGTGTGGCTGGCGATCGGCGCCGCGGTCGCGCTGCTGTCCTGCCGCGTGGCCTTCGATCTCGGCCTGGCCATCGGCACCGGCGCGCTGCTGGTCGCGGTGCGCGGCCACCGCCGCTGGGCGCTTGTGCTGGCGCTGCTGTGCGGCCTCGCGAGCCCCGTGGCGGGGGGCTTTCTCGCGCTGATCGCGATCGTGTGGTGGCTGTCGCTCGGGCCCGCGCGCGGCGTGCTGTGGCTCGCGGTCGCCGCGCTTGCGCCGGTCGCGCTGCTCGCGCTGGCGTTTCCCGAAGGCGGCACGCAGCCGTTCGTGGCCTCGGCTTTCTATCCCGCGATCGCCGGCATCCTCGCGCTCGCCCTGCTCGCCCCCGCGGGCGCGGGCTCAGGCGTGCGCGCGCTGCGCGCGGGGGCGTATGTGTACGCGCTTGCGCTGATCGGCGCCTACGCGCTGCGCACGCCGGTCGGTGGCAACGTCGACCGCCTCGGCGCGCTCGCCGCCGGGCCGCTCGCTGCGCTCGCGATCATCCCCGAGCGATCGGCGCTGCGCGGCGCGGCGGCGCGGCGGCGCGTTTGGGTGCTGGCGCTGCTCGCGCCGGCGCTTTTGTACTGGCAGGTGACCGCGCCCGTGACCGACTTCACCTCGGCTCAAGGCGACCCCGCCGTCAACGCGTCCTACTACGCGCCGCTTGTGTCGGAGCTGCGGCGGCTGGGCGTCGGATATGACGCGAGCCCCGCGCGCGTGGAGGTGGTCCCCACCGCAGACCACTGGGAGGCGCAGTTCGTAGCCCAGCGCACCGAGATCGCGCGCGGGTGGGAGCGCCAGCTCGACGGGCGGCGCAACGCGCTTTTTTACTCCGGCGCGCCGCTCGACGCCACGCGCTACCGCGCGTGGTTGACAGACCAGGCGATCTCGCTGGTGGCGCTGCCCGACGCGCCGCTTGACTACTCCGGGCGAGCCGAGGCGCGGCTCATCCGCGCGGGCCCGCCGGCCTACCTGCGCGAACTCTGGCGCTCGGCGCACTGGCGCCTGTTCGCGGTGCGCGGCGCGGCGCCGCTGGCACAGGCGCCGGCTTCGCTTCAGCGCCTCGGGCACAGCTCGTTTGAGCTGCTCACGCCGCGCGCGGGCAGCTACACCGTGCGCGTGCGCTTCACCCCCTACTGGCGGCTGGACGGGCCCTACGGCTGCGTCGCGCGCGCCGGCGGGGACTGGACGCTCGTACAGGCTCCGCGCGCCGGGCGCTATCGCGTGGTGGTCGACTTCAGCTTCGCGCGCGTGCTCGCGAGCGGACCGCGCTGCGCCTGAGGCGGGCGATCGCGCCAGGGCACGCGCCGGCGGGCGCGTCGATAGGCTTCTTCGCCGATGGGAGCTCGCGCTCGTGTGTTGCAGGCGCACGTCCTGCCGCGGGGGTGGTTCGACCTCTTGCGCCAGATCTCGCTGTTCGTGTCCGCGTTTCTGGTCTATGACCTCGTGCGCGGAGGCGTCGAGGGCCGTGCCACCGCCGCCTTTCAGCACGCGCGCGAGCTGATCTCGATCGAGCGCACGCTGCACTTGTTCGTCGAGCCCAGCGTGCAGGCGTGGGCCTCGGGCAGCCACGTGCTGATGGTGGTGGCCAGCTGGATCTACATCAACGCGCAGTTCACCGTCACGTTCGCGGCGCTGACGTACCTGTACGTCCGTCGCAACCACAGCTTCTACTTCGTGCGCAACATGCTGCTGATCGCGCTGCCCATCGCGCTGATCGGCTACACGGTGTTCCCCACCGCGCCGCCGCGCTTCTTGCCCGAGTGGGGCTTCATCGACACGGTGTCTGACCTCACGCCGTTCAGCGTGTCGCACTCGAGCGCCTCGATGAGCTCTCTGTTCAACCCCTACGCCGCTGTCCCCTCGATGCACGTGGCCTTCGCGCTGATTATCGGGTGGCCGCTCGCGCGCCTGGCGCGCAACTCAGCCGTGCGCGTACTGTGGATCTGCTACCCGTTTCTGATCGCATTCGTGATCGTCGTGACCGCCAACCACTTCATCCTCGACGCTCTGCTCGGCGCGCTCACCGCGGGCGTGGCGGCGTGCGGGGCCAGCGCGCTGGCGCGCGCGCGTCCCGGAGCATGGCGCTTTGCGCCCGCGCCGCGGCGCCGCGCGGGCCGCGCCCCCGTGCCATCCGGCGCCCCGGCGCACGCGGGCATCGTCGGCCTGCGCGCGAGAGGCTAGGGCGCGGCCGCACGCGTATGCCGCGCCAGCACACCGCTCCCCGCCGTGGACGGCGCGGCGGCTACCGAAACCGGCGCCGTCGCGTGCGCGCGCCGATCGGAGCCGGCGAACGCCGCGAGCTCGTTCGCGACCGCCTGATCGAGTCGCGGCTCACCCCCAACGCGATCTCGCTCACCGGCTTCGTCCTCAACGTGGTCGCGGCGGTGCTGGTGTGGGAAGAGCTGTTCTTCCTCGGCGGCGTGGCCTTCATCGTGGGCTCGATCATGGACACGCTCGACGGCCGCTACTCGCGCATGTCGGGCAAGGGCACGCCGTTCGGCGCGTTTCTGGACTCCACCCTGGACCGCGTCGAGGAGGGCATCGTGCTCACAGCCGTCGCCGGCTACTTCGCGCTGCGCGCAGACCGCTTCGCCGCCGCCGCGGTGGTGGTCGCGGTGCTCGCCTCGCTGATGGTGAGCTACACCCGCGCTCGCGCCGAGGCGCTGGGCGTGGAGTGCAAGGTGGGGCTGGCCACGAGGCCGGTGCGCGTCGTGATCCTGTCGATCGGGCTGATCTTCGCCAAGGGCGCTTCGCTGGGGAACTTCAGCCTGCTCAAGCCGGCGGTGTACGTGCTCGCCGCGCTGAGCCTGATCACGGTGGCACAGCGCATCTGGCACGTGCGCCGCGAGCTCGCGGTGTGACCTTCGCCGTGGCGCGGAGTAACTGTCTTCCAACGTGATCGAGCACAAAGCCCCCCACACAAACGGCGCCGCTGGCACAAACGGCGCCGGGCGCTACCAGGCCGACAAAGTGCGCGTGGCGATCATCGGCGTGGGCAACTGCGCCTCGGCGTTCGTGCAGGGCGTGCAGTACTACCGCAACGCCAACCCCGCCGAGCGCGTGCCTGGGCTGATGCACGTCGACCTCGGCGGCTACCACGTGCGCGACATCGAGTTCACCGCCGCGTTTGACATCGACCGCGCCAAGGTCGGCAAGGACCTCGGCCAGGCGATCTGGGCAGGCGAGAACAACACGATGGAGTTCGCGAAGGTGCCGAAGAAGCTCGGCGTCCCGGTGCACCGCGGCATGACCCACGACGGCCTGGGCAAGTACCTCAAAGAGAAGATCACGAAGGCCCCCGGCGAGACCGCCGACATCGTCTCGATCCTGCGCGACACCCACACCGACGTGGTCGTGTCGTATCTGCCGGTGGGCTCCGAGCAGGCCACCAAGTGGTATGTCGAGCAGGTGCTCGAGGCCGGCTGCGGCTTTGTCAACTGCATACCGGTGTTCATCGCGCGCGAGCCCTACTGGGACCGCCGCTTCAAGGCCGCGCGCCTGCCGATCGTGGGTGACGACATCAAGTCGCAGGTCGGCGCAACGATCGTGCACCGCACGCTCGCGCGGCTGCTCGCCGACCGCGGGGTGAAGATGCTGCGCACCTCCCAGCTCAACGTCGGGGGCAACATGGACTTCTACAACATGCTCGAGCGCGAGCGCCTGGAGTCCAAGAAGATCTCAAAGACCAACGCCGTGACCTCGATCATGGACGAGCAGCTGCCCGCGCAGGACGTCTACATCGGGCCGTCGGACTACGTCCCGTGGCTCACCGACCGCAAGTGGGCGCACATCCGCGTGGAGGGCCAGGCCTTCGGCGACGTGCCGCTGAACATCGAGCTCAAGCTCGAGGTGTGGGACTCGCCCAACTCCGCGGGCATCGTGATCGACGCCGTGCGCTGCTGCAAGCTCGCGCTCAACAACGGTGTCGGCGGCCAGCTGGACGGTCCCTCGTCGTACCTGATGAAGTCGCCGCAGAACCAGCGCCCCGACGACCAGGCGCGCGTCGACACCGAGAAGTTCATCGCCCGCTACGCGCGCAAGGGCACGGCGCCCGCGCGCAAGCGCGCGGCAGGCGCCGCGGCCGGTTCACGCTCCAAGTGAGCGTGGCGCGGGCGCGCCGCGCTGCAGCCATAACACCCATCCGCCTCGTGGCGAGGGGGCGCCCGGCGCGATAATCGCCGCAGTGGACGACAAGCTGGCGATCGCGCACGTCACCCCGTACCCCTGGGAGGCGCAGGACAACGAGGTCAACGCGCACGTCGCCGCGGTCGCGCAGGCGCTGTCGGCGAAGGGCCACCGCGTGCTGGTGCTCGCGCCCTCGCGCTCGCAGGAGCGTGTGCGCGAGTCGCGCCGCGCGCTGCGCGCCGCGCGCGCTCGCCCGCAGAGCCTTTTGCCCAACAGCGACGACGGCGCGCCGCGCGTGCTCGCGGTGGGCGAGGTGCTCGACGTTCCAAGCGGCGCGCGCCGGCGCACCTCGGCGCTGCCCATCGACGTCGCGCGCACCGTCGAGGAAGTGCTCTCCACCGTCGAGCTCGACTTCATGCACGTGCACGAGCCGTTCGCGCCCAGCACCTCAAACGCCGCGCTGCGCCACTCGCGCGCGCTCAACATCGGCTCGTTTCACTCCTCCACCGAGCGGCTGCTCTCGACGTTCGTCGCACGCCGTTTCGTGGAGACGTTCTTCGGGCGCCTCGACGCGCGCATCGCCAGCACGCCCGCCGCCGCCGAGCTGATGTCGCGCCACTTCCCCGGCGACTACCGCCTGGTCGCCGACGACGACCACGCCGCGACGAAGCTCGAAGCGATCTACCGCGAGGTCGCCGCCCGCCGCCACGCCCGCGGCGGTGACGGCGCGCTACGCAAGCGCCTGTCGCGGAGGCCGCTCATCGACGTCGACCTGCACATGCACACCGACCACTCGCACGACTGCGCCACGCCCGTCGAGGTGCTGCTGGCCACCGCGCGCGAACAGGGTCTCGGAGCGATCGCGGTCACCGACCACAACGAGGTCTCGGGCGCGCTGCAGGCTCTCTCTCTTGGGGAGGAGTCCGGGCCCAAGGTGATCGTCGGCGAGGAGGTAAAGACCGCAGGACAGGGCGAGGTGATCGGGCTGTTCATCAAAGAGAAGATCCCGCGCGGGCTGTCGCTTCAAGAGACCGTCGCCGAGATCAAGCGCCAGGGCGGGGTGGTGTACGTGCCGCACCCCTTTGACCGCATGCACGCGGTGCCCGACTACGAGCACCTGCTCGCGATCCTCGACCAGGTGGATGCGATCGAGGTGTACAACCCGCGCGTGGCGATCGGCTCTTTCAACGAGGAGGCCGTGCGCTTCGCCGGCAAGTACCGCATCATCGCCGGCGCCGGATCGGACTCACACGTCGCCCAGGGGCTCGGCTCGGTGCGCATCAGGATGCGTGACTTCAACGGTCCGCAGGAGTTCCTGCAGTCGCTCGCCGACGCCGACATCGCCACGCGCCCCTCATCGCTTTTGTACGTGCAGGCGCTGAAGTTCCTGCAAACCAAGGCCACGCCGGCGGCCGCGCAGCGCGCCTCGCGCGCCCGCCGCGTGCGCCGTGTGCGCCGCACCACCGGCGGAAACGGCGCCGGCTGAGCGGCACCTGAACGCAACCGATGATGCACGGCCAAGGACAACCCTTCACCTCGTCAAATCCATCTGAGCCGATGCCTGTCACAGACGACGAGATCCGGGAGAAGTACCTCGAGCGCGCCATTCGCGAGCTCAACACGCTCACGCGCGAGCTGCAGTCCTGCCCGCACTGCCCGCGCGGCAACCTCATGCCGGTGCTGGGCTCCGGCCACCCGCAGGCCGACATCATGCTCTTGAAGTACGCGCCGCTGCCCTCGGAGATCGAGGAGGGCGTTGCCTTCTACGGGCGCGCCGGCGGCGCGCTGATGAAGTCGCTCAAGCGGCTCTCGATCGACCCGCTCGCGGTCTACGGCACGCTGTGCGTCAAGTGCCCGCTCTCAGACCCCTCGCTCGCCGACCCCGCCTGCATCGCGCGCGTCGTGGAAGAGATCGCCATCGTCGCGCCGAAGATGATCGTCGTGATGGGCCCAGACGCGCTCGCCGCGCTCGCCGACATGCAGATCCCGCTCGCGCACCCCCTCGCCGAGCGCACCGGCGAGATCCAGCAGCTCACCCCCACCATCGACGCGCTGTACGTGCCCGACATCGACGCCTCGCTCGATGAGGAGCGCGCCAAGCGCGAGTTCTGGAGCGCCTTCAGGGTGCTCGGCGACTGGTACGCGTCGCAGCCGCCGTATTAGGCGTCGCTACTCGTTCACCAGCACGATCTTGCCGAACTTGCCCCCGGCGGCGAAGCGCTCGTAGGCCTGCGCCGCCTCGGCCAGGGGGTAGGTGGCGGCGACCGGCACGTGCAGCGCGCCGCTCTCGAACAGCGGCAGCACTTCTCGTTCGAGGTCGCGCGACCACAGCGCTTTCTCCTCCAGCGGGCGGATGCGCATCGTGGAGCCGAGGATGCGCGCGCGCTTGCCCATCAGCGCGAGCAGGTTCAGCTCGGTCTTCACGCCCCCGGACACGCCGATCACCGAGATGCGCCCGAACGTGGCGAGCGCCTCGAGGTTCGCGGGCAGGTTCGGCGCTCCCACCAGCTCGAGGATCACGTCAAACGGGCCGTGCTGCACAAAGTCGTCGAGCGGGGCGAGGTTCGCGCCCAGCGCGCTGACGGAGGGGCGCAGCGCCTCGTTGCGCACCGTCGCGGTCACGTCCGCGCCCGCCGCGCGGCCGAGCTGGATCGCCGCGGTCCCAACGCCGCCGGCGCCGCCGTGCACGAGCAGGCGCTCGCCGGGGCGCAGCTGCGCCTGCGTGAACAGCGCCTCGTGCGCGGTGACGAACACCTCGGGCAGCCCCCCTGCCGAGGGCCAGTCCACCGCCCCGGGCACCGGCATCAGCAGCCGCTCGTGGACCACGCACAGCTCGGCCTGGGCGCCGCCGCCGACGACCGCCATCACACGATCGCCGACCGCGAAGCGTTCTGACCCCGCGCCGAGCGCGGCCACCTCGCCCGCAAACTCCATCCCGGGGATGTCCTGCGGATAGCCCGGCGGCGCCGGGTACAGGCCTCTGCGCTGCATCATGTCGGCGCCGTTGAGGCCCGCTGCGCGCACGCGCACCAACACCTGCCCTGCGCCCGGGGTGGGGTCGGGATGCTCCTCGACGAGGATCTCGCCGTCTCTGATCGTCGCAGCGCGCATCGGCGCGCAAGCCTATCCGCGCACGAGCTCCGCCACGCACTCGATGTGGTGCGTGTGTGGAAACATGTCCACCGGCTGCACGCGGCGCAGCGACCACCCCGCTTGTGAGAGTTCTGCCGCGTTGGGCGCAAGCGTGGTGGGGTTGCACGAGACGTACACCATCCGCCGCGGCGCGGCCTCGGTGATTCGCCGTACCACCGCCTTGGACAGCCCCGCGCGCGGCGGGTCAACCACGAGCACGTCTGGGCGCCCGGCTTTGGCAAGCAGCTCCGGCAGCGCCGTGCGCACGTCGCCCGCGAAGAAGTGCGTGTTGGTTATCTCGTTGCGCTGCGCCCCCTCGATCGCGTCCGCCACCGCCTGCTCGGACAGCTCGATCCCCCACACCTCACCCGCGCGCTGCGCGAGCGTCATCGCGATCGTGCCGATGCCGCAGTAGAGGTCATACACCCGCTCCCAGCCCTGCAGGCCCGCGAACGCGGCGACGTGCTCGTACAGCCGCTCGGCCATCTCCGTGTTGGTCTGAAAGAACGCCTCGGCGGAGATGCGTACGTCCAGGTCCCGGATGCGCTCCTCCAGCTGCGGCTCGCCCCACACGAGCTCGGTCGCGCCGCCGGTCGTGGTCTCGGCGAGGCTCGCAGTGCGAGTCCACAGCACGCCGCTGAGCTGCTCGCCCAGCGCCCCTGCGAGGCTCTGCGCCAGGCTTGCCGCGTCGAGCTCGCCCGCGGTGGTCACCAGGCGCACCTGCAGCGCGCCGCTGCGCCGGCCCTCGCGCACCACCACGTTGCGCAGCCGCGCGCGGCCGTCGGCGGCGGGCGCCGTGCGTTGCTCGCGATCATCGCGGCGGTCGCGGCCGCCGTTTTTGTGCGGCTCGTCCGCGCCCGCGCCCTCGCCCGAGCGCGCGCGGCCGCGCAACGGGCCCCGCTCCCATGCCTCCAGGCCCTGCTCGCGGCACCACCGCAGCACGAGCTCGCGCGCGTCGTTGCCGCGCTCTGAGGCCAGCAGGCAGTCGTCGAGCGCCACCACCTCGCGCGCGGACGCCGCGGCGTGAAAGCCGCAGATCAGCTCGCGCGCGCCGTCGCCGTCCTCTGAGCGCTCGCTCGGGCGGGTTGCGAACGAGTACTCGAGCTTGTTGCGGTAGCGCCAGCGCTGCTCGGCCGGCATCGTGTCGGCGAGCTCGAAGCCCTCGAGGCGCCCGAGCCGGCGCAGCGCCTCATCGACCTGCTCGCGCTTGATCTGCAGTTGGCGCTCGTACGGCAGCACCTGCCAGGGCACGCCCGGGTGCGAGGCGCGCGGCGGCACCCGTTCGGGCGAGGGCTCGAGGATCTCAAGCGCGCGCGCGTGCGCGTGGGAGCGCTTGCGCTTGTACACCAGCGCGCGCACGCGGTCGCCTGGCACGGCACCCGCCACGAACACCACGTAGCCGCGCTCGCCCACGCGCGCCACGCCCTCGCCGCCGAAGGCCAGCGAGTGCACGTCGAGCACGAGCTCGTCGCCCGGGCGCGGGCGCGCGGCGTCGGCTGGGGCATCCTGCGTCGCGGTGGGGGCGATCGCGTCTGCGCGTTCGCTCATGGCGCGCCCACCAGCAGCTCGAGCAGCGCCTTCTGCGCGTGGCGACGGTTCTCGGCCTGGTCCCAGATGCGCTGGCGCTCGCCGTAGAGCACCTCCACGGATATCTCCTCCCCCGGGTGCGCGGGCAGGTCGTGCATCGCAAACGCCCCCGGCGCGGCGGCGTCCAGCAGCTCGTCGTCGACGCGATAGCCGTTCAGCGCGTCGCGCCGGCGCGACGCGCCCGCCTCGTCGCCCATGCTCACCCACACGTCGGTGTACACCGCGGCCGCTCCCTGCACCGCCTGGCGCGGCTGCGAGTACAGCGCCAGGGAGCCGCGCGCCTCGCGCACGAGCTCGGTGTCGGACTCCAGCGCATAGCCGTCCGGCGAGGCCACCGCCACCTCCATGCCCGCGAGCGTGCCGAGGATCGCCAGCGAGCGCGCCACGTTGTTGCCGTCGCCCACGTAGGCCAGGCGCACGCCGTCCAGCGTGCCGCACTCCTCGCGCAGGGTGAGCAGGTCCGCCAGCGCCTGGCAGGGATGGTGTCGCGGCGTGAGCAT
Source organism: Solirubrobacteraceae bacterium (assembly GCA_035939635.1). Taxonomy (GTDB): domain Bacteria; phylum Actinomycetota; class Thermoleophilia; order Solirubrobacterales; family Solirubrobacteraceae; genus Palsa-744. Next base: position 10,464 of record DASZFR010000262.1, read on the forward strand.
GTTGATCACGGGGATCTCGCTGTGCGCTGCCAGCTCGCGAACGGTGTCGTCGCTGTCGCTGCGGATGCCGAGCGCCGCGAGGTGGCGCGAGAGCACGAGCGCGGTGTCACGCATGGCCTCGCCGCGCGAGAGCTGAAGCTCATCGGCACGCAGCACGACCGCGTGGCCGCCGAGCTCGTCGATCCCCACCTCGAAGGACACCCGCGTGCGCGTGGAGGGCTTCTGAAAGATCAGGCCCACGCTCGTGCCCTGCAGCGCGTTGCATGACAGGGGCGCGCGCTTGAGCTCCAGCGCGCGCTCGAGCAGCGTGTCGAGCTCCTGCGCCGACAGCTCGGCTCCGGTGAGAAAATGGCGGGGCATGGGGCAGCCAGTCTAGGTGAGGGTCGGCGTGCGAACGAAGGCTTCGGCCGCGCTTGTGGCCGCCTGCGTGCTGCTCGCGGTGGCGGCCGGCTGTGGTTCCTCGGCGCACTCTGGCTCGGCGTCGGGCTCGGCGTCGAGCGCAGCGCCCGCAGGCACGTCAGCGTCGGGCGGGATAAAAGTGACCACCACCCCCTCCTACGGTTCGCCGCAGGCCTCCGCAGCGGTGCAGAGCGGCGTCGTGCACGTCGCGTACCGCAACATCACGATCCGGCCCGACACGCTGAGGGTGAAGGTCGGCTCCACGGTCGTGTGGACCAACTACGACCCGCTCGAACACAACGTCACCAGCCAGAGTGGGCCGCTGCACTTCGCCTCAAAGAACATACGCGAAGCGCAGACCTTCTCGGTGAAGATGACGCGAGCGGGCGTGATCCACTACCTCTGCACGATCCACCCCGCCTCGATGAACGGCACGATCGAAGTCGTGCGCTGAGACGGCACGATCGAAGTCGTGCGATGAGCCGACGGCGCGCGCGGTGCAGCTACGGGCGCCTGCCAGGGGACTGAAGAAGTTTTCGTCTCGGCGGCTCTGGGTAGATGGCCGCCCACAGGGAGACAGTTGGGCCTTTGTTGTGTCTCCCATCGCAAAGGAGCGGTATGAGATCGAAGCTCGTCAGTGGTTTGGTGGCAAATGTGGCGCTCGTCGCGGTCGGTGCGCTGGTGCCGGCTGCCGCGCTCGGTGCGCCAACGGCGCACGGTCAGTTCCTCAGCCCCGGCCTGAACACGAACACATCGAACAACTGGTCCGGCTACCAGCAAGGACTGCTCGAGCAGGGAACCAAGCTGTTCAACTCGATCAGTGGCGAGTGGACCGTGCCGACGGCGACCCAGCACGCGGCCGCCCAAGCGGAGAACTCCTCAGATTGGATCGGGATCGGCGGCGGTTGCGTCGACGCGAGCTGCACGGCGACGGACAACACCTTGATTCAAGACGGCACCGAGCAGGACGTCTCGGCAAGCGGTCAGGCCTCCTACTCGGCGTGGTGGGAGATCATCCCCGGTCCGTCGATCACGATCTCGATGACGATCGCTCCGGGCGACCGCATGCAATCGAGCATCGCCGAGGCCGTTGCCGACTCCAACGTGTGGACGATCACGCTCACGGACGTCACGCGCAGCGAGACGTTCACGCAGACGGTCCCCTACAGCTCGACGCATGCGACCGCCGAGTGGATCCAGGAGACGCCCCTGCTGCTCGGCACCAACGCCGGCTTCGCCGCGCTTCCGAACCTCACAAGCCCGGCGTTTGACCTTGCGACC
>DASZFR010000263.1:0-18810 GCA_035939635.1 Solirubrobacteraceae bacterium
CGCCGACCCCCCCTCCCCGTCTCGTCCGCACTGCTCAGCGCGGCCGTAACGTGCCCGAACCGGCGTGCTGCCGGCGACCAGAACGGGCTGCCCGGGGCGATTTGCGGGCCGTTCTCCGCCGCCCCGTCGGCGGCCGAACAGGCGCGAAGTCGCCAGGACCGGCGCTACGATCGGCCCCGATGTTCCTGCGCACCCCCCGCGCCCGGCGCCTGGCCGCGCTGTTCTTTGGCGCTGCCGCAGCAGCCGTTCCGCTGAGCGGATGCGGTGGCTCCTCGTCGCCCGCCAAGGGCCCCGATCCCGCGCGCGCGGTGCCCGCGTCCGCGGCGCTCTACGCCGGGGCGACCCTGCGCCCGAGTGGCGCGCTTGCCTCCAGCGCGCGCGCCGCCGGGCAGGCGCTGACCCACCAGAGCGACCCGTACCGCCGCCTGCTGGGTGCATTGCAGCTTCCCGGGGCGCCGGCGCTGGACTTCAATCGCGACGTCTCGCCTTGGCTCGGGACGCAGGGTGGCCTGTTCGTGAGCGGCGCCGGCACAAGCCACGCGCGCGCCGCCGTTGCGTCCTTGCTGTCCTCGCTGGAGCAGGCGATCCTCGGCGGCTCGGGCCAGATCTCCTTCCCCTTCGGCGCGCCCGCGGCGCCCGCGGCCGGCGCCGTAGGCGCCGATGGCGCGATCTTGCTCGACACAACCAACAGCCACGCCGCGGAAACGTTCCTTCACGAGCAGGCGGCGCACGCCGGCGCGCACGCGACCAGCTATCGCGGCGTGTCCTTCCAAGCCGGGGCCGGCGGCGTGGCGCTCGGGCTCGTGCACGGCTTTGCGGTGATCGGCACCGAATCCGCTCTGCGCGCCGTGATCGACACCACCGCGGGCGCTGCGCCGCTTGCAAGCGCCCCTTCGTACGCGGCGCTGCGCGCCGCGGTTCCCGCCGGCGAGCTCGGCCACGTGTACCTGCCCGGCGAAGGCGTCGCGCCGGCGAGCACGGGCGCGAGCGCGGGCACGGGAACGGGCAGCGCGTCGCAGCTTCTGTCGCTGCTCGCCGGGGGCACGCCCACGGACATCTCGTTGATCCCTGCCGCGGGGACGATCGCGCTCGACGTAGACACCCTGCCCTCGGCAGCGCCGTCGGCGCCGGCTGGACTCCTCGCGGGCGGCGCCGAAGCGTCGCGCGCGGTATCGGAACTGCCGGGCGAATCGTTCGTCGCCGTCGGACTCGGCAGCGGCGCCTCGATCGGACGCTTCGTGCACGCGCTGAGCGCCACCGCCTCGCTCGGCCGCCCCGGCAGCGAAGCGCCCGGCCTGAGCATCAACGGGCTGCTCGGGGCTGCGCTCGCCCCGGTGTCGATCCTGACCGAAGAAAGCGCTTCGGCGCGGCGCGAATTTCATAGCTGGCTGGGGCCCGGAGCGCTCTTTGCCAGCGGCAGCGGCCTCGCGGACCTACGCGCCGGACTGGTGATCGACTCGCGCAACCCCGCGCTGTCGCGCGCCGCGGTCGCCAAGGTGGCAGCGAGGCTGCGCGCGGCCGGCGACTCGGTGTCTGCGGCGTCGATCCCGGGCACCGACGCGGCAGCGTCGGTCCAGGCGCGCGGCCTGCCGATCGCGCTTGACATCGCCGACGGCCGCGACTCGCGTGGGCAGACGAAGTTCGTGATCGGCCTGGGCGAAGCGTCCGTGGCCGAGGCGCTGAACCCGTCGAGCGCCTTCGCGGCCGCCCCCTCCTATGCGGCGGCAGCGGCGCAGCTGGGAGGAGGGGCCCAGCCGTCGCTGGTCGTGCAGCTGCCGACCCTTTTGAGCCTGCTGGAAGGCATCGGGCTGGCCGAAGACCCCACGATCCGGGGGCTCGTGCCATTGGGTCGCGCGCTGACGACGGTCAGCGCAGGCACCAGCCGCCTGAGCGGTGGTGTGCAGCGCACGCGCGTGGTCGCGGGGCTGCGCGGCTGAGCGTCAGCCCACCTGGAGCGCGCGGTAGAACACGGGCCTTCCGCGTTGGACCCGGTCCACGCCGTACTGCGCCAGCGTCGTTTCCCCGTTGGGCCGGATCGAGTAGGTGCCGAGCACGGAGTGGCGTTCGTGCGTGGCGAAGAAGCTGCGGATCACCGCGGTGCGGTCGTTGCCGCCCGCACCCGCGCGACGAATCGCTTCGAGCACCACGCTCATCGCCTCGAATCCATACAGCGCGTACGGTCCGCCTTCGTAGCCGAAGCGCCGCCGGTAGTCGACGAGCATCTTGACGCCCTCGGGCGGGTAGCTCGCCGGGCTCAGCGCGGGGGTGGTCAGGTACGTCGTCGCCCCGGCTGCGCCGATCGCCGAGGTGAACGCTTCCGTGACCATCGCGCTCGATCCCAGCAGCATCAGGCCCGGATCGGCCGCGTGTAGCTGGCGCCACAGCGCGACCGCGCCCTGCTCCGCGCCACCCGCGAAGAAAAGGGCCTGTGCGCCGCTGTGCACCACCTTTTCGACCTCGCCGGCGAAGGCCGTGTTGGTGCCGATGGACGCGCTTTCGCGTCCGGCGACGGCGATACCGGCGCTGTGCGCGCGCTGCGCGACCAGTTGTGCCAGCGGGATCTCGAACGGGTTCTGGTCGTCGAGCACGAACACGCTGTGCACGCCGAGCGCGCGCAGCAGCGAGACCTGCGCCGCGGCCTGCACCTGGTCGCCGGGCTGGAGGCGACCGAACGTGCGCAGCCCGCTCGGGTAGAAGCGCTGGGGCTCGTATTGGCCGGCGTCGAGCGACGAGGTGAGGCCCTGATAGGGGCTGCCGGGGCTGACCTGCAGGATGCCGGCCGCATTGATCAGCGGCAGCGACACCGCCGTGGCGGCGGAGCTGTACTCGCCGACGTAGGCGATTGTGCTGGTGTCCTGTGCGGCCATCTTCGCGTTGGAAGCGGTGATCCCCGGGTCAAGCGTCCCCGTGGACGGGTTGACGTCGTCCAGCGACACGAAGCCGACGCGGAAGCGGCCCACGCGCCCGCCGGCCTGCGCGAGCGCGAGGCGCTCGCCGTTGACCATTTCCGAGGCCGGTTGGGCCGAGGGGCCCTGCAGCGGCAGGCTCGAGTAGATCGCGAGCTGGTTGCCGGTCGTTTCAGAGGCAGAGATGCTCACGCCGCCGCAGCCGCCGGCCGCGACGGTCAAGGAGGCGAGGATGAGCGGTACGGCCCAGCGTGCGCGCACCGGGCCGGGCTATGCGCGGCGACCGGGCAGGTAGCGCGACAGAATCCTTACGGTCGCGCCGACAAGGATGATCGCGAGGGCGAGCAGGAACGCGTCAAATCCCCTGCTGCCGAGCGACCACAGCACGATCCAGACGACCAGCCCGGCGGATGCGGTGAGGATCAGCCCCATGGCCGCGCAATCCTAGCGGGGGGCGGCGAGCGCCGCGGCAAGTTCGCCAACCACCTCCCCCACCGACGCGGGGTCCTCCCCGACCGCGCGCACCAGCCGCGTTCCGACGATCACGCCGTCGGCGCCGGCGTCGGCAGCCTGACGCGCGTGCTCGGGCGTGCTGATGCCGAAACCGACTGCGACCGGGACGTCCGTGGCCGCCTTGGCCTTGGCGACCAGGCCGGTGAAGCGGTCCTGTCCCGAGTTGCGCTCGCCGGTGGTGCCGAGGACCGAGACGGTGTAGAGAAAGCCGCGCGCGGCCGCCCCGATCGCGTCCAGGCGCTGCGGTGGCGTCGTGGGCGCCGCGAGCGGGACGAGGGCGAGGCTGCGCTGGTCGCACAGCGCCAGCAGCTCGCCGGCCTCCTCGAGCGGGAGATCGGGCACGATCAGGCCGCACACGCCGGTTTGCGCGAGGCGCTCGAGAAACCGCTCCGCGCCGGGTGCGAAGACCATGTTGGCGTAGCACATCGCGACGAGCGGGACAGAATCCGCGAGCGCGCGCGCCACCTCCAAGACGCCGGCCATGCTCGCTCCTGCGGCAAGCGCCTGCGTGCCCGCAGCGTGTATGACTGGTCCGTCGGCGAGCGGGTCGCTGTAGGGGACGCCGAGCTCGATCACGTCCCCGCCGGCCGCCACGCACGCCTCACCTGCGCGCACCGAGGCCGCGAGCGTGGGAAAGCCCGCCATCACATATGGCATCAGCGCTGCGCGCTTGCCGCTGGTGGCGAACGCCTCGGCGATGCGCTCTACGCCACCCATGCGCTGGCCGCTAGGCCTCGCCGAGCACTGCGGCGAGGTCCTTGTCGCCGCGCCCGGAGAGGCACACCAGGTCGAGCTCGCCGTTCTGCTGCGTGAGCACCCACGCCAGCGCGTGCGCCGTCTCGAGCGCTGGGATGATGCCCTCCAGTCGCGTCAGCTCGCGAAATCCTGTGAGCGCCTGCGCGTCGGTGACGGCCTCATAGCGCGCGCGCCCGGTGTCGCGCAGAAACGCGTGCTCGGGCCCGGCCCCGGGGTAGTCGAGGCCGGCGGAGATCGAGTGCGCTTGCTTGATCTGCCCCTCCTCGTCCTGCAGCACGGCGGAGCGCGACCCGTGCAGGATGCCCGGGCGGCCACCGACCGTGAGCGGCGCTCCGTGGCGCGGGGTGTCGATTCCCTCCCCCCCGGCCTCCACCCCGACGAGCTCGACGTCGGTGTCGTCGATGAACGCGGTGAACGTGCCGATCGCGTTGGAGCCTCCGCCGACGCAGGCGACCACGCGCGCCGGCAGCCGGCCCTCGCGCTCGAGCATCTGCGCGCGCGCCTCGTCGCCGATCACGCGCTGCAGATCACGCACCAGCGCCGGATACGGGGCCGGTCCCACGACCGAGCCGATCACGTAGTGGGTGTGCTCGACGCTTGAGACCCAGTCGCGAATCGCCTCCGAGGTTGCCTCCTTGAGCGTGTTGGCGCCGACCTGGACCGGCGCGACCGTGGCGCCGAGGAGCTCCATGCGCTGCACGTTGGGGCGCTGGCGCTCGACGTCGGCGGTGCCCATGTAGATCATGCACTCCATGCCGAGCAGCGCGCACACGGTCGCGGTCGCGACGCCGTGCTGGCCGGCGCCGGTCTCGGCGATGATCCGCGTCTTGCCCATGCGCCTTGCCAGCAGGATCTGACCCAGCGCGTTGTTGAGCTTGTGCGAGCCGGTGTGGTTGAGGTCCTCGCGCTTGAGGTATACCGGCCAGCCGACACGTTCTGACAGTCGCTGCGCGCGATACAGCGGCGTGGGGCGCCCGGCGAAGTCCGCCAGAAGCGCGCCGAGCTCGCGCGCGAACTGAGGGTCCGAGCGCGCCTGCAACCACGCCTGCTCGAGCTCGGCGAGCGCCGGCATCAGCGTCTCGGGAACGTACTGGCCGCCGTAGGGCCCGAAGCGGTGCTCGACGAGCGCCGTGGCATCGCCGTCGCTCACGCGCGCGGCGAGACCATCTCGGGCTCGGCGTGGTCGCCGGCCGGTGGCTCCGAGGCGCGCACCGCGTCAAAGAACGCCGCAAGCTTGGCTGGGTCCTTGTGCCCGGGCGCCGCCTCGGTGCCGCTGGCGGTGTCGACCGCGTATGGTGCCGCGGCCGCTATCGCGCCGGCTACGTTGCCGGCGTCGAGACCGCCGCTGAGGATCAGCGGCGTGTGGCTGCGGCGCACGCGCAACAGGTCCCAGTCAAACGTCTCCCCGGTGCCGCCGCGCAGGGCCCGCGCGCGCGGTGTGCGCGAGCGCGTGTCGAGCAGGTGATAGTCGACGTGGAAGCGCTCCAGCGCGCGGATGTCGCCCGGCCCCGACACCTGCGCGGCCTTGATCACGCGCGCGCCGGTGCGCCGCGCGGCCTCCGCGCAGTACGCGGGCCCCTCGTCCCCGTGCAGCTGCAGCAGCGCGAGCCCGAGCTCCTCGCTCGCGCCAACGACGTCCTCGAGCGGCGCGTTGACGAACACGCCGCACAGCTGCGCCTTGCGGCGCAGCAGGGCCGAGATCGCGCGTGCCTGCTCGCGCGAGCAGCGACGCGGGCTGCCGTCGGCGAACACCATGCCGAGCGCCCACGCGCCAAGCTGCTGGGCGAGCGCCGCGTCGTCTACACGCGTGAGACCGCAGACCTTGACGTGGGGGACGCTCGCCGCCATCCCCCCAAGGTAGCGGGGAGGTCAGCCTTCCTGCTGGGTGGACGCTTCGGGCGCTGTGTTGGGCCGGCTGGTGAGCGTGACCTTGACGCTCTTGCGTTCGTATTTGCCGCCTCCGGTGGCGTGCTCCAGCGAGACCGTGACCGTCTGACCGGGCTTCTTTTGCGAGATCACGTTGGCGAGGTCGTCCGAGCTGGCGATCGACTTGCCGTCGATCGCCACGATGATGTCCCCGCCGACCGCGACCTGCGAGCCTTCCACGCTGCCGTGGACGGTGCCGCCGCGGATGCCGGCCTTTTCCGCGGGCGTTCCGTGCTGGACGCTCTGCACGAGCGCTCCGGTTTTCACCGGCAGGTTCAGCGCCGCGAGCGAGCCGTCGATCGTGATCGACGTGAGCCCGAGGTAGGCGCGGCTGGGTGTGCCGCCTTTCTCGAGCTGCTGCAGCTCGGACTTGGCGGTGTCAATCGGCACCGCGAAGCCGATGCCGATGCTGCCGCCACCGCTCGAGCCGGTGAAGATCTGCGAGTTGATGCCGATCACGCGCCCGGCGGCGTCGAGCAGCGGGCCACCCGAGTTGCCGGGGTTGATTGGAGCGTCGGTCTGGATCACGTTTGTGATCGTGAAGCCGTTGGGCGCTTTGAGGGTGCGCTGCAGCGCGGAGACGACGCCCGTGGTGAGCGTGCGCTGCAGGTCAAACGGGTTGCCGATCGCGAGCACGGGGTCGCCGACTTGCACGGTGCTGTCGGTGCCCAGCGGCAGCGGGTGCAGCGTCAGCCCTTCGGGGTGGATGCGCAGGACTGCGAGATCGTTGGAGGGGTCCTTGCCCACGACCTGGGCTTCCACGGTCTTGCCCTTTTCGAGGCTCACCGTGACCTTTATCGCGTTCTCCACCACGTGCCAGTTCGTGAGGATCGTCCCGTTTGAGTCGACCACGATTCCGGACCCGGTCGCCTGTCCGCGCTGTTCGGATTCGCCGCCGAACAGGCCGAAGGGCGATTCGTTTCGCTGCACGATCGTCGAGGTGACAAAAGCCACCCCCGGCGCCGAGCGCTCATAGATTTCGTGCACGCTCGGGACGTGCGTGGTGACGTTGGATGCGTTGGACGGCTCGAGCGTCGCAGGCTGCACCGTCGTTGTGACCGTGTGCGATGCGCCGAGCCCGCCGGCCGCGGCGATGATCGCCGCGACCACGCCGCCGCCGACGAGCGCCAAGATGAAGGGAATGAAGAACAGGCGCCTCATGCCTGACACCAGCATGAGCACACCCCTTCAAGAGCGTCTAAAGCGCGCGCTGGCAGGGCCTAAATCTTTCCGGCGGGGGTGGCGTCGGCGCCCACGGAGCCCTCGAGCGCCGACAGCAGTCCGCGCAGCGCGCCCTGCGGATCGCGCGCGCGCATCAGCGACTCGCCGATCAGGACGGCGTCGATCCCGTCGCGCTGCAGCGCCAGCAGCTGATCTGAGGAGTGGATGCCCGACTCGCTCACGACCGTGACGCCGTCCGGGAGGGCGCGAGCGAGCCGCGAGCTTCGCGCGACGTCCACGCTGAAGTCGCGCAGGTCGCGGTTGTTGATTCCGATCAGCGTGGCCCCGCGCCCGAGTGCGACGGCGAGCTCTGTCTCGTCGTGCACCTCCACCAGCGCCTCGAGCCCCAGAGCGGCGGCCTGCTCGTGCAGCTCGCCCAGCGCCGGCGCCGCCAGCGCCGCGACGATCAGCAGCACCGCGTCTGCGCCGGCGAGCACGGCCTCGTGCAGCTGGTAGACGTCGATCACAAAGTCCTTGCGCAGGATCGGCAACTCGCTCGCGGCCCGCGCGCGGCGCAGGTCCTCCAACGAGCCGTCGAAGTTCGGTCCCTCGGTGAGCACCGACAGTGCGCGCGCGCCGCCGCGTTCGTAGGCGCCCACGACCTCAGCGACGTCCGCGCCCTCGCGCAGCGCGCCGGCCGACGGCGAGCGCCGCTTGAACTCGGCGATCACGGCAATCGGCGCTTGGCGCAGCGACGCGCGCAGCCCGCGCCCGGGGCCGGCACTCGCGCGCTCGGCGACGACGGCCGCGGCGCTCTGCGCAAGCTCGTCGGGTGCCAGCTGGCGCTTACGGCGCGCAACCTCGTCGCGGGTCTGGGCGACGATCTGATCCAGCCGCGAGACAGACCGCGCGCTCACAGCGGCGCCTTGGCGTCGGCACCGGCGTTGCTTGCACGCACGTAGTTCTCGAGCGCCTCGGCTGCGCTGCCGTCGGCCACGGCCGCGCGCGCGGCCTGCACGCCATCGGCTATCGAATCGGCGGCGCCGGCAGCGTAGATCGCGGCGCCGGCGTTGATGACCGCGAGCTCCACACTCGCGGCGGGAGCCTGGCCGTCGCCGGCGCCCAAGATGGCGCGGCTGAGCACGGCGTTGTGCTCGGGGGTGCCGCCGGCACAGTCGGTTGCAAACGCGGCGTCGTCGCAGCCGCGCACGTCCACGTCGTCCGCGACGAGCTGGTAGCTCGAGATCTCGTCTCCGTTTACCTCGAGCACTTTTGTCGGGGCCGCGATCGAGATCTCGTCGAGACCGTCGTCGCCGCTCACCACAAGCGCGCGCTGTACCCCGAGCGCGGACAGCGCGCCCGCAACCAGCCGCATTTGGCCGGCGTCAGCGACGCCGATCAGCTGGCGTTCCGCGGCCGCGGGGTTGGTGAGCGGCCCGAGCAGGTTGAAGATCGTGCGCACCGCCAGCTCGCGTCGTACGGGGACGACGAAGCGCGTGGCCTGGTGATGGGCGGGAGCGAACATGAAGCCGAAGCCCACCTGGTCGATGCACGCGGCGACGGCCTCGGGGTCCAGGTCGATGCGCGCGCCCAGCGCCTCGAGCAGGTCGGCCGACCCCGACGAGCTCGTCGCCGAGCGGTTGCCGTGCTTGGCCACACAGCAGCCTGCCCCGGCGGCGATGAGCGCGGCGGTGGTCGACACGTTGAACGTGCGCCTGCCGCCGCCGGTGCCGGCCGTGTCGAGCAGCCCGTCGCGCGCGGTGGGGACAGGCGCGGCCAGCGCGCGCATCGTGCGCGCGAGGCCGGTCAGCTCCTGCACGGTCTCGCCCTTGCTGCGCAGCGCGATCAAAAAGCCCGCGATCTGGGTTTCTGACACCTCGCCGTGCATGATCTCGGCCAGCACCTGCGCGGTCTCATCGGCGCTGAGGTCGTTGCCGGACGCGAGCGCGTCGATCGCGGCGGTGAGGATCTGGTTGGGCAAAGCGCTAGCGCCCCAGGAAGTTGGCAAGCAGCTGCTTGCCCTCGTCGGTGAGCACGGACTCGGGGTGAAACTGCACGCCCTCGGCGGGCAGCTCGCGGTGGCGCAACGCCATCAGCACGCCGTCGCCGTGCGCGGATTGCTCCAGGCAATCGGGCAGCTGCGCGTCCACGATCAGCGAGTGATAGCGACCGACGCGCAACGGCGAGGAGAGCCCGGCGAAGATCGTGCGTCCGTCGTGCTCGATCACGGTCGACTTGCCGTGCACCGGCGGGTGCAGCCGCACGCGCCCGCCGAACGCCTGCGCGAGCGCCTGGTGCCCAAGGCACACGCCGAGCGTGGGAACACCCGCCTGCGGCATCCGCTTCACGAGCTCGATCGAGATGCCCGCCTTGTCCGGCGTGCACGGGCCCGGCGAGACGACGCAGCGGTCATAGCCGTGCTCGAGCAGCTCGTCGGCCGTGGCGCGGTCGTTGCGCACCGCGTGCACCTCCGCGCCGAGCTCGCCGAGGTACTGCACGAGGTTGTAGGTGAACGAGTCGTAGTTGTCGAGCACGAGCACCCGCGCCCCCGCCGCGCCGCTCATGGCCAGTCGGGTTGCCGGCACGCGAGCTCGATCGCGCGCAGCGCTGCGGCGGTCTTGGCGACCGACTCCTCGTACTCGTAGTCGGGCTTGGCTTCGGCGACCGTCCCGCCGCCGGCCTGGATGTACGCGACGCCGTCCTTGACCACCACGGTGCGGATGTGAATCGCCGTGTCGAGGTCGCCCGTGTAGCTGAGCCAGCCCACAGCGCCGCCGTAGCCGCCGCGCTTGACCGGCTCGAGCTCGTCGATTATCTGCATCGCGCGCACCTTCGGTGCGCCCGACAGCGTGCCCGCCGGCAGCACCGAGCGCAGCGCGTCCATCGCACCGACGTCGGGACGCAGCGTGCCCGACACCGAAGAGACGATGTGCATCACGTGGCTGTAGTACTCGACCTCCATCAGCTCATCGACTACGACGCTGCCGTACTCGCACACGCGTCCAAGGTCGTTGCGACCGAGATCGACGAGCATCACGTGCTCCGCCCGCTCCTTCTCGTCGGCCAGCAGTTCCTCGGCGATGCGCCGGTCCTCCTCGGCAGTCGCGCCGCGCGGGCGCGTGCCGGCAATCGGCTTGGCGCTCACGTGGCGGCCGCTGACGGTGAGCAGCGGCTCCGGGCTGGTGCCGGCGACCTGAAAGTCGCCGAAGTCGAGGAAGTACATGTACGGGCTCGGGTTGATCGCCCGCAGCCCCCGGTAGATCGAGAACGGCTCCACCGGGACGGGCGCCGACCAGCGCTGCGAGGGGACGACCTGGAAGGCGTCACCCTCGTGGATGTAGCGCACGATGCGCGACACCATCGCTTCGAACTGATCGCGCTTCATGTTGGACTCAAACGCCGGCATCGGGCGCTCGCCGGCTTCGCGCGCCGGCCGGGCGACTGGCGCGGCGAGGCACGCGCGCACTTCGGCGATCGCGCGCGCGGCGTCGGCGTATGCGCGCTCGACGTCGGGCTCGCGCTCCAGATCGACGTTGGCGAGGATCGACACGCTGTGACGCAGGTGATCGAACACCACCAACACGTCGGTGAGCATCAGCGCCATGTCGGGCAGGCCCAGCGGATCGGGGTTGCCCGCGCCAAGCGGCTCCACGGTGCGCACGAGGTCATACGCGAAGAAACCGACCGCGCCGCCGGTGAACGGGGGCGCGTCCTGAAACGGCGCGGGGTTGACGCGCTCGACGCAGCTCGCCGCAAGCGCGTACGGATCACCGCCGTCGCCAGGCGACCAGCGCACAACGTCGCGCGGCCGCACGCCGATGAACGAGTAGCGCCCCACGCGTTGACCGAGTTCGGCTGACTCGAGCAGGAACGCCGGCTCGGCGGGAGCGAGCTCGCGCAGCTTCAAAAAAGACGACACGGGCGTCTCGCGGTCCTCGATGAACCGGTGCGAAAGCACGATCAGGTTGTGCGAAGCGGCGAGCGCGCGCGCCTGCTCGAGGCTCGGTGCAAGCTCGCCCGCGGGCAGCGCGACGTCAGCGGCGACGGCCATCGAGCACCCGCTCGGCGTCGGCAAGCTCGCGCCCGCGGCTCCTGAGCAGCACGAGCAGGTGATAGACGACGTCGGCCGCCTCTTCGTCTACCCGGCGATCTGACTCCTCGCGCGCAGCCTGCGCCAGCTCGGTCGCCTCCTCCATGACCTTCTCGCCGACGCGCGCCGGATCGTCGAGCAGCTCGACCGTGTAGGAGCCGTTCGGGCGCTCCTGCGCGCGCTGGGCAATCGTGCGCGAAAGCAGCGTAAGGACCTCGTGGGGCGCGGGCGGCTGCAGCTGGCCGTTGTGAAAGCACGTGCGCTCGCCGGTGTGGCAGGCGGGCCCGGCGGGTTCGACGAGGGCGAGCAGCGCGTCGCCATCGCAGTCGAGCCGCAGCGCCTTGACGGCCTGCACGTTGCCGCTCTGTTCGCCCTTGTGCCACTGCTGTTCGCGCGAGCGGCTGTAGAGATGAAGCTCGCCGGTCTCGCGCGTCCGCGCCAGCGCCTCCTCGTTCATGTAGGCGAGCGTGAGCACCTCGCCGGTGGTCCAGTCCTGCACGACGCAGGGCACCAGCCCGCGCTCGTCGAAGCGGATCTGCTCGAAGACCGTTGGCTCCCCCGCGGGCGCGCTCATCGTGACGATTGTAGGTCGCGCGTGCCGGCGCGATCGCGTTCGCGGCAGACTCTTGCCGCGATGACCGAACTGCTCGCACGCAGGCTGATCGTGATCACCGGCAAGGGCGGAACGGGCAAGACCACCGTGGCCACGGCGGTGGGGCTGCTCGCGGCCGGTCAGGGGCTGCGCACGATCGTGGTGGAGGTCGGCCACCAGGACCGCCTGTCGGCGCTGTTCTCCGCTGCCGCCGCGAACCCGGGGCGCGAGCTGCGCCTGCAGGACAACCTGTGGACGCTGTCGATCGATCCCGACACCGCGCTCGAGGAATGGCTGGCACTGCTCGGCGGGCGCGTGGCCGCGCGCGTGCTCTCGCAGAGCGGCTCGTTTCAGTACTTCGCCGCGGCAGCGCCGGGCGCGAAAGAGCTCGTGAGCATGGTCAAGCTGTGGGAGCTGACCGAGAGCAGGCGCCGGCGCGGCGAGAGCGAGGGCTATGACCTCGTGGTGCTCGACGCGCCCGCGACCGGGCACGCGCTTGCGATGCTGCATTCGCCGGTGACGTTCGGCGCTATCGCGCGTGTCGGCGTGGTCGCCACGCAGGCCCAGCGCGTACGCGGGCTGCTGACCGACCCGGCGCGCACCAGCTACCTGGCCGTGGCGGCGCCCACGGAGATGGCGGTGAGCGAGACGCTGCAGCTGCAACTGGAGCTGCGCGCCCAGGTGGGCGCGGAGCTGCACGCCGTGGTGGTCAACGGCGTGCTGCCGCGGCGCTTTGCCGAGCGCGAGCTGCGCGAGGTCGAGGCCCTCGACGATCCCGCCGCTCGCGCAGCTGCCGCGGCTGCGCGAGCGGTCCACGAAAGAGCGCGCGCGCAACACAACCAGGTCTCGCGCCTGCGCCGGCGCGGCGACGTGCGCGTGGTGTCGGTGCCGTTTCAGTTCACCGCGGCGCTTGACCTGCAAACGCTGCGGCGTATCGCGGCGCAGCTGGGCCGAGGTCTTCAAGGCTCCGGCGCCTGAGCCCGCGGCGCGCGGGCGCGGCTGAGGCCGCGACGTCGTTCGCCGCTTACTCCTCCAGGCCGAGCGTGGCCAGAGCGCGATCGCGGTCGGAGTACATGACCAGCCTTGTCACGCTGCCGTCGCGAATCTGAATCAGGTTGACGAACTCTGTCTCGCCGGATGCATCGCTGATCCGGCCTCGCCCGCTCATGTGTCCGAAGACCAGAACGCGCTCGTTGTCAAGCACTCGGAACTCGGATGGGGTCACGCGATAGTCGCGCCACGCGCTGAGCCACGTTCGCCACGCGTCGGCGATCGAGCCCAGGCCTTTGGGGGTTGCGCCCTCGGGCGTGTCCGGCATGGTCATTTCGATCGCTGGGTGCGCCCAATCAGTGCGTCTGAAATCGCCGCGTTCCCAATCCGCGTAGATCGAGCGCACGAGGTCGAGGTTCGCGGACACGTTGGGCGGAGTATTGCGCCGGCGAGACGCCGGTCAAGCGCGGCCGGCATGAGCCCGCGGAGGCTGGCTGGACTTCACGCTGTCGGCTCCACCCGTCGACCCGGCGTTCACGTGATGCCCAACCGGTCCAGCAGTGCGTCGTCGCTTCGCCAACGAGGGCGCACGCGTACGGTCACGTCGAGGTGCACGTGTGCGCCGAGCTTGGCTTCGATCTGCTTGCGCGCGGCGGTGCCGATCGCGCGGATCATGGTGCCGCGCGCCCCGATCACGATCCCCTTCTGGGACTCGCTCTCAACCCAGATCAGCGCCCGCACCCTCACGAGGTCCTCCCCCCGCTGTTCGATCTCTTCCACGACGGTCTCAACCGCGTGCGGCAGCTCGTGGAATGTGCGAGCGATCACGGCCTCGCGCACCAGCTCGGCGAGCAGCTGCGCAAGCGGTTGGTCAGAGCTCGCGCCGGGATCGAACATGAAGGGCCCCTCGGGCATAAGACTCGCGAGATGGGCGAGCAGCGCGTCGATGCCCTCGCCGCTGCGGGCCGAGATAGGGAAAACCTCCCAGTGGGCGTGCAGCTCGGCCGCCTGCGCCAGCGCGCCCGCGACTGCCGCCTTGGATTGCCGGTCGATCTTGTTGAGCGCCACGCACACCGAAGAGGCGCCATGGTCGGCGAGCGTGCGAGCGATGAAGCGGTCGCCGGGTCCCACCCCTTGCCGGGCGTTGAGCAGCAACAGCGACGCGTCGGCACCCGCCAGCTCTTGCTCCACGCGCTGGGCCATCCGCGCGGTGAGCGCGTCGCGCGGGCGCTGCACGCCGGGAAGGTCCACGAGCACGAGCTCGCAGTCGCCGTACACGCACACGCCTCGGATCGCGCGTCGCGTGGTCTGCGGGCGGTCCGAGACGATCGCGACCTTCTCGCCCACGACCCGGTTGACCAGCGTTGACTTGCCCACGTTGGGCCGTCCCGCGAGAGCGACGAAGCCGCTGCGGGTCATGTCCGGGGTTCGTCTAGGACCGACCGCTGCAGCGCCAGCATCTCGCCGTCGTCGGTCTCGTGATCGAAGCCCGCGAGGTGCAGCACGCCGTGCACGATCGCCACGCGAACGTCGCCGCACAACTGCGCACAGATGACGACGTCGCCGAGCTCGCGTTCCACGCCGCCGGCGAGCGCGTCGGCGCCGTCCACGGGAAACGACAATACGTCCGTAGGCGCGGCTTTGCCGCGGTATCTGGCGTTTAGCGCGGCGATCTTCTCGCTGTCGACGAACTGCAGCGCTATGTGCCCGTCGCGCACCCCGGCGGCCGCGGCCGCACGCACGCACAGCTCGCGCAGCTCGGCCGCGGCCGGCACGAGCGCGCGGCGACCCCGCACGCCTCGGACCTCGACCTCTACCACGGCCCGGTCAGGACTCAGAGCCCTGCGCTGGAGCCTGACGTTTTGAGTGCTCGTCGTAGGCCTCCACGATGCGCTGCACGAGGCGGTGGCGAACGACGTCCTCGGCGTCGAAGCGCACGAACTCGATGTCGTCGACGGCGTCGAGGATGTCGCCCACGACGATCAGTCCCGAGCGCTGGTCGCGGGGGAGGTCGACCTGCGTGATGTCGCCCGTGACCACCATGCGCGAGCCGAAGCCCAGGCGGGTGAGGAACATCTTCATCTGCTCGGGAGTGGTGTTCTGCGCCTCGTCGAGGATGACGAAGGAGTCGTTAATATTTCTGCCCCTCATGTAGGCCAGCGGCGCGATCTCGATCACGCCACGGTCGATGTGCTGGGAGACCTTCTCGGGGTCGAGCATGTCGTGCAGCGCGTCAAACAGCGGACGCAGGTAGGGGTCGACCTTGGCCATCATGTCCCCCGGAAGGAACCCGAGTCGCTCACCCGCCTCGACCGCGGGGCGCGTGAGGATGATGCGGTTGACCTCGTGGCGCGCGAGCGCGGCGGCGGCCATCGCCACGGCCAGGAACGTCTTGCCGGTACCCGCCGGGCCCACGCCGAACGTGATCGTGCTGCGGCGGATCGAGTCCACGTAGCGCTTCTGGTTGACGGTCTTGGGCGCGACGCGCAGCCCGCGATGGCGCCAGACGACGTCCTCGAGCACGCGCGCCGGCGACTCGTGCGCGTCGAGCGCGCCGGTCACCGCGGCGATCGTGCCGGGGCTGATCTGATGCCCTCGCGCGATCAGGTCCGAAAGCTCGCGCACGACGCGCTCGCCGGCGTTGGTGTCGGGCTCATCGCCGTCGAACGTGAGCAGGTTGCCGCGCAAGAAGACCTTGCAGTCGAGGTGCTCCTGCAGCGCGCGCAGCACCGCGTCCTGGCTGCCTGCAAGCTCGACCGCAACGTCGTCGGGGAGCTCGAGCTGGGTCCTCATGCCTGCAGCGACGCCCTCACGAGCTCGGAGACAACCTTGCCGTCGGCGCGACCGTCGACCGCCGCCATGGCTTGCTTCATCGCGCGACCAATGTCCTTGACCGACTCCGCGCCGCTGTCGCGCACGGCCTGGCTGACGATCTCAGACAGCTCCTCCTGCGAGAGCTGCGCCGGCAGGTACTCGGCGATCATCTCGGCTTCCGCGAGCTCGCCGCGCTGCAGGTCCTCCCGCCCGGCGTCGCCGTAGGCCTGCGCCGCCTCCAAACGGCGCTTGCGCTCGCGGCGCAGCACGGCGAGGTCGTCGTCGGAGCCGTCCTTGGCGCTCTTCTGGAGCTCGGACAGCAGCAGCCGCAGCGCGCTGACCCTCGCTTTGTCGCCCTCGCGCAGGGCGTTCTGCATGTCTTGCTTGATCTGGTCGGCTAGCGCCATTCGCTGCAGGTCAGGATACGAGGGTCGTTGGCGCGAGCTTGTGACGATCGCGCGGCGGGCCACGTTCGCGCCTGCGGCGCCATCCCCCGCACGCCGCGGCCCATGCGGCGGCGGCGTGCGCTCATTTGGACGCAGCGGCATCCGGCTCGGCGCCTTCGCCGGTGATCAACCTCGCGCCCCGCCCGTGCGTGAAGAACGAGAACGCCCACTGGATGAACACCACCACGCGGTTCTGGAAGCCCACAAGGTAGAAGAGGTGCACGACGACCCAGGTGAGCCACGCGACGAAGCCGCTGAGCTTCACACCTTTCAGGTCGGCCACCGCCGACGCGCGGCCGATCGTGGCGAGGTTGCCCTTGTCCACGTAGTGAAACGGCTTGCTTTGGCGGCCGCGCAGCCGCTCGCGCAGGACCTTCGCCGCGTAACGCCCCTGCTGCATCGCGACGGGCGCGACGCCCGGCAGCGGCTGTGGCGAGCCGTCGCTGCCGCGCACCCGCACCATGTCCCCGAGCGCAAACAGCTCCGGGTGTGACGGGAGCGTGAGGTCTGATTCGACGAGCACGCGGCCCGCGCGGTCGCACTCTGCTCCGGTCAGGCGTCCCAGCTCGGCGGCGAGACCCGATGCCGTGACGCCCGCCGCCCACACGACGGTGTGCGCGGCGATGCGCTCGACGGCACCGTCGGGCGCGGCGACACTCACTGCGTGCTGATCCATGTTCACGACGCTTCGCTGCAGCATCGGTGTGACCCCGAGCCTTTTCAGCGAACGCTCTGCGCGGTGCGACAGCGACTCCGGGAAGCTCGTGAGCACCCGGTCGGCGGTCTCGATGAGCAGGATGCGTCCGGCGCGCGGGTCGATCTTGCGAAAGTCGTGGCGCAGCGTGTCGCGTGCAAGCTCGCCGATCTGGCCCGCTATCTCGACTCCGGTCGGGCCTGCGCCAACCACCACGAATGTCAGCCAGGCGGCGCGGCGCTGCGGGTCGGGCTCCATCTCCGCGGCCTCGAACGCGGCGAGAATACGGCTGCGTACGACCAGCGCGCTCTCCAGCGACTTGACCTCGGCCGCGTGCTGTCTCCACTCGTCGTGGCCGAAGTAGGAGTACTGCGAGCCCCCTGCGAGGACGAGCGTGTCGTAGGGGATCGAGTCGGGCGCGGGCGCGCCGGCGACGGAGCGCAGCGCAAGCTGTCGCTTGTCGAGATCGAGGCCCGCGACTTCGGCGAGCATCACCTCGACGTTGGGCTGGCGTTTGAAGATCGCGCGCAGCGGATATGCGACGTCGCCGGGCGAGAGCGCCCCGGTCGCGACCTGGTAGGTGAGCGGTTGAAAGAGGTGGAAGTTGCGGCGATCGATCAGCGTGACCTCGACCGGCGCGCGCCGCAGCGCGCGCACCGCCTCGAGGCCTCCGAAGCCGCCGCCGACGACAACGACTCGGTGGGCGCCCGCCTGCTCCATACCGGCGAGACCGTATCGCCGCGGCGGCGCTGGGGGAACGCCGCTCGCGGGCATCGACGTCTCTGCCGCGCGCGGTCACCGGTTTGCCTCGCGAGCGCGAGTGAATATTGTTCGTCCGCGTGGACGATTCGCTTTACGCGCGAGCGCTCGCGCCCTTTCTGGAGGAAACGCAAAGGCTGCGCCCGGCCGGCGCGGATGTGTTCGACGCGCACACGCACCTGGGGCTGGACGAGGACGGGCGCTCGCTGACGACCGAGCAGCTGCTGGCAATGCTCGACGACGCGCAGGCAAGCCGGGCGTGTGTGTTTCCGCTGCACGACCCCGAGCGCCAGCCCGCTTACCGCGTGCCCAACGACCGCGTGCTCGCCTGGGCGGCGGAAACAGACGGCCGCCTGCTCCCGTTCTGCCGCCTCGATCCGGCCGAAGAACCGCTGGCCGAGAGCGAGCGCTGCCTGGAGGCGGGCGCGCGCGGGATAAAGCTGCATCCGCGCGCGCAGGACTTCGTGTTCGACGGCAAGGAGATGGACGACGTGTTCGGGCTGGCCGAAAGCGCGGGGGTACCGCTCCTGATCCACGCCGGCCGCGGCCTGCCGCCTCTCGCCGATGGGCTCGTTGACCTGGCGCTGCGCCACCCCCAGACCGCGCTGATCCTCGCGCACGGCGCGATCTGCGACCAGGGCATCCTCACGACGCGCCTGGCCGACCACGATCGCGTGCTGTACGACATCTCGTGCTTCTTCTCGCTCGACGTCATCGAGCTCTTCGCGCGCGCGCCGGCGGAGCGGATCGTGTTCGCCTCAGACCCGCCCTACGGGCGCCCGGCGCCGACGCTGTATCTCGCGCTGCGGGTGGCGCGTCAGGCCGGCCTGGACGAGCAGACGACTTTGAACGTGCTCGGGGGCACCATGTCGATGCTGATGGACCACGGTGAGCTGCCGCCGGTCACGCCGCCGCGGCGCGGGTCCGAGATCACGCTGTCGGGGCGCCTGGCGCGCGTCTACGGCTACTGCAGCCTGGTCGGGCCGGCGATCTTCGGTGGTGCGGCAGAGCAGGCAGCGGCGATGCTGGAAATGGCGAGCGCCGCCTGCCGCGATCCCAACCCCGGATCCGACGGCGAGGCCCTCGAGGTGATCGGCAAAGCGCTCGGAGCGGCAGAAAAGCTGCTCGGCGAAGAGGACGGCGTGCGCGCGGCCATCGATCTC
>DASZFR010000264.1:0-2802 GCA_035939635.1 Solirubrobacteraceae bacterium
GACAGCTTCGGTCATATGGCCGGCGACGTGCTGCTGTCGCATCTGGGGCACCGGCTCGCCGATGCTGTTAGCTCCTGTGGCGAGGCGTACCGGCTCGGCGGAGATGAGTTCTGCGTGCTGCTGCGCGGCACACCTCCGCACGCGCGGCTGATCATCGGCAGCGCGTCGACTGCGCTGTCGGCCTCGGGCGAGGGATTCCGCGTGAGCGCCTCGTTCGGCCACGTGATCGTGCCCGACGAAGCGCAGACCTCCACGCGCGCGCTGCGCATGGCCGACGACCGGATGTACGCCCACAAGGGCGGGACTCGCGCCGCGTCGGCGCGCCAGCAGACCCACGACGTCTTGCTCACGGTGCTGCGCGAGCGCCAGCCAGACCTGCACGAGCACCTCGCCGAGGTCGGCAGACTTGCGGCGGCGGTGGGGCGTCGCATGAACATCGAGGGCGAGCAGCTCGACGAGCTCGTGCGAGCGGCGAACCTGCATGACGTGGGCAAGGCCGCGATCCCGGACGAGATAATCAATAACGTCAAAGGGCTCAGCGATCGCGAGCGGGCGTTTCTGCGGCGCCACACGATCATCGGCGAGCGAATCCTCTCATCGGCCCCAGCGCTGGGACCGGTGGCGGCGCTCGTACGCTCAAGCCACGAGCACTGGGATGGGAGCGGCTACCCCGACGGCCTGATCGGTGAGGCGATTCCGCTCGGGGCGCGGATCATCGGCGTCTGCGACGCGTTCCAGGCGATGGTGTCAAAGAGGCCGTACGCACCGGCCACCAGCGACGAGCACGCGATTGCGGAGCTGCAGCGAAACGCAGGCAGCCAGTTCGATCCGTCCGTTGTCAAGGCCTTCATCGACGAGTGGGGCGCGCGACCCGGCGAGGCCACGCCTGCGGCGCCCGCCGCGGCTGGTTCGCCGCTGCTCTCGCTGCCGTTCGCGAGCCGGACCTAGCGCGCGCGGCTGTTCGTCAGCGCCGCGCTCGGCGCAGCGAGAGGACCAGGAGCGCCACAACAGCGGTCGGCATAACCCACCACGCGGCGGCGCCAGAATCGGCGATCAGCGCCGTGACGCCGATCGCGGCGACGACGCCCACAGCGGTCGGCCAGTCGTCGCCCGCCACGAACTCCCAGGCCGCGAGCGCCGTTGCGCGCACTCGCTTCATGCCGGTTCGCCCGCCGCCTTGACGCGGGCGGGGGAGCGCCGCAGCCATGCGACCATCGCCAGCGACGCGACCAGCAAGCCAGGGACGATGACGAGCAATGCCGCGTCCCCCCCCGGCCACGAGGCACCGGCGCCCTCGCCACCCCAGAAGATCCCGAACGAGGTGAGCAACACGCCGACGCCCAGCTTCATCGTGTTCTCCGGGACGCGCGCGAGCGGCGCACGAACCGCGAGTCCCGTTAGCACGACCACCAGCACCGCGGCGCCGGCCGCCGCCGCGGCCAGACCGATGCGATGCACGTTGGCGCCGAAGGTGAGCACGATCAGGGCCACCTCCAGCCCCTCGAGCAGCACGCCTTTGAACGACACCGCGAACGCGTATGGATCGATCCCGTCCTTGTGCAATGCGCCGGCGGCGCGCGCAGCGCCGGTCTCGGCCGCGAACGCCGCCGACTCGTCGTGCAGCGCGCGCAGACCCGCCGCGCGTAGCAACGCCTTGCGCAGCCACTGCAAGCCGAACACGAGCAGCAGCGCGCCCACGCCCACGCGAAGCACGTCGATCGGTAGGGCGGTGAGCGCTGGGCCGAGCGCGCCGACGATCACCGCCAGCGCGAGCAGTGCGGTCCCCGCGCCATAAAGCGAGGACGACCAACTGCGAGTGGTGCCCACCGCCAGCACGATCGTCAGCGCCTCGACCGCCTCAACCGCACAGGCGAGGAACACCGAAACGGCCAATCCCAGCTCGGGCCCGGACATCGCTGATGTCCGAGTATCGCTCAAGCGGCGGCTCGTGCCGCGCCGTTGCGGTCCCGGTCGGTCGCCACGGCGGCCGCGGCGCGGCCGCGCCGCGCCCCGCCGTCGCTCGGTGCGGTCGCGTCGCCGCTGCGCTGCGAAGATCACTTCGGTGTCGAGCGCCACCCCGAACACGCCACACCCGCCCCGATCGCTACAGGCGCCGCAGCTGCGTTGGGCGCGCGATTGGGCGGAGATCGAGCAGGCCTTCAGACTCAGAGAGCGCGTCTTCTGCGACGAGCAAGGTGTCCCGCTGAGCCAGGAGCGCGATGCGCTGGACGACCGGGCGATGCACATGGTCGCCGTCGGCGCCGGCGGCGGGGTGGTAGGCACACTTCGCCTGGTCCTCTGCAACGAGGTCGCGCGAGTCGGCCGCATTGCGGTGGACGCCGGCTGGCGCCGGCGCGGGATCGCGAGCGCCATGCTTGACGCGGCTCTGCGGGCGGCGCTCGAGCGCGGCTGCAGCGAAGCGCGGCTGGCCGCCCAGGTGCGAGCCGTGGGTCTATACGAGCAGGCCGGATTTCGGGCCGTGTCGGAGCACTTCCAGGAGGCCGGGATCGCTCACGTCTGGATGCGTCGCGCGCTCGCCTAGCGGGTGTTGCAGGCGCCGCGATTGCGCCTGCAAACGACCCAGAATGAGAGCTTTGCAATCGTGCGGTAGGCGTTTCCCATTTGGACGAGGGCGCTTTATCATCGGTCGCGGCGGAGACGCCACTGCCTAGGAGAAAGGCTGGCAGCTAAAGGAAAAGCCGTACCCGGCGAGGCGCCATGGTTGGGGGTCAGATTGCTATGGGGGGAGCAGCACGCATCGCGCGGATGGGCGCGGCGACTGTGGCTGTCCTGATGCTGCTC
>DASZFR010000265.1:0-8991 GCA_035939635.1 Solirubrobacteraceae bacterium
GGCCCAGCAGGCGTCCGTGGTCGCGCCACGACGTTGCGTATGCGTTGTCGGCGGTCGCGGTGCTCGGGCTGGTCCTCGGCGCGTCGTCCGCGTTCTCGTTCACCGCCTACCCGCGACTGCATCTCGCGTTGGGCGCGAACACCGTGCTCTTCTGCCTGGCGCTCTTCGCAGTGATTGCAGCGCCCGCATGCGACCGGCGCGGGATAGTGCGATGAGCGCGCTACTTCGCTTCGACGAGGTCACCTACCGCTACCCAGGCGTCGCCGGGCCGGCGCTCGATGAGGTGAGCTTCGAGCTACAGCCGGGCGAGTTCTGCCTTCTTGCCGGTCTGTCCGGTCACGGCAAGTCGACGGTGCTGCGGGCGGCCTGCGGTCTCGTGCCGCACTTCCACGGCGGCAGCTTTGCCGGCACCGTCGTCGTCGCCGGGCGCAACACCAGTGACCACGGTCCCGCGCTGCTTGGGCAGGTTGCCGGCGCTTTGTTCCAGGACCCCGAGACGCAGCTCGTGACGAGCACGGTGCGCGCGGAGATCGCGCTCACGCTCGAAAGTCGCGGGCAGAGCTCCACCGCGGTGGCGCGCGGCGTCGAGGAGGTCGCGCTCGCGCTCGGCATCGACCATCTCCTCGACCGCGGCACGTACGAGCTTTCCGGCGGCGAGAAGCAGCGCGTGGCGCTCGCCGCCGCGATTGCCACCAAGCCCCCGCTGATTCTGCTCGACGAGCCCACCTCGCAGCTTGACCCGGTGGCGGGCGACGAGCTGCTGGGGCTGCTGCGCCGGCTCAACGAGGAGTGGGAGACCACGATCCTGCTCGCCGAGCATCGCCTCGAGCGCTGTCTGCACGCGGCCGGCCGCGTGATCGCGCTCGAGCACGGGCGTGTCGTGCACGACGGAAGCCCGCGCTCTTTTCTGCGCTGGGCCGGCGCGCGTGCGCCGGCGCTGCAGACACCCGCAGCCAAGCTCTTCTCGCTGTGCGGGCTCCAGCCGGCCCCCGTGGGGGTGCGCGAGGCGCGCGCGGTGCTGCGCCGGCACGGGCTGCTCCCGGAGCGCGCGGTCGTGCCAGAGGCCGCGCAGCGCCGGCCGAAGCGCGAGCGCCGGCGCGGGGGGGAGGCACTGTCGATGCGCGGCGTGTGGCACGAGCTGCGCGACGGCCCGGCTCTTCTTCGCGGGGCGACGCTCAGCCTGGCGCCGGGCGAGAGCGTCGCATTGATGGGGCGAAACGGCGCGGGCAAGTCGACGCTGCTGCGCCACGCCGCCGGGCTGCTCGCGCCGACGCGAGGGCGGATCACGTGCGCGGGCCGCGTCGCGCTGCTGCTGCAGAACCCTGGCGACTACTTTCTGCACCAGCGCGTGCGCGACGAGGCTGGGCCGGACGCGCTGCGCGCCGCCGGGCTCGCGGAGCTCGGCGAGCGCCATCCGCGCGATCTCTCCGGCGGCGAGCGCCAGCGCCTCGCGCTTGCGATCGTCGCCGGCGCCGCCCCCACTGCCGGCGGCGGTGGCCACGGCCAGCCACGCGAGGCACCGGCCGTGGTCGCCCTGGACGAGCCCACGCGCGGGATGGACCGCGAAGCCAAGGCCGAGCTCGCCCGGGAGCTGCGGCTCAGGGCCAGTGCCGGGCAGGCGGTGATCGTGGCCACTCACGACCCCGAGTTCGCTGCGGCTTGCGCGCAGCGCGCGGTCCTTCTGGCCGAGGGCCGCGTGATCGCCGACGGGCCCGCAACAGAGCTTCTGTCGGGCGGCTGGTACTTCGCCACCGAGACCGCGCGCATACTGCAGGGCGCGGGAGGAGCGCTGCTTCCGCACGAGGGCGCAGAGCTGCTGGCGCGTCGCGGGCCCGTGCAAGAGGTCGCCGTATGAGGTCGTCACCGTGAGCTGGCCGGTGTCCGCGTTTGTCGTCGTGGCACTCGTGCTCGCGGTCGGGTGGCTCGCCTACGAGCGCGCACGGCCGCCCGCGCGAATGGTGGCCCTGGTCGCCACGCTTGCGGCGCTCGCCGCGCTGGGACGCGATGCGTTCGTGGCGCTGCCCGATGTCAAGCCGATCACCGCGATGACCTTCGTGGTCGGCTACGCGCTCGGACCGCTGCCGGGCTTCAGCGTCGGCGCGCTGGGAATGCTCGCGTCGAACATGCTCCTGGGGCAGGGCCCGTACACGCCGTGGCAGATGGCAGCGTGGGGCGCTGTTGGCCTAGTCGGCGCGGCGGTGGGACGCGTCTCATCGCGTTCGCTGCGACGCGCCGGCATCGCGATCGCCTGCGCGGTTTGCGCGCTTGCCGCCAAGGAGGTGATGAACGTCTACACGTGGACCGTCGGCGCGAGCCACACGCCCGCCGCGCTTCTCGCAGCGAGCGCCACGGCGCTCCCATTCGACATCACAGACGCCGTGGCGAGCTTGCTGTTCGGCTTGGCCTTCGGGCCCGAGCTCGCACGCGTGCTCGCACGCGTGCAACTGCGCATGCATGTGACTTGGGAGCGCCCGGCCGAGCGGCCCGCGGCGCCCCGGGACCTGCCGGCGGGCGCCGGCGCGACCCGGGCCCTAGGCGCGTCCCCGGCGAACGGGTCCGGCCGCCAGCAGGAGATTTGGCGCCTTCCGCTGATGGTGCTGTGCGCTGCGGCCGTTGCCTGGTCGGCGCTCGGCGCCGCGCCGGCCGAGCGCGCCAACGCGGCGCGCTACGACGGTCCGGCCGCGGCGGCCCCGCCGGCCTCGGCGCGCGCGACCGCCGTCGGGCCATCGCGTGAGATCTCCTACCTGGTCGGATCGCAAAACAGCGATGGCGGCTTTGGCGCGGCGCGCGGGCAGGCGAGCAGCGAGCTTTACACCGCCTGGGCGGCGATGGCCCTCGCCGCGAGCGGACGCAGTCCGGTGGGCGTGCGCCAGGGAGGCCGTTCTCCGCTCGACTACATGGAGGCCCAGGTTCACACGCTCAGCGGCGTGGGCGACGTCGAGCGCACGATCCTCGCCGCACACGCCTGTGGCGCCTCGGCGTACTCGTTCGGCGGCTATGACCTGCCCGCCGAACTCCTGCGCGGCCGCTCCCGTGACAACTCCTTCGGCGACCAGGTCAACCTCACCGCGTTTGCGGTCATCGCGCTCACCGCCGCTGGGCATTCGCCGCGCTACGGGGCGGTCCGGGAAGCGTCGGGGTGGCTGGAGCGCCAGCAAAGCTCAGACGGCGGCTTTGGCTTCGCCAGGCGCGGAGCGCCCAGCGACGTCGACGACACCGGCGCGGTGCTGCAGGCGCTGTTCGACGCGGGCGCGCACAACCGGCGGGCGCTTTCCGCGGCGGTGAATTACCTGGGCCGCGCCCAGAACCTCGACGGCGGATTGCCGCAGAAACCCGGCGGCCAGTCCAATTCCCAGTCGACCGCGTGGGCGGCCCAGGGGTTGCTCGCCGCGGGACGCGACCCGGCGCTGGTCCGGCGGCGCGGCAGCCGCTCGCCGATCGAATATCTGGAAAGCCTCGCCGCCCCGGACGGCAGCATTCGCTACTCGCGTACCAGCGCGCAGACGCCGGTTTGGGTCACCGCGCAGGCGCTGATCGCCCTGCAGCGGCGCGTCCTTCCCGTGTGAGCTTCAGGCGCGCTTAAGCGGCCCGCGTAACCTCACTGCGAGTGAGCTCTGCCAGTCACAGCATCGATTACCGGCAAACGCCGGCGTCGTTCGCTTCGGGCGCGCCGCCGCGCGCCGACCGAGCATTGTTCGTCGCTGCACTGTGCGCGATGGCGCTTGCGCTCGTGTGGGTGGTGGCCGAGCTCGTGCCGGCCGCGCACATCAAAGACGCGATTCTGTTGCGCCACTTCACGCTGCTGAGCGGTCCCCACGTCGACTCGGCGGCCAACACACTGCTGAATCTGCTCGACCCGCTGCCCCTGGCGGTGGTGGGAGCTGCGCTTGTGGCGTTTGGGCTTGTCCGCCGACGCCCGCCCGAGGCCGCGGCCGCCGCTGCGATCGTGCTGCTCGCGCCTCTCAGCGCGGAGCTGCTCAAGCCGCTGCTCGCGCACTCGCACGCGCGCGCCGGCGCGGTTCACATCGGCGCCGCGTCGTGGCCCAGCGGGCACTCCGCCGCGGCGCTGGCGCTGGCGCTGGCGGCGACCCTGCTCGCACCCAGGCGCGCGCGTCCGTTGGTCGCCGTGGTCGGGGTCGGGTTTGCGCTGGCGGTCGGGTGCGCGCTGCTGATCCAGGCGTGGCACATGCCCAGCGACGTGCTCGGCGGCTATCTGGTCGCGGCGCTGTGGACAGCGCTCGCGGTTGCCGCGCTGCGACGGCGGCGACGGCCGTCAACTTAGCCCGCTCAGCTCAGCTCAGCGCGAGCCCGAGCCGTGCGCGCCGGGATCCCACAGCGGCTCGGAATCTGCGCCCTCGCGCTGCGCGTTGGCTGCTCGGCTGAGGATGAACAGCAGGTCCGAGAGCCGGTTTAGATAGCGGACAACCTCAGGGTTGCCCTCGTTGCCCACCGCCAGCGCGCGGCGCTCGGCGCGGCGACACACCGTTCGGCAGATGTGCAGCTGCGCCGCCGCCGGAGTGCCGCCGGGTATCACGAACGAGCGCAGCGGCTCGAGCTTGGCGTTGACGTTGTCGCACGCGCGCTCCAGCCACTCGGTGTAGGCCGCGTCCACGCGCAGGCGCGGGCGCTCGCTTGCCTTCGCGTCCTCCGCCGCAGGTGGCGGGACCGACAGATCGGCGCCCACGTCGAGCAGGTCGTTTTGCACGCGGCGCAGCCAGTCGGCGAATTGGGCGGGCATGTCGGGCGCGAGCAGCGCGGCGCCGATGAACGCGTTGAGCTCGTCCACGGTGCCGTAGGCCTCGACGCGCGGGTGCACCTTGGATACACGGCTCATGTCGCCGAGATGGGTCTCGCCGTCGTCGCCGAGACGGGTGTAAATGCGGGTCAGGTTGACTGTCATCGCGGGTCTGAGACGGCCTCTGTGTCGATGATATGGCCAGCCGCGGGGATGCGGGATCGGATACGTTGGCGCCCAGCACATGCGGATCGGAGTTCCGAAGGAGACAGCAGCGGGCGAGCATCGTGTGGCGCTCGTGCCGGAGGTGATCAGCAGGCTGCAGGGCAAAGGGCTCGAGGTTCTGGTGCAATCCGGAGCCGGAGCCGGGGCTCTGCTGTCCGACGACGCCTACCGCAAAGCCGGGGCGACGATCGCCGACGAGCCGCTGCTGGTCTGGCGCGCGGACCTGGTCGTGGTGATCTCACCGCCGCAGGCCGAGCAGATCTCAAACCTTGGACCGGATTCGGTCGTGGTGGGCTTTCTCGCTCCGCTCACAAGCCCAGCCACGATCCGCGCGCTCGCGGACGCGAAGGTCACCGCGCTGGCGATGGAGGCGATCCCGCGCATCTCGCGCGCGCAGTCGATGGACGCGCTCTCCTCGCAGAGCAACGTCGCGGGCTACAAGGCCGTGATCCTCGCGGCCGAGGAGCTCGAGCGCTTTTTCCCCATGCTGATGACCGCCGCCGGCACCATCCCGCCCGCCAAGCTGCTCGTGCTGGGCGTTGGCGTCGCCGGCCTGCAGGCGCTCGCGACGGCCAAGCGTCTCGGGGCGCGAACGACCGGTTACGACGTGCGCCCGGAGGTGGCCGAGCAGGTGAGCTCGCTCGGCGCCCAGTGGCTGGACTTGGGCCTCGAGGCCAGCGGCGAGGGTGGCTACGCGCGCGAGCTGTCCGAGGAGGAGCGACGCCGCCAGCAGGAGGCGCTCACCGAGGCGATCAAGGGCTTTGACGTCGTCATCACAACCGCGCTCGTGCCCGGGAGACCTGCTCCGAAGCTGGTCACCGCCGAGGCCATCGAAGGGATGAAGGCGGGTTCTGTGGTGGTTGATCTCGCCGGTGAGGCCGGCGGCAACAGCGAGCTCACCGAGCCGGGCCAGACGGTGGTGCGCCACGACGTCAAGATCGTCTCGCCGCTAAACCTGCCGTCGTCCATGGCCGAGCACTCCTCGCAGCTGTTTGCGCGCAACGTGCTCGCGCTGCTCGAGCTGATGATCGACGAGCAGGGCCAGCTCAAGCTCGACTTCGACGATGAGGTGATCGCGGGTGCTTGCGTGGTGCGCGACGGCGAGATAGTCAACCCCGGTGCGCGCGCCACGGTGGAGGCGGCTGCATGATCGTCGCGAGCATCCTCACGACCAACCTCGCGATCCTCGTGCTAGCCGGCTTCATCGGCTTCGTGGTGATCTCCAAGGTGCCCAACACGCTGCACACGCCGCTGATGTCGGGCACCAACGCGATTCACGGGATCGTGTTGCTCGGCGGCCTGCTTGTGATCGGCTTCGCGGGCAACGGCACGTTCAACAAGATCATCCTCGTCATCGCGATCACGTTCGGCACGATCAACATCGTCGGCGGCTTTCTCGTCACGGACCGGATGCTCGAGATGTTCAAGGCCAAGCCCAAGCCCCCACCCGCGGCCGCGCAGGACGGGTCGGCCGCCGCGGGTGGAGCTGCCGGCGCGGCGCAGGACGGTGGCGCGCCGAAAGACGCGGGCGCGCATTGATTCACCCGGTCCTCGGCAGCTTCTTCGTCCAGAACCCGAACTTCCTCGCGGTTCTGTACATCATCGCCTTCTCCCTGTTCATCCAGGGCCTGCGCGGCCTGGCCGCGCCCACCACCGCGGTGCGCGGCAACCGCATCGCGGCCGTCGGCATGCTGATCGCGGTGGTCGCAACGCTGCTGAACCGCCACGAGGGCAACTGGGGCCTGATCGCTCTTGGCATTGCGCTCGGCACGGCCGTGGGGATCCCCGCGGCACGCCAGGTGAAGATGACCGCTATGCCGCAGATGGTCGCGCTGTTCAACGGCGTGGGCGGCGGCGCGGCGTTCCTGATCGCCTGGTCGGAGTTCCGCCTCACGCACGGCTACTCGCACACGCCCACCTACATCGCGATCTTCTCGCTGTTCGCCGCGATCGTCGGCTCGATTTCGTTCTGGGGCTCGAACATCGCGTTCGGCAAGCTCCAGGAAATCCTGCCGGGACGACCGATAACGCTCGGCGCGGGGCAGCAGGCGGTCAACCTCGTGCTGCTCACGCTCGCGATCGCTGCCGGCGTGGACATCGCAGCCGGAGACAGCTCGCAGGGGATATTCATCGGCCTGCTGGTATGCGCGGCGCTCCTCGGCAACGCGGTCGTGCTCCCGATCGGCGGCGCCGACATGCCGGTGGTCATCTCGCTGCTCAACGCCTTCACCGGGCTCGCGACGGCGGCGACGGGGGTCGCGCTCAACAACACCGCGCTGATCGTCGCGGGCATGATCGTCGGCGCGTCGGGCTCGATCCTCACCAACCTCATGGCCCAGGCGATGAACCGCTCGATCCCCGCGATCGTCGCGGGCGGGTTTGGCGGCGGGGGGGTGGTCGAGGGCGCCACCGGGGCAGGCGAGCATGCCGGTGTCGTGCGTTCCACGAGCGCGGCAGATGCCGCGATCCAGCTCGCTTACGCAAACCGCGTCGTGGTCGTCCCCGGCTACGGCATGGCCGTTGCCCAGGCGCAACACGCGGTGCGCGAGCTGGCCAAAGAGCTTGAATCGCGCGGCGTCGAAGTCGTCTACGCGATCCATCCCGTGGCCGGGCGGATGCCCGGCCACATGAATGTTCTTCTTGCGGAGGCCGACGTGCCCTACGACCAGCTCAAGGAGATGGACGAGGCAAATCCGGAGTTCCCGCGCACGGACGTGTCGCTCGTGATCGGCGCCAACGACGTCACCAACCCCGCCGCCAAGAACACGCCGTCCTCGCCCATCTACGGGATGCCGATCCTCGAAGTCGCGGACAGCCGCTCTGTGATCGTGATCAAGCGCTCGATGAACCCCGGATTCGCCGGCATCGAAAACGAGCTCTACTACGAGCCCAAGACCTCGATGCTGTTCGGCGACGCCAAGTCGGCGGTCGGAGAAATCACCGCCGAGCTAGCGCAGATCTGAGCGCCGCCGGCCACCGCGGCGACGCTCTGAGACACTGAGAAAAGTGATCGAACGCGCACAGGCGCTCGCCGCGCTCGCAGACAACGAGTTCGACGTGGCGGTCGTCGGCGGTGGCATCACCGGCGCGGGCGTGGCGCTCGACGCGGCCACGCGCGGCTACAGCGTGGCGCTGCTCGAGCGCGCTGACTTCGCGTCGGGGACGTCGAGTCGCTCGAGCAAGCTCGTGCACGGCGGGCTGCGTTACCTGCAGAACTTCGACCTGGGCCTCGTCCGCGAGGCGCTGCTCGAGCGGCAGCTGATGGTCGCGCTCGCGCCGCACCTGGTGCGTCCCCTGCCGATGGTGGTGCCCGCGTTCGAAGGAGCGCGCCCGGACCGCCTCATGGGCGTCGGGCTGAACCTGTACGACGTGATGTCGGTGGACCGCGACCGGCTGCGTTCGCGGCGCGTCCGGCGCGCCCGCGCCGCCGAGCGCTCCGCGGGCGCTCGCGGGTATCCGTCGGGCGACCAGCGCGAATCGCCCAACGGCAGCGAGGAAGGACAGTCTTGGAGCCCCGAGCGCCACCGCGTGGTCTCGGGCGAGGAGGTCGTCGATCTGCTCCCCGCGCTGGGCACGCGGGCGCCGACGAGCGGCTACCTGTTCTATGACTGCCAGACCGACGACGTGCGCCTCGTGCTCACGGTGCTCGGCGAGGCCGAGCGCTTCGGCGCCGTGTGCGCCAACCGCCTGGACGTCACCGGGCTACTCGCGGACGACGGGCGCACGACGGGCGTGCGCGCGGTGGACGCCGAGAGCGGCGCCGAGCTGCAGGTGCGCGCGGCCAACGTGGTCAACGCGACCGGCGTGTGGGCCGACCAACTGCGCCCCGACGAGCTGCACGGCGAGGCCGAGCTGCCGCGCATCCGCCCCAGCCGCGGCACCCACATCACGCTCGCGCAAACCGACCTGCCGCTGCTCGCCGGCGCGATCGTGCCAGCGGGCGAGGGCCGCACGATCTTCGCGCTGCCCTGGCTCGGGCGCGCGCTCGTGGGCACAACGGACGTGGATTACCAAGGGCCGCTCGACCACGT
>DASZFR010000266.1:0-5995 GCA_035939635.1 Solirubrobacteraceae bacterium
GGCCTCCAGCCCCAGCCGCGTCAGCACCCGCGCTTCGAAGTCCGGCGAGGTCGCGGCGTAGGTCCCGACCGCGCCCGACAGCCCCCCCACGGACGCCTGCGCAAACGCCCGCTGCAACCGTCCGAGATTCCGATGCGCCTCAAACGCGGGATCGGTCGCCGAGTAGGTGCCCACCGCGCCCGAAACGGCGCCCACGGCAGCCTGAGAGAAGGCGCGCTCGAGGCGCAGCGCGTTGCGGTGGGCCTCGAAGGCAAACCCGGCGAGCTTCACGCCGAAGGTCGTGGGCTCGGCGTGCATCCCGTGCGTGCGGCCCGCGCACAGCGTGTCGACGTGCTCGCGCGCGCGCCCGGCGAGCGCCGTGACCAGCGCGTGGGCGCCGGGAAGGATCTGCTCGCCGGCGGCGCGAAGCTGAAGCGCAAGCGCCGTGTCGAGCACGTCCGAGGAGGTGAGGCCGAAATGGATCCAGCGTCCGGCCTCCCCGGCGGACGCCGCGAGCACGTCTACGAACGCCGCCACGTCGTGCTCGGTCACGCGCTCGCGCTCGCGCACCGCATCGACGGTGAACGTCGCGGCGCGAATCGCCTCTAGCTCCGCCGCGGTGGGACCGCGCTCGGGCTCGAGCAGCTGTGGCAGCTCCTCGCAGGCCGCCACCTCGACGAGGCGCCAGGACTCCATGCGCGCCGCGTCGGTCCACAGGCGGCCAAGCTCGGGACGCGTGTAGCGGGCGATCATGCCCGGCGGCTCACGCGTTGAGGATCTGGGCGGCGAGGATCGCGGCGTTGCGCGGGTTGTTCAGCCCCACGCACGCGACGGGCACGCCCGGCGGCATCTGCACGATCGACAGGATCGCATCGAGCCCGCCGGCCGCGCTGAGGCGGCCGGACAGCGGTACGCCGATCACTGGCAGGTCGGTGTGTGCGGCAACCGCCCCGGGCAGCGCTGCGGAGATGCCGGCGCCGGCGATGATCGCGCGCAGCCCGCGCATGTGCGCGTTCTTGGCGTAGTCAGCCACCACGTCGGGTTCGCGGTGCGCAGACATCACCCGCACCTCGTGCAGGATTCCGCGCTCTTCGAGCTCGCGCGCGGCCTGCTGCATCATCTCCATGTCGCTCTTTGAGCCCATCACGATGCCCACGCGAGGCGCATCGACGTCGATCCCCGCGAGCTCTGCCTCGACCTCGGCCTCGGCGATCGGCTCGGGAGCGAGGGCGACGTCGGGCGCGCCGCCGCGCGGGTCGCCGTGCTCTGCGCGGAGGCCGCTGCTGTGCTCACTCATACAAGCAGCAGCATATTTAGCTCTCCTACAGCGACGAGATGAAGTCCTCGACGGGGATCGCCACGAGCGTCTCATAGCGCGCGGTGCCGCGCGAGCCGAGCTCCAGCGAGACGCGCGCGATCGTGCTCTCGTCGGGCGCCTCAACGATCGTGATGAAGTCGACGTGGCCGAGGGTCGCCCACTGCGCCTTCACCGTGGCGCCGAGCTGCTCGACCTCGTTGTTGACCTCCTTGATGCGCTGAGGGTTGTTCTTGACGGTCTGCACGCCCTCGGGCGTGAGGCTCGCGAGCATGATGTAGGTCGGCATCTGTCTCTCCTCGCTGGTGGTGCATCGATCGGGCCGGGGCGCGGGTTTTACCCGATCCGCCGCGCGAGGGCCTCGACCGCAAGCCGACCTAGACCATTCGTCCGATCAACGGGGGCTCAGTTGGCCTTGAGCAGCTCGTTTGCCGCAGTTACACGCGGCGCTGTCGGGATCCACGCCGCGGAAAGGACGCCATGCGCAGACACCTCAGCTACGCCAACGTGACGGCCACGCTCGCGCTGTTCTTCGCCATGAGCGGCGGCGCGCTCGCCGCAAGGCACTACCTGATCAACTCAACGGCGCAGATCAGTCCCAAGGTGCTCAAGTCGCTGAAGGGCAAGCCGGGCGCGAGAGGCCAGACCGGCGCCAGGGGTTTGATCGGCAACGAAGGCGCGCAGGGCAAGGAAGGGGCGCCAGGGAAAGAAGGGCCCGCCGGCAAAGAAGGCAAGGAAGGCAGTCCCGCGCAGGTGCTCGCAAAAGGGCAGAGCGAGATCGGGACCTACGCCGCGTGGGGGCTCGGCGGCGCCGTCATCGGCACGAGCGAGAACTTCCGCATCCCGCTGGCCGGCTCGCTCGACGGCTCGCACGTTCACTTCATCGCCGAAGGCGGGGGCGGAACCACCGAATGCCCGGGCTCGCACAGCAAACCCGAAGCGGCCGGCGGCAACCTGTGCGTGTACGAGACCCAACGCGAAAATGCGGCGTCTGGCGAAATAACTCCGCCCTCCACCGGAGTCCTGCACGGCGCAGATGCGTACGGCTTCCAGATCCACTTCAGCAGCAGCGAAAAAGAAAAAGCCGCCTTGGACTTCGGCACCTGGGCCGTGACCGGCTGAGCGCCGGCCAGGCGCACGCGGCCGCCTACGCCGCCGCGGGCTCGAGCGCGTGCTTCTCGACGACTATCTCGCCGTTGGCTGCGTCGACCTCGGCGCTGTCGCCTTCGCGCAGCTCGCCTTCGAGCATCGCCAGCGCGAGCCGGTCGATGAGCTGCTTTTGGATCACGCGGCGCAGCGGGCGCGCTCCGTAGTGGGGGTCATAGCCGAGGTTGGCGAGCAGCTCGCGCGCCTTCTCGGTGATCGTGAGCGTGACGCCGCGCTCTGCCACGCGCGCGATCACGCCGGCCACCTGCATGTTGACGATCTCGGCGATCTGCTCGCGCGTGAGCGCGTGGAAGCGCACGATGTCGTCGAGGCGGTTGATGAACTCCGGCTTGAAGTACTGCAGCAGTTCGTTGCGCAGGCGCGCGTCGGCGGCGGAGCCCGCGCCGTCGCGGCTGTCCGAGCCGTCGGGCGGCTGGCCCACGGGCAGGTTCGAGGTCATGATCAGGACCGTGTTCTTGAAATCCACGGTGCGCCCCTGCCCGTCTGTGAGGCGCCCGTCGTCCATCACCTGGAGCAGCGTGTTGAACACGTCTGGGTGGGCCTTCTCGATCTCGTCGAGCAGCACCACGGTGTACGGCCGCCGGCGCACGGCCTCGGTCAGCTGGCCGCCCTCTTCGTATCCCACGTAGCCCGGAGGCGCGCCCACGAGGCGCGAGACGCTGTGTTTCTCCATGTACTCGGACATGTCGATGCGCACCATCGCCTGTTCTGAGTCGAACATGAACTCGGCCAGGGCGCGCGCGAGCTCGGTCTTGCCCACGCCGGTGGGGCCCAGGAACAGGAAGCTGCCGATCGGGCGGTTGGGGTCCTGCAGGCCCGCGCGCGAGCGCCGCAACGCCGTGGCCACTGCCTCGATCGCCTCGTCCTGGCCCACAACCCGTTCGTGCAGGCGTTCCTCCATGTGGATCAGCTTCTCGGTCTCGCCCTCCATCAGCCGGCTGACGGGAATCCCCGTCCACCGCGCCACCACCTCGGCCACGTCGTCTGCGTCGACCTCGTCCTTGAGGAAGCGCGGGCCGTCGCCGTCGCCTCTTTCGTGCTCGGCCGCTTCCAGCGCGCCGACCTGCTTTTCGAGTTCGGGGATCTCGCCGTAGCGAAGCTCCGCGGCGCGCTGCAGGTTGGCCTCGCGCTCGGCCTGCTCTGCGTCCACGCGCGCCTGCTCGAGGCGTTCTTTGAGCTCTGAGATCTCTTTGATCGCCTCCTTCTCCTTTTCCCACTGCGCCTTCATCTCGGCCGAGCGCGCCTTGAGCTCCTCGAGCTCGTCCTCGATCGCGCTGCGGCGCTCCTTGGAGGGGTCGTCCTTCTCCTTGCGCAGCGAGGTGTGCTCTATCTCGAGCTGCATCACGCGGCGGTCCACCTCGTCGATCTCTGTGGGCAGCGAGTCGATCTCGATGCGGATCTTGGACGCCGCCTCGTCGATCAGGTCGATCGCCTTGTCGGGCAGGAAGCGGTCGGCGATGTAGCGCTGCGACAGGGTCGCGGCGGCGATCAGCGCGCTGTCCTGGATGCGCACGTTGTGGTGCACTTCGTAGCGCTCCTTGAGCCCGCGCAGGATCGCGATCGTGTCCTCGACGGTGGGCTCGCCCACGAACACCGGCTGAAAGCGCCGCTCCAGCGCGGCGTCCTTCTCGATGTGCTGGCGGTACTCGTCCAGCGTGGTGGCGCCCACCATGCGCAGTTCCCCGCGCGCGAGCATCGGCTTGAGCAGGTTGGCCGCGTCCACCGCGCCCTGCGCGGCGCCCGCTCCCACCACCGTGTGCAGCTCGTCGATGAACAGGATCACGTTGCCCTGCGCCTCGGCCACCTCTTTGAGCACGCCCTTCAGGCGTTCCTCAAACTCGCCGCGGTACGCCGCGCCGGCGATCAGCGTGCCCATGTCGAGCGTGATCACGCGCCGTTCGCGTAGCGACTCCGGCACGTCTTTGGACACGATGCGCTGGGCGAGGCCCTCGACGATCGCCGTCTTGCCAACGCCGGGCTCGCCGATCAAAACGGGGTTGTTCTTCGTGCGTCGCGAGAGCACCTGGATCACGCGGCGGATCTCCTCGTCGCGCCCGATCACCGGATCGAGCTTGCCGTCCCGCGCCACCGCGGTGAGGTCGCGCCCGAAGCGCTCCAGGGGACTCTGCTGCTCCTCCTCGGGTGCCTGCTGGGCCATCGGGTTGCCTGCGGATCCGTTAGGCGCCACCTTTGCCTCCCCTCGGTCGCCGCCACGCTCGGCGGATGTCTGCCATTCGCACCAGCTCGCCGCCGCGGTAGGGCACCGCGAGCTCTGCTCGGAACGAGCGGCGCACCTCCTCCAGCTGCTCGGCGAGCTTCACCTCCGCCTCGAGCGCCTCGAGCTCGAGCTGCTCGATCCGCGTGTTCATCCTCTCCAGCTGGCGCTCCAGGTCGAGCACGCGCTCCACGCCGGCGAGGTTCAGACCGAGCTCCGCGGTCATCTCCTGGATACGCCGCAGCTTGTCGACGTCGTGTTGGGAGTACAGGCGCGTGCCCTTCGGCGAGCGGCGCGGCTCGATCAGCCCGCGCGCCTCATACATGCGAAGCGTTTGCGGGTGCATGTTCGCGAGCTCGGCCGCCACCGAGATCATGAACACGCCACGGTCTGCGGCCACCTGCACGCGCGTGATCGCGGCCGTCGCGCGCACCGCGCGCCTGTCTGCGCCGGCGCGCCGCTCCTGCGCCGCGGCGTCGCCGTCGCGTCGGCCACGGGGGTCCGGGCGTACGCTCACGGCGCCGTGCTCCCTGCGCTCGCGCCGGCGCGCGCCTGTTCGAACAGACGCGTGCGCGGGTCGCCGTTCATCACCTGCGAGAGCTCGTCCACCACCTTCTTTTGCTCGTCGCTGAGCTTGTCGGGGACGTCGATCACGAAGCGGTAGTGGATGTCGCCGTGCTTGGACGGCTGGCCGAGCTTGGGCGGCCCCTCGCCGCGTAGTCGCTGCACCGTGCCGTGCTTGGTGCCGGGCTTCACGCGCAGCGTCTTGCTGGCGCTCAGCGTGGGAACGCGCACCTGCGCGCCGCGCAGCGCCTCGGGGATCGTCAGCGGGACCTCCACCTCGAAGTTGTCGCCCTTGCGCACGAACACCGGCGACGGCGCCACGTGCGTGATCAGGTACAGGTCGCCGGGCGGACCACCCTGGCGGCCCGGCTCGCCCTTGCCCGCGAGGCGGATGCGGCTGCCCTCGCGCACGCCCGCCGGGATGTTCACGCGCAGTTTTTTCATCGTGCGCACCGAGCCGCTGCCATGACACGTCGGGCAGGGATCCTCGATCACCGTGCCCGACCCGCCGCACTGCGAGCACGGCTGCGAGATCGAAAACATGCCCTGGCCCTCGGTCTCGATGCCGCGGCCCTCACAACGCGGGCACACCTTCGGCGCGGTACCGGGCTTTGCTCCTGTGCCGTGGCAGGTCGCGCAGCTGGCGCGCATCGGCACCGAAAGCGGCACCTGCGCGCCGTGGATCGCCTGGTCGAATGAGATCGACACCGACGCTTCAAGGTCCGCGCCGCGTTCTGCACGCGTGCGCTGGCGCT
>DASZFR010000267.1:0-3591 GCA_035939635.1 Solirubrobacteraceae bacterium
GAGGGCGGCGCTGGAAAAACTGCCACGGTTCATCTGCGGGCGCACCGAAGCGCAAACGCTCTACAACAAGAGCTTCTCTTCCTAGCCGGGCGCCGGCGGCGCGAGCGGCTTGGCGATCTCGCGGCGCAGGCTCACGAACGCAGCCGAGCCGATCAGCGCGGGCACCCACAGCGAGATCGCGCGATAGACCACCACCGCCGCCACCACCATCGAGACGGGGCGCGCTCCAAACAGCACGAGAAAGCCCACGAGGCCGCCTTCGACCGCGACGAGACCCGCGGGCACGGGGATCGAGTTGGCCATCATGCCGAGCAGGTAGGCCATCGCCACCACCCAGAACGACGGCGCGTGGCCGAACGCGGCGAGCGCTGCGTACAGCGTGAGCGCGTCAAACAGCCAGTAGCCGACCGCGCCCAGCAGCCGCCAGTCGTGCTGGCGCAGAAGCTTCACGGCATCTCCGATGCCGCCGCCGATCGCGTTGAGCGCCACTCGCAGGCGACCTTCGGAGAGGCCTCCGCGCGCGACCTCGGCGCGCGCCCATTTCGCCAGCACGAGCACCGCCACGAGCGTGGCCAGCGCGATCGCGGCGGGCAGCAGCGTGAGCAGCTCATTACGCGAGCCCGGCAGCACCCCGAGCCACATCAGCACGCCGATGATGATCACTGCCACGACGTTGACCGCGCTGGTGAGCACGAAGATCAGCACCGAGCGCCGCGCGATGCGCTCGGCCGAGACGCCGCGCCCGCGAAGCACCCACGCGCCGAGGGCAATGCCGGCGAGGCCCGAGATCGACACCACCGAGTTCATCGCGAGCTCCGCCAGCGACAGCCGCGAGCTCAAGACGCCCGCGAGCTTTCCGAACACGAGGTCGAACAGCACCACATACCCCAGGCAGGAGAGGACCTCGAGGCCAATGCCGGCCACAACCCAGCCAAGACCGGCGTCGGTTATCTGCTCGGCCGCGCTGCGCAGACCCGGCACGGCGAGCAGCAGGCCGACCAGCAGCACGAAGAAGATCGCCAGGTAGACGATGCTGTTGCGCAGCGTGCGCGAGTGCGCCTCGATCTGGCCGTCGCGCTCATGGGCCTCGGCAGGCTCCCCCCCTTGGTGCTGTTGAACGGCGATGAACTCCATTCTGGCGTGCGACCGACCGGAATCCGGCGGGCGCGAGGCCGAAGCGGCGACGGAACGCGCGCGCGAAGTGCGACGGCTGGCGGTAGCCCACAAGACGCGCCACGTCGGCCACCGGGATCGCCGGCTGCTCGATGAGCAGTGCCGCCGCGGCGCGCATGCGCCGCTCGAGCAGGTCCTCGTGAAAGCTTTGGCGGCCGAACTGGGCATACGCGCGCTGCACCTGGCGCGGCGAGCTCGCCAGGGCCCTGGCCACCGCCGGCAGCGTCAGATGGCGGCGGTAGTGGCGCGCCACCACCACCCGTGACAGCAGGTAGAGCCGCCGCCGCGCGGCCTGCGTTTCTGGACGCACATCCTCGACTACGACGAGGCTGCGCGCGGCGGGACGGTTGCGGCTCTAGCGCACTGCGGGCTGCCCGGGCCCGCCGCCGGGCAGCAGCTTCTGGCAGGTGCGCTGCGCCGCCTGGAAGGCCGGGCTTTCGGGGCTCGAGGCGCCACCCGGCGTTCCTTTGAAAAAGACGCCGCCGGAAGGGCCGGCTTGCATCGGTATGCCGTGTTCGCGCATGCACTTGGCGAATCTGCGCGTCTGTTCTTCGTGTTCGGCCTTTACCGCGGGGGGTTCGTTGCCCTTCGACGCCCTCTCGGGCCGGTAGCGCGCGCACGCCTTTTCTGCCGCTTCCATCGCCCCGGGACCACCGCGTTCCACCTTGACCTTGATGCCATGACCGCCCCCCGGACGGCTCAGGGCTTCGGCATTGATGCCGTGTTCGCGCAGACAGCGCGCGAACTGCTCGAACCTGCTTTCGGCCGTGCGTTCATCTGACTGTTCCTTCGCCGCGGCGTTCGAGGCAGACGGGGAGCCGGACCCGCCGCAGGCGGCTAGCAGCACGCAGGCGGCAAGCGCCGCGGGCACGGTGGCGGCGAGCGGCTTCAAACGGGACGAGGACTCGGGCGACAGGAACACGTGCACGAACCATCGAGCGCAAAGCTGAAAGTCGCATGAGAGGCGGCGAGGAGCTTGGTGAAGCCGCCTGAGCAGCGTCGGTCCCGCCAGGTCGCCGCGCGCTCGCGGGCACGCAGCGGCGGGCCGCGCGGCGCTCCCGCCGAGGAGTCCGGCGGAGGCCGGCGCGAGTTCCGGCGCAGGCCGGCGCGAGTTCCGTCGAGCTACCTATGCGTAGCGCTGTGCGGCGAGTTCGGCCTGCTCGCGGTAGGAGCCGCCGAACAAAAGCGCGTGCACGAGCAGCGGCGCAAGCTGGTACAGCTCGACGCGTTCGACCCAGCCTTCGGCGAGCGGCGTCTGTTCCTCGTACACGTCGAACACGCGATCCGACGGAGCGCCGAACAGGCGCAGCATCGCGAGGTCCACCTCACGGTGCCCGCCGTAGGCGGAGGGGTCGATCAGCCACGGACGGCCCTCGGCGTCGGCCATCACGTTGCCGCCCCAGAGGTCGCCGTGCAGGCGCGCGGGCGGCTCTGGCGGGCCTGCGAGCTCGGGCATGCGGTCGGCCACGCGCTCCACTGTCGCTATCCCGCCGGGGCTCAGCGCGCCGCGCTCTTGCGCGATCCGCGCCAACGGCCGCAGCCGCCGCTCGGCGTAGAACGTCGGCCAGTCGTCCGTGGGATCGTTGGGCAGAGCGAGCGAGCCGAAGCGCGCGCCGCCGCTCGGCCCCTCGATGAAGTAGCCAAAGCGCGGCGCGCCCGCGGCGTGCGTGCGCGCGAGTCCTCGGCCGAGCTCATCGACGCCGTGCGGCTGCAGGTGCCCGCGCGGCACCCACTCGAGCGCGAGGTAGTCCTCGCCCACCTCGAGCACCTCCGGGGTCCGGATGAAGCCGGGCTCGGCCAGCCAGCGCAGGCCGTCGGCCTCGGCCTGGTACTCGCCGGCGTGGGAGTCGCGGCGCGTCTTCACGAACGCCTCGCGGCCGTCGGCGAGCACCACGTGGAAGGCCTCGTTGATGTCGCCGCCGCCCACGCGGCGGACGTCGCTCGCGCCCGCAGGCAGAGTCACGGCAGCGCGCCCTCGCGGACCTGGGCGAGCAGGCCGCGGCAGCCGGCGTCGACTATGTCGAGCACCTCCTCGAAGCCGCCCGCGCCGCCGTAGTAGGGGTCGGGCACGTCAAGACCTCGCCCGCGCGCGGCGCCGTCGCGTCCAGGCTCGAATTCGCGCAGGAGGCGCGCCTTTGAACGCGCGGCCTCGCTGGGCGCAAGTTCCCACAGAACGCCGAGGTTGGAGCGATCCATTGCAACCAAAAAATCAAAATCTGAAAAATCCCGCTGGGTCACCTGGCGTGCGGCCCCTGTGAGCGCGATGCCTCGCGCGGCCGCGGCCTGCGTGGCGCGCTCGTCGGGGCTTTCGCCGACGTGCCAGGAGCCGGTGCCGGCGGAGTCGACCTCGATCTCGTGCTCGAGCCCCGCCTCGGCCACGAGCTCGCGCATCGTGGCCTCGGCGGTGGGCGAGCGGCA
>DASZFR010000268.1:0-3179 GCA_035939635.1 Solirubrobacteraceae bacterium
GAATCATTTGAGGCGGTTCAGTGCGCCGACGCGGTGAAGGTCGGTTTGGCCGGGCCGCAGCTGGCGTGGTAGGTGCCGCTCTCGGCCTGCGAGAAAGTGATCGTCCCGCTGGCCTTCCTGGGCGTCGAGAAGCTCCCGGCGATCAGCATCGTCGTCGTGAGCGTGAACCCCTGGACCGTGTACGACGACGTGGCAATCTGTGAGAAGTGCCCGTTCGCGGCGACCTTGATCTTGCCCGCGTCGATCAGCGAGTTGCCCTTGTAGGGGTTGACACCGGGGCGAAAGCCTCCGGCGCCGAAGCAGCCAAACGTGCCGAAGGTGAAGTTGGATAGCGAGCGCCCGTCCGCTGACACGGTGAACTTCACCGGCGCCAGGAAGCCCTCCACCGGCACCACGCTTGTGTGCCCGGTGAAGTGCGCGCCGTGCTTTGGCTTTGCGCCAAGCGCGGTAGCGGCCGCCAGCGCGGCAGCGAGCAGCAGGCCGAGCATCGCTACGAAG
This sequence comes from Solirubrobacteraceae bacterium, assembly GCA_035939635.1. Lineage (GTDB taxonomy): Bacteria > Actinomycetota > Thermoleophilia > Solirubrobacterales > Solirubrobacteraceae > Palsa-744. The sequence continues at coordinate 499 of DASZFR010000268.1, forward strand.
ATGTGGCGGCGAATTGGTGCGGCGCGCACGGAACGGTCCTCCTCGGTGGCGGTGCTGGATTCGCGAGCATACGCGACGGCAGCGCGCAGCTCTACTTCAGGCGGAAGGCCTTGATGCGGTCGTCGTACTGCGCGGTGTCCTGCGCGTACACGCCGTAGGCGAGCGCCTGTATGAGGCTCAACAGCGCCGTGTGGGAGCGCACGTAGGCGGGGCTGTTCGACGAGTAGTAGAGCTTTATCTGCGCGAGCTTTGCCACCTCCGACAGCGTGGCGTCGGTGATCGCCGCGGTTTTGGCCTTGCGGTGGCGCGCGAGCTTCATCGCGCGCACCACCAGCGGGTGCGGGCGGCCCGCGGAGAGCCCGATCACGAGAGTGTTTTCGTCGATGCGCCCCAGCCGGCTGAGCGCCTCCTGGGAGGGGCTCGCGACCACGTCAACGCGCAGGTCCAGCAGCATCAGCAGGTGGCGCAGGTAGCTGGCGAAGAACGCCATCTGGTCGGTGCCCGCCACGAGCACCTTCTCGGCCGCAACTGTCGCCTCGATCAGTGACTCCACAGAGCTGCGCGACACCTTGCGCGCGGTCTCCTCCTGGTTTAGGTGGTCGGCCGCCAGCGCTGTCTCGAACTCGTTCTGGTCCAGAGCGAACAGCGGTCCGCTCGTCTCAGCCGTGCCGTTGGTCGAGCCCTTGGCGTGCACACGCCGATATTCCTCACGCGCCGCGGCCTGCAACTCGGGGAAACCCTCAAAGCCGAGCGCCTGCGAGAAACGCACCACCGTGGAGCTGGAGGTGTTGGCTCGGCGCGCAAGCTCCTCTGCGGTTTGGAACGCCGCCTCGTCGAGATGGTCGACGATGTACTGCGCCACGTCCTTCTGCGAGCGCGAGCACTCGTCAAAGCGGGCGCGTATGTACTTCGACAGGCTCTGGTGCTCGCTCGTGTCGGTGGCCTTTGCCGCGCCCTCGGCGTGCGGCTCCTCGTCGCGCACCCTGCGCGCGGGGTGTGCGCGCGCCCGGGCGGGCCTGCGTTCGGTGGGGGGTGCAGTTGCACGCTTCATCGGCGGTGGTGTTCGACGTATCGGCCTCGCACTCCTGCCGGCTGTAGGGTCACGGTGATGCAACGGACGCTCTTTGAAGACGTCCACGACGACTTTCGGGCGAGCTTTCGCACGTTTCTCGCGCGCGAGGTGGTCGGCGACGAGGGGCGCTACGGCGAATGGGAACGCGACGGGATCGTGCCGCGCGAGGTATACGCCAAGGCCGGCGCCGGCGGGTTCCTCGGCATGTCCGTGCCGGAGCGCTACGGCGGCGCGGGCGTGGAGGACTTCCGCTTCAACCTGATCGTGGGCGAAGAGGCACAGTTTGCGGGCGTCAGCAGCTTCGGGCTCGGCGTCACGCTGCAGAACGACATCTGCCTTCCCTACTTCGAGCGCTACTGCACCGAGCACCAGCGCGAGCGCTGGCTGCCCGGCATCGCCTCGGGCGAGCTCATCACCGCGATCGCGATGACCGAGCCGAGCATCGGCTCGGACCTCGCCGCGATGTCCACCACCGCGCAGCGAGACGGCGATCACTACTTGCTCGACGGTGCCAAGACCTTCATCACCAACGGCATCAACGCCGACCTTGTGATCGTGGCCGCCAAGACCGACCCGCGCGAGCGCCATCGCGGCATCAGCCTTGTGGTGGTCGAACGCGGCATGGAGGGGTTCGCGCGCAGCCGCAAGCTGCAAAAGATCGGACAGCACGCCCAGGACACTGCCGAGCTCGCCTTCGCGGGAGTGCACGTACCGCTCGAGAACCTGCTTGGCGACGAGGGCGAGGGATTCATCTACCTGGTGTCCAACCTCCCCCAGGAGCGCCTGTCGATCGCCGCGTCGGCGGTGGCCGCGGCCGAGGCCGCGCTCGGATGGACGCTTGACTACGTTCGCGAGCGGCGCGCGTTCGGCCAGCCGATCGGGTCGTTTCAGAGCTCGCGCTTCGCGCTCGCGGAGGCGAGCACCGAAGTCGACATCGCGCGCGCCTACATCGACCGCTGCGTGGTCGAGCTCGACGCCGGCACGCTCACCCCAGAGGACGCCGCGATGGCCAAGTGGTGGTGCACCGACCTGCAGGGCCGCGTCGTCGACCGCTGCGTGCAGCTCCATGGCGGCTACGGCTACATGCTCGAGTACCCCATCGCCCGCGCGTACGCGGACGCGCGTGTCACGCGCATCTACGGCGGCGCGAACGAGATCATGAAGGAGATCATCGGACGCTCGCTGGGGCTGTGAGCGTCCGCGCGAGCGCCACGAAGTAGTCGAGCGCCTGCGGGTTCGCAAGCGAGTCCACGCTTGCCGCCTCGCTCGCCGGCACGCCCATCAGGATGCGCTTCACCGGCACCTCGAGCACCTTCCCCGACAGCGTCCGCGGAACCTCTGAGATCTGGCGCACCTCATCGGGCACGTGGCGCGGCGAGCAGTCGCTGCGGATGCGCGCCTTGATCCGCGCCACCAGCTCCTCGTCGAGCGTCGCGTCCGGCGCGAGCACCACGAACAGGATCATCCGCAACTCGCCCGTGTCAGCGCCCGGGCGCGGCACGTCGACCACCAGCGCGTCGTGCACCTCCTCCACGTGCGCCGCCGCGCGGTAGATCTCGCTGGTGCCCATGCGCACGCCCTGGCGGTTGATGGTCGAGTCGGAGCGTCC
>DASZFR010000269.1:0-13447 GCA_035939635.1 Solirubrobacteraceae bacterium
CCGCCCTCGCTGCGGCAGATGCGGTCGATCGTCTCGACGTCGGCGATCCGCTCGGCCAGGAGGCGCAGCGCCTCGAGGCCGAACGGCCGATTGCAGCGGTTGACCAGGAAGCCCGGCCCGTCGCTCGCGCGGATCACGGTCTTGCCCATCGCTTCGCCGGTGGCGGTGGCGAGCGCCAGCGCGGGCTCTCCCGAGCGCTCCCCGGCGACGACCTCGAGCAGGCGCATGAGCGGCGCGGGGTTGAAGAAGTGCATGCCCACAACGCGCTGCGGCGTGTCGACGGCCGAGGCGATCGCGGTGACCGGAATCGAGGAGGTGTTGGTGGCCAGCACGCAGGTCTCAGAGACGATTGCCGAGAGGCGCTTGAACAGTTCGTGCTTGATCTCCAGACGCTCGGGCGCGGCCTCGATCACAAGGTCGCAGGGGCCCAGCGCCGCGAGGTCGTCGACGCCTTGCACACGCGCCATCGCCGCGTCGGCCTGGGCATCGGCGTCCGCGGCGCCGGCGCGGGTTGCTTCTTTTTGCAGCCCCTGCTCAATGCGCCCCAGGCCCGTCGTCAGCGCCTCGGGGAGCGGGTCGTAGAGCAGAGTGCGCGCGCCGGCCCGCGCCGCAAGCTGTGCGATGCCTGCGCCCATCGTGCCCGCGCCGAGCACGCCGACGATCGCCGCGGCGTCCTGGCGCGCGCCTGCGTGGCCGGCTTCAGGCGCCTCGTGCACGCGCTCGCCCATTGCCATGCTCCGGTGCGGCCCGGCGCCTAGCTTGGCACCAGCGCGTTGATGCCGGTCATCGCCCGGCCGATGATCAGCTTCTGGATCTGCGAGGTGCCCTCATACAGCGTGGTCACGCGCACGTCGCGGAAGTAGCGCTCCACGGGATGGTCGTCGACGTAGCCGGCACCGCCGTGCACCTGGATCGCGGTGTTGGCGCACTCGACCGCGGCCTCGGTGGCGTGCAACTTGGCCACCGACGTCTCGAGCGTGTTGGGGCGCCCGAGGTCCTTCAGCCAGCCTGCGCGCCAAACGAGCATGCGCGATGCCTCGGTCTTGAGCACCATGTCGGCGATCATCGCCTGGATCAGCTGAAAGCTCGCGATCGGCCGGCCGAACTGCTCGCGCTCCTTGGCGTAGTTGACCGACTCCTCCACGCAGCCTTGGCAGATGCCCACGCAACCCGCGGCGACCGAGTAGCGGCCGGAGTCGAGCGCGGACATCGCCACTTTGAACCCGTCGCCGACCTCGCCGAGCATCGCATCGGGCGCGACCTGCACGTCGTCGAGCGCGATCGAGGCGGTGTCCGAGGCCTGCAGCCCCATCTTGTGCTCGATCGGCTGGGGTTTGAAGCCGGGCTGATCGGTGTCGACGAGAAAGCAGGCGAGCCCTTTGTGCCCCAGCGACGGATCCGTCTGGGCGAAGATCAGCGCGACGCGGGCGTAGTCGCCCATCGAGATCCACATCTTTGCCCCGTTTATCACCCAGCCCGAGTCGGTCTTGACCGCGCGCGTGCGCTGGTTGGCGGCGTCTGAGCCGGTGTCTGGCTCGGTGAGGCCAAAGCAGCCGAGCCACTCGCCCGAGCACAGCTTGGGCAGGTAGTGCAGCTTCTGCTCCTCGCTGCCCCACTTGAGGATCGCGGAGCACACGAGCGAGGTCTGCACAGAGATCACGGTGCGTACCGCGGAGTCGCCGCGACCGATCTCCTCGACGATCAGCCCGTAGCTGACGTAGTCGAGGCCGGCCCCGCCGTACTGCTGGGGCACGATTGCCCCGAGGTAGCCCTGGGCGGCGACCTTCGCGACGAGGTCGAGGTCGAAGCGGTGGTTGCGCGCGTTTTCGCGCGAGCGCTCCACGATCTCGGCGTCGGTGAACTCGCGCGCGGTGCTCTTGATCAGGCGCTGCTCGTCTGTGAGCTCGAAGTCCATGGTGGTGGCGGTCAGCCTAGCTTGGGCGTACGCCACGGCGCGTTGACGCGACGCTCGAGCTCGTCGCCGAGGCCCTGGATCTTCAGCCGCTCCTGGCGCAGCGAGTCGCGGTCGCGCAGCGTGACCGAGCGGTTCTCGAGGCTCTCGTGGTCGACGGTGACGCAGAAGGGAGTGCCGATCTCGTCCTGGCGCCGGTAGCGCCGCCCGATCGCGCCGCCGTCGTCGTACTCGGACTGCACGCGCGAGCGCAGCGCGTCGTGCACCTCGCGCGCGAGCTCTGGCTGACCGTCCTTTGAGACGAGCGGCAGCACCGCGACCTTGATCGGCGCAAGACGGGGGTGCAGGCGCAGCACCGTGCGCTGCTCGCCGCGGCCGGCACCTTCGCGCTCGACCACTTCCTCGTCGTAGGCGTCGACGAGAAAGGCCAGCGTCGCGCGGTCGGCGCCCGCGGCGGGCTCTATCACGTGCGGCACGTAGCGCTCGCCGCTTCCCTGGTCGAAGTACTCGAGCTTCTCGCCCGAGAACTCGGCGTGACGGCCGAGGTCGAAGTCGCCTCGGTTGGCGATCCCCTCGAGCTCTGACCAGCCGATGGGGAAGAGATACTCGACGTCGCTGGTGGCGGAGGAGTAGTGCGAGAGCTCGTCGCGCTCGTGCGCCCGCAGGCGCAGGTGGTCGGGGCGGATGCCCAGCTGCACGTACCAGCGCTCGCGCTCGCTGAGCCAGTACTCAAACCATTTCTGCGCGTCGGCGGGCGGCACGAAGTACTCCATCTCCATCTGCTCGAACTCGCGCGTGCGGAAGATGAAGTTGCCCGGCGTGATCTCGTTGCGGAAGGACTTGCCGACCTGCGCGATGCCGAACGGCGGCTTCTTGCGCGAGAACTGCAAAACGTTCTTGAAGTTGATGAAGATCCCCTGCGCGGTCTCGGGGCGCAGGTACGCGGTCGCCCCCGACTCCTTCACCGGCCCGATGGTGGTCTCGAACATGAGGTTGAAGTCGCGCGCGTCGGTGAGGTTGCACTCCTCGGCTTCGCCGGGGTGCTTTGACGGTTTGCGCCCGCACTGCAGTTCGGACAGGTGGTCTGCGCGAAAGCGCTGGCCGCAGGTGCGGCAGTCGACGAGAGGGTCGGTGAAGCCGCTCAGATGCCCAGACGCCTCCCACACCCGCGGGTGCTGCAGGATCGCGGAGTCGATCGCGACGATGTCATCGCGTTCCTGCAACATCGCGCGCCACCACTCGTTCTTGACATTGGCCTTGAGCAGCACGCCGTAGTGGCCGTAGTCGTAGGTCGACCCCACTCCGCCGTAGATCTCAGACGAAGGAAAGATGAAGCCGCGGCGCTTTGACAGCGCCACGATCTTGTCCATCGTGACGGCCTCGCCGACCTGCCCTTGCGCGTCGGTCACCTGGCTGCGGGACGGATCGTCGATCGGGATAGGGCGCCGGCAGCTGTGCTCATCGCGGGAAAGCGATGGTAGTCGAGCGAGAGGCTCGCGCCGCGCTGCCGCCGGCGCGAGCGGGGGAGCTTGTTGCGGCGGCGTCGACGTGAGCTCCCGCCTTAGCATGGCCCGCCGTGGCACGGATCCTGATCGTCGGTGGGGGCTGCCGCGGCCGCCTCCTGGCGGGCGAGCTGGTGGCACTCGGGCACGCCGTCCGCGTCACCACGCGCAGCGAGACGCGGCGTACCGAGATCGAGAGAACCGGCGCAGAATGCTGGGTGGGCACGCCCGCGCGATTGAGCACGTTGCGCGGCGCGCTGGATGGAGTCACCGTCGCGTGCTGGATGCTCGCGCGCGTTTCGGGCGAGCGCGAGGAGCTGCGGGCGTTGCACGGGTCGCGCCTGGAGAGCTTCGTGCGCCAGGTCATCGACACGACCGTGCGCGGCTTCATATACGACGCTTCGCCGCACGCGCTCGAGCGGCAGCTGCTGCAGGCGGGCAGCCAGATCGTCGAGTCGATGGCCGGCTTCAACGCGATCCCGGCGAGAGTGATCGTGTCCGTGAGAGACGACGACGGGAGCTGGATCGCGAGCGCGTACACCGCGGTGGAGGAGCTGTTGGGGCTCGGGGACGGCGCATCGCCTCGGCTATCCTCGAGATAATCCCCCTAAAGACGATCAGGATTTTTACCACCGGCGGCCGGGGCGGCCGCAGTGGCGAGAAAGGACCAAAGCTATGACATTGAAGCTCGGCGACGTGGCGCCCGATTTCGAGGCCGACACGACGGAGGGTCGCATCAAATTCCACGACTGGATCGGCGACTCCTGGGCGGTGCTGTTCTCGCACCCCAAGGACTTCACGCCGGTGTGCACCACCGAGCTCGGCTACATGGCGAAAATCAACCCTGACTTCGAGGCGCGCAACGTCAAGATCATCGGTCTGTCGGTGGACCCCATGGACCGTCACGAGGAGTGGCTCAACGACATCGAGCAGACGCAGGGCGCGAGGCCCAACTACCCCATCATCAGCGACGCGGACTTCAAAGTCTCAAAGCTCTACGACATGTTGCCGGCCGAGGTGTCCGGCGACCCGCTCGACCGCACGCCGGCCGACAACCAGACAGTTCGCAACGTGTTCGTGATCGGACCCGACAAGAAGCTCAAGCTGATCCTCGTCTATCCGATGACCACGGGGCGCAACTTCGACGAGGTGCTGCGCGTGATCGACTCGCTGCAGCTGACCGCCAACCACAAGGTGGCCACGCCGGTGAACTGGAAGCAGGGCGAAGACGTGATCATCGCCGGCTCGGTGTCAAACGACCAGGCCAAAGAGACCTATCCCGACGGGTGGGAGGAGCCCCGCCCGTACATCCGCATCGTGCCCCAGCCGAGCTGAGGTCATTGTCGGACTGGTCGCCGCCTCAGCTCAGCCGAGGCGGCGCACCGGGGTTGTCCTGCCGGATGCGCTGTAACAGCTCCTGGAGGATGCGAGCGGTCGCGCCCCAGATGAGGTGCTCGTCTACGACGTAGGCATCGGTCTCAAAAGAGATCCCGCGGCGCTTCAGCCGCGTGCGGGTCTTGCCCTCGCGCAAAGCGTCCACCGATAGCTCGAGCACGCCATCGACCTCGCGCGGCGACAGTCGCCACTCCTGGCCGGGGGGAATGAGGCCGACGAATGGGTGAATCAGATAGCCGGTCGCGAACGTGGACACCGGAGTGAGCTCGCCGATCAGCTCGACCTGAGCGCGCGGCAGGCCGATCTCCTCCTCGGCCTCGCGCAGCGCGGTGGCGCTGAGCTGCGCATCCTCGGGATCCTGCCGTCCGCCGGGGAACGAGATCTCGCCGGCGTGGCGGCGCAGGTCGAAGCGGCGCCGCGTGAGCACCACGTGCAGAGACCGGCTCGGGGCCTGCAAAAACAGCGGCACCAGCACCGCCGCGCGGGTCGGCTTTAAGAGGGCGTTCAGCGCCGTTTCGGTCCCGGGCGAAGCGCCCCGCCGCGATCAGGCGGCCATGTGAACGCGCTGCACGCGTTCGTGGAACATGACCTCGCCGTCGAGCACGCGGTGAACGGGGCACTTGGCGGCGATGGCGCGCAGCCGCTCAGCCTGCTCCTCCGGCAGGTCATCGGGCAGCCGCATCACGAGCTCGAACTTCGTGGGACATCCCCGCTCGGCCGGGGTGTACTCGACGTCGACCTCCACGTGACCGACCTCCCAGCCCTTGCGGGCCGCGTACATCTCCATCGTGATCGCGGTGCATGAGGCAAGGCTGACTGCGAGCAGCTCCTGCGGATCCGGCCCACCGTCCGTGCCGCCCTGGTCGAGCGGCTCGTCGATCGTGAGCGTGTGATCACGCACCTGAATGGTGTGGCGCAGGCTCCCCCCGTCGCGAATCGCGGTTACTTTCATCCTCGCCGGCATGTCGGGTGCTGACATCTCGCTCCTTTCCAGTGTGCTCCCTCACGTAAATGGTACTGCGATGTACCAACGGAAACGTGACATGGGGCGCTGCGCGGCGGGCTCAGTCGAGCGGGTTGAACAACAGCCCCGTGAGCAGCTTCGGGAAGAAATAGGTGGACTTCGGGGGCATGTTCTCCCCGGCAGCGGCCACGTCGCGAACCTGCTCCACGGGGGTGGGCCGCACCAGAAACGCGGCTTCGTACTCGCCCGAGGACACCATCGCGAGCGCCTCGTCGGTGTCGCGCGCGTAAAACAGCCCGTCGAAGTGAGCGATGTCATCGTCGCTGAGACCCAACGCTCCCTTGAGCACCAGCGCCTCAAGCACCCCTGTGTCGAGGTGCCTGTAGGACGCGGAGTGGCCACGCAGCGCTTCGTCAGCGATCGGCTGGTCCTTCAGCGTGAGGCGTAGCGGCTGCTCGGACTGCGAGTCGATGTATCCGAGCTCCAGTGGCCCGGTGCCGGGCGGGGGCGTGATCTGCTCGACGGCGACGTTGTCGATCTCGAAGTCGCGCCGCAGCGCCTGCGCCAGCGCCTCCCGGCGGACCGAGTCCAGGCCGCGCACGAGACGGTGGGTGGGGAAGACGGTGAGACCGGGATCCTCCATCGCGACAAGGCACATGAGGATGAAGCGGTGCTCGCCATCGCCGCCGATCTCGTCGGCGTAGGCGAGCATCGTCTCGTAGCGGTGGTGGCCGTCGGCGATCAGCAGCTCGGCGTCGCGCGTTGCCGCCTGGACCCGCTCGATCGCGTTCGCGTCGGCGACGCGCCACAGGCGGTGCACCGTGCCGTCCGCATCGGTTACCTCGCCCCACGGTGGCTGCTGGGTGAACGGCTCGAGCGCGTGCCACGCGGCCTGCTGCGGATCGGAGTACAGCGAGAAGATGGGGGAGATGTTGGCGCGCGTGGCGCGCGTGAGCCGCAGGCGGTCCTCCTTGGGTCCCGGGTGCGTGCGCTCGTGCGGTCTGACGCGGCCGGGCCCGTACTCCTCCAGGCGCACGCGGCAGAAGAAGCCGCGGCGGGTCAGCGTGACGCCATCGGGTCCGGCGTAGTCCTGGGTGTGCGCCCAGATCGCGGGCTCGCGGTCGCGCGAGAGCACTCCCTGCAGCTGCCACGTCTCAAACAGCTCGCGCGCGCTCTCGTAGGGGTCGGGCTCGCCCTGGGGCAGGTCGATCGCGACCACGTTGAAGGGCGACCGCGCGGAGATCGCGGCGCGCTGGGCGGCGTCGATGACGTCGTACGGGGGCGCGACGAGGTCGGGCAGCGGACCCGCGACGGCGGTGTTGTAGTGAAGCGCGCGCAGCGGTTGCACGTCGGCCATCGGCGGTCGCTGACCCTAGCAGCGCGTGGGTGAGCGCCCCCCGGCAGACTAAACTTTCGACCCCACGGGGCGTAGCTCAGCCTGGTCAGAGCGCCCGCTTTGGGGGCGGGAGGTTTTCGCCGGTTCGAATCCGGCCGCCCCGATCTCCTGTTCAAAAAAAATCGCCGCGACGGCCACGCTCGAGAATTGCCCGCGGGCCGGGGGCCTTCCTACGTCCCGGGCATCGACAGCGCCTGGTTCAGCCGGCGCCGATCCGCACCGTTCCTAGCACGAGGACGGGCCACGGCTTGAGCGCGGCGGCCCGTCCCTAAAACGTACGTCTATGGGGTCGGCGCCCACTAAAGCCCCTTTTTTAGGGCTCCGAAGCACCAGGTAGCGACTCTTCCTCGCCTGCCCCAGGAGGAAACAAAATGCGGACTTTCTACATCGGCGACGACGTTCAACTCGAGCACATGGGACCGGACGTCGCGATCCTCGTGGTGGGGGGCGAGGTGGACTTCGAGGTCAGCCCCCAGCTGAAGGCGCGCTTGATGCGCGCGATCAAAGCCGGCAACCGGCGACTGATCCTAGATCTCACGGACGTCACCTTCATCGACTCCACGGCGATCGGCGTGCTCGCGGGAACGGTCGAGAAGCTCGACGAGTTGGGCGGCGGCTCGTTGTCGGTTGTCTCCAATCACGAGAAGGTCGTCCAGATCTTCGAGATCACCGGCCTCGACAACATGGTGACCATCCACGCCTCGCGCGACGAAGCGCTCGCCGCCGCGACGGTGACGCGCTGACGATGCGCGCCTTCCAAGACACCGCCACCCACGCCGCCAGCGAATTGCACGTGCTCGCCAGGCGATCCGAGCTCGGAGTCGCGCGCAAGTACGCAGAGGACGTCGCCGCGGCCTTCGGGCTCGACTCCGACGGCCGCTACGAGTTCGTGTACGCGGTCAACGAGGCGGTCACCAACGCGATCAGACACGGCGCGTCTGACGAGGAAGACATGATCCACATGAGCATCGCCGCCGACGCCGAGCGTCTCACCTTCTGCGTTCGCGACCGCGGCACCTTCGTGATGCCCGAGGTCGACGCGGACGAGAGCTCGCCGGGTGGCCGGGGCCTGGCGCTGATGGCAAGCCTCGTCGACGAAGTCGACCTGCACATCGATCCAGGCGGAACCACCGTGCGCCTCACCAAGCTGCGCGCGGCTTCGCCCTCGGTCCTCGAGACCGCGCAGGCCCAGGCCGGCTGACGATGCGCACGTGGCGCTTGCGGCGCGCGAGGACAGCTGCGACTTCCGCGGTGGTCTCGGCGATTGCCGTCGCGCTCGCGGCGGCAGGCCCGATCGCGCTGCCGGTCGCATCTGCACACCCGCGACCTTCCAACGGGCTGGTGCCGCGGGTGCCTTCAGTTCACGCGCGACCGGCCGGGTCCGCGTCGGCGCCTCTAACCGGCGCTGAACCGACCGAACCGCCGGCGGGGAGCGCAGCTGCAGCCGTGACCGGCGCTCCCGTCGCCGGGTCGAACAAGGCACCCTCCGGCTCGCTCGCCCACGCCCGCGTGCGACTGGCCGACCCGCAGCAAGCGGCGTCGCCGCGCGCGCTGCGCGCCGGCACGCAGACACGTCCCGCGACGCGCCGCGCGCACAAGCCCGCGGCCCCCGTCGGCGCCGCGGTTGAAAGCGCGAAAAGCCAAGCGTCGCAGCAGGCGCAAAGCGCGCTGCGGGCGGCCGAATCGCTGTTGCAGCAGAGCGCTCTCGCCAACCGACGCCACGGCGGCGGGCGCGGGACGCATGGCAAAGGCGGCGGACGCGGCAAACACCACGGCTCTACCGAAGAACCGCCGGTGGTGCCGCCAGTGGCGTCAGGGACCGGCAGCGAAAGGCGCACGGTCGCCGCGGCGGTGCTCGCGACCACTGCGGCGCCGGCAACGCCCGCGACACCCACCGCGACCGCGCCGCGCGCGAGCGCGTCACTTGTTCCACAGCTTGCGAGCGTTGCGGCTCAGCCGTTTGGAGCAACGGCGCGCAGCGCTCGTCCGGCGACTTCCACCACTCGCCGGAGGCAACCGGTTGCCTCGACGCTCGCGCCGGTGTTCCTCGCCGCGACGGCGGCCGGGACGGCCGCTGGCGAATCGGGCGCGGCTGCCGAAACGGCCGGCAGCGCAAGACGCGTCTCCACCGCCGCCAAGCGCAGCGGCGGCAACCCGCTCGAACGAATCGGTCGGCAGATACCGCTGCCGATCCCCGTGCCGGATTGGAGCAAGCCGGTGATCGTGGCGCTGCTTCTGCTTGCGCTGGCGCTTGCAGTGCGAGCCGGGTCGGCCGGTGCTCGCGCTCGGCGGCTCGAGCGCCAGAGCGCCGGGCTGCGCCGCGACGTGGGAGCAATGCAGGCGGCGCTCGTGCCAGAGGTGCCCACACGCGTCGGCGGGCTGGAGGTGTCGGTCGCCTACAAGCCCGCTGAGGGTCCGGCCGCGGGAGGCGACTTCTACGACCTGTTCGTGCCCAGGCCGGGCACGGTGGCGATGATGCTTGGGGACATCTCAGGTCACGGTCACGAGGCGCTGACGCATGCTGCGTTGGCGCGCTACACGTTGCGTGCCTATCTGCAGGCCGGCCTCGAGCCGCGGGCAGCACTGGCGCTCGCCGGACGGGTGCTGGCGGACCCGAGCGGCGCGCGCTACGCGACTGTGGCGGTGGGGATCTACGACGAGGAGGCCGGCACTCTGACCTATTCGCTCGCTGGCCACCCGCCGCCAGTGTTCATCGGCGGCCCTGCCCTGGGTCCCGTCACCGCATGCTCCTCGCCGCCCGTCGGCTGGGGCATTCCCACCGGACGACGGCAAACGACCGTGTCGCTGCCTACCGACAGCGAGGTGTGTTTCTTCAGCGACGGCCTCGTGGAGGCGCGCAACGAAGGCCGGTTGCTCGGGCGCGACCAGCTCCGCGAGCTGCTGGCCGGGCTTGGTTCGCAGCCCCAGGCCGAGCAGTTGCTCGAGGAAGTGCGTCGCGCGGCACCCGCGACACCCGACGACATGGTCGCCTGCATTCTTTCGGCGCCCGACGGTCCCGATCGTGCGGGCCTGCATGTCGAGGAGCTCGAGCTGGACACCCCTGCCATGCAGCGCGGCGCGGTCCGCCGCTTCTTGTGCGAATGCAATGTGGCTCCGACCCAATTGGGCCCGACGCTGCGCAAGGCCCGCGACCTCGTTGCGTCCACCGGCGGCGCGGTGCTGCGGGTTGAGGTCGGCGCGCCGTCATCGGTGTCCGTGGCCGCGGCGCCGTCTGCCGACGGCGCCGTCAAGGCCGCTCGCGGAGAGCCGGCGCGCGATCAGTTCGCGCTAGCTTCGCTCGCGGCGGCGAGCTAGCTCCAACCGGCCCCGAATCGGGGCGCCGTTCGGCCACGGGCTACCGTTGGCCGATGCTCATCCGCAGCGAGGCCACCGCGAAGCGGCTCACGCTCGCGGCGTGCATCCTGGGCTCGGGCATCGCGCTGCTGGACGGGACCGTAGTGAACGTCGCGTTGCCCACGATCCAGCGCGCGCTCGGCGGCGGGCTCGCCGCGCAGCAGTGGGTGGCCAACGGCTACCTGCTGACGCTCGGCTCGTTGATCTTGATCGGAGGGTCGCTCGGGGACGTGTACGGCGAGAGGCGCGTCTTCGAGATCGGCGTTATCGCCTTCGGCGTCTTCTCGCTGGCCTGCGCCGTCGCGCCCACGATCGGTGTGTTGATTGTCGCGCGGCTCGCGCAGGGCGTCGCGAGCGCGCTGCTCACCCCAAGCGCGCTCGCGGTGATCGTGAACACCTTCGACGAGTCCGAGCGCGGACCGGCGATCGGGACGTGGACCGCGTGGGGCGCGATCGCGGGAGTGATCGGACCCCTGGCCGGCGGCGAGCTGCTCGCGATCGGGTCGTGGCGATGGATCTTCGTGATCAACATCCCCCTTGTGATCGTGTGCGTGACGCTCATCCGCATCGCGATACCCGCCGGCACTTCGTCGCGCGCTCGCGGGCGCAAGGTGGACGTCGTCGGCGCGACGCTGTGCGCATTCGGCCTGGGCGGGCCGGTCTTCGCGCTAATCGAGCAGCCCCGGCTCGGGTGGCACAGCGGCGCGGTCCTGATTCCGCTGGTAGCCGGAGTTGCGCTGTTCGCCGCGTTCATTGCCTGGGAGGCGCGCACGCCGCAGCCGATGCTGCCGCTCAAGCTGTTTCGAAGGCGCAACTTCTCGGCGGGAAACATCGAGACGTTCAGCATGTACGCGGGCCTGGCGATCCTGTTCTTCTTCCTGGCCCTCTTTCTGCAGCAGATCGCCGGCTACACACCGCTGCAGAGCGGGCTCGCCACGCTGCCCGCCACGCTCGTGATGTTCGCGCTCTCGCGGCGGGCCGGCATGCTCGCCGACCGGTACGGGCCGCGCGCGTTCATGGGCGCCGGCCCGCTTGTCGCGGCCGGCGGGCTCCTGCTGCTGAAGGGCATGCCCACCCACGTGGACTACGTGTCCGACGTGCTGCCGGGAGTGCTGCTGTTTTCTGTGGGCCTGGCGCTCACGGTCGCGCCGCTCACGGCCGCGGTGCTCGCCGGCTCCGAGGAAGAGGCGGGCATTGCGTCGGGAGTCAACAACGCGGTCGCACGTGTGGCCGGGCTGCTGGGAACGGCGGGCATTGGCGCCGTGGTGGCGGGTTCCTTCAGCTCGCAGCTGACCTCGCGCCTGTCGAGCGTTTCACTTGGCCCAAACGCACGGGCCGTGGTGGCGCAGGCCAAACGGCTGCCGCTGGGCCGTCCGGATGTCCACGGGCTTGACCCACCGCAGGCGAGCGCGATCGCGCACGCCGCCGAAGCCGCCTCGTTGCACGCCTTCCACCTCAGCCTCACGATCGCCGCGGTGCTCGTCGCCGGCGGGGGGGTCGTGGGCTTTGTCGGCGTGCGCAACCGCCGCATCGACGTGGCCGCGCGCGACTGCGCCGGCGGCCAGCTGGTCGGAGCAAGCAGCGAGCTCGCGCACGTCTCGGCCAGCGCCGCCACCCGTCCCCCGGCGGCAAAGGCAAGCGGCTCACCCGCCTGAGGGCGCTGCAGCCTGTCAGCCGACCGGTTCTCGAGCGTAAGCGAGCATCGCCTCGACGATCGGGGCAAGGCGCCTCCCGCGCTCGGTCAGCCGGTACTCCACCGTGGGCGGGCTCGACGGGATCACCGTGCGCTTCACCAGCTCCGCCGCCTCCAGGTCGCGCAGGCGCTCGGAGAGCATCCGCGGCGATATCCCAGCCACCGCGTCGGCGAACTCGTTGAAGCGAAGCGCCCCCGAGAGCGCGGCGTAGATGATCGACAGCTGCCAGCGCCGCTCCAGGAGGTCCGCCATCTGGCGGACCTCCTGGGGCACCGGGTCACACTTACGAGAGATGCGCGACATCGCGAGCCGGCTCCAGTGCGCGGTCGAGCGCCTCCTGCACGGTCATCACCGGGTGGAAGGTCATCTGCTCGCGGACCTCCTCGGGGATCTCGTCCAGATCGCCTCTGTTGCGCTCCGGCAGGATCACGTCGGTCAGACCCGCGGCATGCGCGGCCAGAGCCTTCTGCTTGAGGCCTCCGATCGGAAGCACGCGGCCCTGCAACGTGACCTCACCGGTCATGCCCACGGTGTGCTTTACCGGGCGCCCGGACAGCAGCGACGCCAGTGCCGTGGTCATCGCCACGCCCGCGCTCGGACCGTCCTTGGGGATTGCGCCGGCGGGCACGTGGACGTGGAATTCACGACTCTCGAACGCGCTCTCCTCGATTCCGATCTCCTCGGCGTGACCTCGAACGTAAGACAGCGCGATCCGCGCCGACTCCTTCATCACGTCGCCGAGCTGCCCCGTCAGCACCAATCCGTTTCCGGACGAGCCGCCGGACTTCATCGCGGTTGCCTCGATGAACAACACGTCGCCGCCGGACCCGGTCACGGCCAGGCCGGTTGCAACGCCCGGCGTCGCCGTCCGCGCGGCGGACTCCTGGAAGAACTTCTGGCGACCCAGCGCATCGCGCACGGCCTCCAGGTCGATGTTCACAGGCGTGTCGATTACCGTCGCCGCAGGCGTGGCAGCCTTCTTGGACTTGGCGCCCTTGGCCGACTTCTTCTCGGCGGTGGCGTCCGCGCCCTCGGCAGCCGCCGAGTCGGGCGTCTCGCTCGCGGCTTGTGGCTCGTCCTGCGCCTGACCCGCGGCGATTTTCGTCGCGGTCTTTCGCAGGATCGTGCCCAGCTCGCGCTCGAGGTTGCGGACACCGGCCTCGCGCGTGTAGTCGGAGATCACGGTCCGCAGCACGTCGTCTGAGATCGAGACCTCGTCCTCGCGCAGGC
>DASZFR010000270.1:0-4109 GCA_035939635.1 Solirubrobacteraceae bacterium
TCAACGAGAGCGAGCGCGACGCGATGCGAGCCTCGGTGGCGGCGCGCGCGTTGGCGATCGAGGGCATCGAGCACGTGATGTGGCTGGCGCGCGACGCGCACGAACGTCCCAGCGAAGCGATCATCTCCAGTCCGCTGCGAGGTGAGCTGCGTTTCGCGCCCGGCGGCGAGCTGCGCGATGCGCGCGGCGCGAGCTGGAGTGTCGAGGGCGCGCTCGCCGTGATCGACGCGCGGGTGCACGACGGCCGGCTCTCTACGCCGAGCTACCCCGACGCGCTTGGCCGTGTGTGGTCGGCGCTCATCTGCCCGACGTCCGGCGAGGTGCTGATGTCGGCCGCGCCCGGATACGAGTTTCTCGACTGGGGGCGCCAGGCGCATGTCGGCGGCGGCAGTCACGGCTCGCTTCACGCGTGCGACTCGTTCGGCGCCTTGGTGATGTGCGGCACGCCGCTCCCGCGCGAGGAGCCCGGTCAGTGGAGCATCCGCGACGTCGCTCCGCTGGTGCTCGAGCATTTCGGGCTCACCGACGGCGCGCGCTGATCTACCCTCGCGGTGATGCGCACATGTTTGGCAGCGGTGATCGCCTGCGCGGTGCTCGCCATCGGCGCGGGCAGCGCGAGCGCCGCGGCCCACAGCTCCGCCGCGTCATCGTCGACGGCCGCCGGCGCGCCGATCCCCGTAGCCACGTCAAAGGTGCCGCCCGCGGGGCGCAGGCTGTCCTCGGCGCAGGTGCTGGCGATCGCGGAATCGCTGCCGAAGATGAAAGCCGTGCGCGCGCGCTTCCCGGGCTCCTACGGAGGCGCGTATTTGAAGCCGGGCCTTCATTGGCAGGTCAGCTTCTTCTCGCGCGGCGGCAAGAGAGAGATCGGCCAGGTGATCATCGACGACATCAGCGGGCGCGTGCTGGAACAGTGGACCGGCTTTCAGGTCGCGTGGACGATGGCGCGCGGATATCCCGGAGCGTTCGGGAGGCACGTCAATGCTTTGTACGTATGGCTGCCGATGTGCTTTTTGTTCGTACTTCCGTTCATCAACTGGCGCAGGCCGCTGTCGCTGCTGCACCTGGACCTGCTGGTGCTGCTGTCGTTTTCGATCTCGCTCGCGTTCTTCAACCACGGGCGCATCTATCAGTCGGTGCCGCTGGCGTACCCGCCGCTGCTTTACCTGCTCGCGCGCATGCTGGCGATCTGCCGCGCGCGCCTGCGCGGCCGTCGCGGGCCGCCGATGCGCCTGCTCGTCCCGCCGGCGTGGCTCGCGTTCGCGGTGGTGTTTCTGCTCGGCTTTCGTATCGCGCTCAACGTTGTGGACTCCAACGTGATCGACGTCGGCTACGCCGGTGTGATCGGCGCGCAGCGCGTCGTGCAGGGGAAGCCTCTGTACGGCGAATGGCCGCCCGACAACGAACACGGCGACACGTACGGGCCTGTCAACTACGAGCTGTACGTGCCGTTCGAGCAGGCGCTGGGCTTCAGCGGGCACTGGGACGACCTGCCCGCTGCGCACGCGGCGGCGATCGTCTTCGACGTGCTCGCGACCTGTCTTTTGTTCTTGCTCGGACGGCGCGTGCGCGGGCCGTCGCTCGGCATCGTGCTCGCGTACGCGTGGGTGTCCTATCCGTTCACGCTGTACGCGCTCGAGAACAACGCCAACGACACGCTCGTCGCTGTGCTGGTCGCGGCCGCGCTGCTCGCGGCGTCGCGGCCCGTGCTGCGTGGCGGTCTGGCGGCGCTCGCGGGCTTGACCAAGTTGGCGCCGCTTGCGCTCGCGCCGCTGTTCGCCACGTACGGCCTGTCGCCGCAGGCGGGCGTGTTGGACGACGATGTGCTGGTGCTGACGGTGAGACCACCGTGGCGCGCGCAGCTGCGGCGCCTTTTGCTGTTCGCGGCCGGCTTCGCCGCAGTGGTCGCGATCGCGGCGATCCCGGCGCTGCGACACGACACTCTGCACACGATCTACGAGCGCACGCTCGTCTACCAGGCCAACCGCGGCTCGCCGTTCTCGCTGTGGGGGCTCTACGGAGGGCTACACGGCGTACAGGTGGCGGTGCAGATCGCGGCCGTGGCGCTCGCGCTCGCGCTCGCCGTGATCCTGCGCGGGTGCGACCTGGTCGCGCTCGCGGCAGCGTGCGCAGCCGTGCTGATCGCGGTGCAGCTCGGCATGGACCACTGGTTCTACCTGTACATACCGTGGTTTGCCGCGCCCGCGCTGCTCGCGCTGCTGGGCAGCCTCAGCCCGCGCGAGGATCTGCCGGCGGCCGTGGCATCAGCACCTGCTCTATCGAGTCGGCGCGCAATCGCCGTGAGCACTTGATCAGCACCGCCATCAGCCACGGATCCTCGTCGGACGTTTCAAAGCGCACCGGCATCTGGGTGAGCAGGGACTCGATCGCCTGATCGCGCTTTACGCCGATCACCCCTCCGCGCGGGCCGGTCATGCCGACGTCGGTGATGTAGGCGGTGCCGCCTGGAAGAACGCGCCCGTCGGCGGTCGGCACGTGTGTGTGCGTGCCCACCACCGCAGTCACTCGCCCGTCCAGGTGCCAGCCCATCGCGACCTTCTCCGACGTCGCCTCGGCGTGCATGTCGACCACGATCTGATCGGCCTCGGCGACCTCGGCCAGGGCGCTCTCGATCTCGGTGAACGCGGAACGCCCTGCGCGCAGATAGAGGTTGCCGCTGAGGTTCACCACGCCCAG
Organism: Solirubrobacteraceae bacterium; assembly: GCA_035939635.1. GTDB lineage: Bacteria > Actinomycetota > Thermoleophilia > Solirubrobacterales > Solirubrobacteraceae > Palsa-744. Next base: position 2,695 of record DASZFR010000270.1, read on the forward strand.
GCGCACTCCGTCGCGCTCGACCATGCAAACCCCATGCCCGGGCTGACTGCGCAGGAAGTTGGCGGGGCGAAGGATGCGCGGCTGGGCGTCGAGGTAGGGGTACACCTCGCGGCGGTGGTAGGTGTGGTTGCCGAGCGTGATCACATCGATGCCGGCGCCGAGCAGCTCATCGGCGAGCTTCGGCGTGATCCCGAGCCCGCCCGCGATGTTCTCCCCGTTGGCCACCACGAACGTCGGGGCATACCGCTCGCGCAGCACCGGCAGGCTCTCGAGCAGCGTGCGCCGCCCGATCCCGCCCACGACGTCGCCCACGAACAGCACGCTTGCCGCGCGCTGCTGCGGGCCTGCACCGTCGGCGCCGGCGGTGCGCGACTCGGCGGCCGACGCCTGGCCCTCAGCCATACTCTGAGGATGGTGGGACGGAAGTGAAAGTCCTCTGGCAGCGAGCGTCCGGGGCAGGAAGCGACGCCGAGAACGACGAGCCACAGCAGCCGCGCGCAGGACCCGGGAACGACGTGCGGCCGAGCGCTGATCCACAGCACAGCGCCGAGTCGAGCGCCGGCTCCGGCCTCGCGGCGACGGTCGAGCTGGACGACCCCCTCATGCGCGCGCCGACGCAGACGATGCCGGTGCCCGCGAGCGCGCCGCCCGAGGGCGCGGCCAAGTACGGCCCAGAGGGGCCGCCCGTCGCGCCCCCGCGCGGGGTGGTGCCGCGCTGGGTCCAGCTCGTGCTGCTGCCGCTGGCGCTGCTGGCCCTGTGGGCGCTGGCGCGCGCCGCGGGCAAAGTTCTGCTGATCTTCATCATCGCGGGCGTCATCGCGTTGATCCTCAACCCGGCTGTTGCGTTCCTCCAGCGCGGGCGGCTCCCCCGCGGGCTGGCGGTGCTAGCGGTGTATCTCGCATTCTTCTTGGCGCTGGCCGGCATCGGCTTCCTGCTGGCGCAGCCTATCTCCAACCAGGTGAAAACCTTCACGCACAACCTGCCGACGATTCGCGGCGAAGCAAACAAACACCTGTCGACCTTCCAGCACGAACTCGACAAAGCGGGCATCCACATCGAACTGGAAAAACAGGGCCAGACAGCGCTCGGGAACATCGAATCGAAAGTGAGCAAGAGCGCCGGCAAACTCGTTTCGTTCGGCACCACGCTGCTGACCGAAATCGCCAACGCGCTGTTTGACCTGGTGCTCGTATTCGTGCTGTCGGTGTACATGCTCCTGTACGGACAGCGGATCGGAGCGCTCGTGCGAAGAGCGATGCCGCGGGGTGACGGCACGCGCGCGGACGACTATCCGCACCTGGTGCAGCGCGCGGTTTCGCGCTACGTGGGCGGGCAGCTGCTCTTCAGCGTGATCATGGGCACCTCGGCGGGGCTCGCGCTGTACCTGTTCGGTGTGTTGGGCATCTTTCCCGAC
>DASZFR010000271.1:0-2847 GCA_035939635.1 Solirubrobacteraceae bacterium
TCACCTCGCCGCCCACCGTGACCGCCTGCAACGCGATCACATCGAGCTGCTCGGGCGGCGCGCCGTCGACGGCTGGGCGGAAGAAGTCCGCCAGGCAGATGCGGTCCCCCTTTGGCTGGCGCGGGCAAGTGAAGCGCTCGCGCTCGGTCGCGCGGTCGTCGGGGTCGAGCACCACGATCTCGTTGCCCAGCGCGTAGCAGGGAAAGAAGCCGAGCAGCGCGCGCGGGTGCAGGTAGGTCTGCTCGCGCCACATGCGCTGCAGGCGCGGGACGAAATCGTCGCGCAGCAGCTGCTGCCACTCCTCGCCCTTCTTGCCCTTGCCGCCCCAGTGCAGCTTGAACAGCACGTGCGTGTCGAGGTGCGGATACACCTCGGCGAGGTCCACTTCGATCTCCTGCGCGCCCCAGAACGGCGGCGTGGGGATCGGCGCGTCTGTGCGCGCCGCCGAGCGCACGCTGTCATCGGCGAAGTTGAGCTCCTCGTGGGGCTTGTCGCCCTTGGCGCGAAACGCGCTCGCGCCCACGCGCAGCTTGTCCACCAGCGCCTGGCGGGCGTCGGAGTCGACCAGCTGATCCATCACGGCGAGGCCCTCGAAGGCGTCCTTGCAGTAGAAGACCCCCGGTTCGTAGAGCTCGTCCGAGTCGCGTCCGCCGGGGTACAGGGCGCGGTAGGAGAACGCGCGGTTGATCGCCGCGCCGCCGATCAGCACGGGGAACTGGAGCCCCTTGGCGTGTAGCTCGGCGATGCACGCGGGCATCTGCTTGGACGTTGAGACCAGCAGCGCGGAGAGGCCGATCGCGGTGGCGTCGTGCTCTACGGCCGCGTCGAGGATCGTCTGGATCGGCACCTGCTTGCCGAGGTCGACAACGGTGTAGCCGTTGTTGGTCAGGATCGTGTTCACGAGCGACTTGCCGATGTCGTGCACGTCGCCGAACACCGTGGCCAGCACCACCGTGCCCTTGGTGTATCCCTCGATCTTGTCCAGGTAGTTCTCCAGCTGAGCCACCGCGCGCTTCATCACTTCGGCCGACTGCAGCACGAAGGGCAGGATCAGCTCGCCGGCGCCGAATTTGTCTCCGACCTCCTTCATCGCCGGCAGCAGCACCTCGTTGAGCGTGGGCACCGCGCCAATCTTCTGAACGCTGGCGTCGATCTGAGCCTCCACGCCCTCCTTGCGCCGGCGCAGGATGTGGAAGTGAAGTGCCTCCTCGGGCTCCATCCCCTCCGTGGGGTCGGCCGCGCCCTGCGGGCCCTCGTCCTCGCCCTTGGACTCGAAGTGGGCGATGAAGCGCTCGAGCGCGTCCTCGCGCCGGTCGAGCACGAGATCGTCGGCCAGCTCGCGCTCGTTGGGTGGTATCTCCGCGTAGGGGCTGATGTGGTTGGGGTTGACCATCGCCAGGTCGAGTCCCGCCTGCACGCAGTGGTGCAGGAAAACCGAGTTGAGCACCGCGCGCGCAGCCGGCGAGACCCCGAAGGAGACGTTTGAGACGCCGAGCGAGGTCTTCACGTCGGGGATGTGCTGCTTGATCGTGCGGATGCCGGCGATCGTCTCAAGCGCGGAGGGGCGCCACTCCTCGTCGCCTGTGGTGAGCGTGAACGTGAGGCAGTCGAAGATCAAAAGCTGTGGGTCAAGGCCGTGCTCGTCGCAGCACAGCTCGTGGATGCGCCGGGCGATCTCGAGCTTTCTCTGCGCGGTCTTGGCCATGCCCGTCTCGTCGATCGTCAAGGCGATCAGCGCCGCGCCGTGCGCGAGCGCCGCCGGCACCACGCGGTCGAGCTTTGCGCGGCCGGCCTCGAGGTTCACCGAGTTGACGATCGCGCGCCCCGGGATCTGCTCGAGCGCGCGTTCGATCACCTCGGGCTCGGTCGAGTCGATCTGGATCGGCGCGGGCTGCGTCAGCGAGATCTTCTTGGCGAGCAGGCGCATCTGTTCGTCCTCGTCGACGCGCTCGGTGAGCGCCACACACAGGTCGAGGATGTGTGCGCCACCCACGACCTGGTCCTCGGCGATCGCCACGAGCCCGTCGTAGTCGTCTGCGAGCAGGAGCTCCTTGGCCTTGCGCGAGCCCTGCGAGTTCACGCGCTCGCCCACCATCGTGGGCGGCGGCTCCTGCGCCAGCGGCGTGGCGGTGATCATCGAGGACACGTGCGCCGGTCGCGGCTGTGGCCGCGGCTGCGGCGCGCGCCCGCGAACGCGCTGCACGATCGCAGCGATGTGCGCGGGGGTGGTGCCGCAGCAGCCGCCGACGATGCCCACGCTGTAACGCTTGACGAACTCCGCAAGTGTCTCGGCCAATGGTTCGGGCTCCTCGGGGAAGATCGTCTCCCCGTCGGGGCCCTGAAGCGGCAGCCCGGCGTTGGGAATGCAAGCCACCGGCAGCGCGCAGTACTCGCCGAGAAAGCGAATCGCGTCGCGCATGTCCTCGGGGCCCGTCGAGCAGTTCAGCCCGATCACGTCGACCTTGAGCGCTTCCAGCGTGGCCAGCACGGCCGAGATGTCGGTGCCCAACAGCATCTTGCCGCCGTTGGGCAAGAGCGACACCGACGCGTGGATCGGCAGCGTACGCCCCGCGCTTGCGAACGCCTCGCGCGCCCCGAAGATCGCCGCCTTGACCTCGAGCAGGTCCTGCGCGGTCTCGATGATCAGCAGGTCCGCGCCACCGTCGATGAGACCGCCCGCCTGCTCGGCGAACACCTCCACGAGCTCGCCGAAGCGGATCTGTCCCAGCGACGGGTCTTCAGAGGCGGGCAGATACCCGGTGGGCCCGATCGAGCCCGCGACGAAGCGGTGCTCGCCCGCCGCGCGACGCGCGATTTCTGCCGCAGCGGTGTTGATCTCGAGCGTCT
>DASZFR010000272.1:0-2109 GCA_035939635.1 Solirubrobacteraceae bacterium
GAGGCCGGCAGCTCGGAAACCGAATCGTGCTGTGAAGAGCAGGCGGGGCCATCGTTGTCGATGCCGGGCATAACCGGGCCCGGCGGCGGGCGCACGGGGGCCGTGCTGCTGTCGCGCTTCATCAGGCCCGGCACGGTCTCAAAACGCGACTACAACCATTACTCGTCGCTCGCGAGCTGGGAGTCGTTGTTCGGCGTGCCGCGGCTCGCAGACGCGGCCACGGTGTCGAGCACCTTCGGCGCCGACGTGTTCACAGCCCGCCGCCCTTAGCGCGCGACGCGTCGCCCGCAGTCGCCTCGCGCGGTCGTGCGCGCGCGGCCAGCCGGAGCGTCGCGATCGCGCCGACCCCACCGCATGCAGCGCAAATGGCGCGGCGACCCGAGCCGGCGCGGCGGGTTGCGTAACACTTGGCCGCACCCGATGGCGATCGCAGACGGCGCCCACCAGGCCGCGATGACTCGCGAAGAGCTCGCCGCGCCTCCGAGCATGGGGCGTGCGAGCGTGCGGCGGCGAGTGCTCACACTCGTCGCGGTCATCGCTGTCGTGGTCGCGGTCGTCACCCTTGTGCCGGGGCTCGCAGACGTGCGCTCTCGCTTCGCGCACGGCAACCCGTACTGGCTGACGCTCGGTGCGGTGCTGAAGCTCCTCTCTGGCCTGTGCTTCGTGGCGGCGTTTCGCAGCGTGTTCTGCCGCGGGATGAGTTGGCGTCTAAGCGGGGAAATCGGCCTGTCCGAGCTCGGCGCCAACGCAGTCATCCCCACCGGCGGGGCGGGCGGGCTCGCGCTGGGCGCGTGGGCGCTGAACCGCGCGGGCATGGACCGTGCGCGCATCGCACGGCGCAGCGTCGCGTTCTTCTTTTTGACCAGCCTGCCCAACGTGCTCGGCGTGCTGATCATCGGGGTTGGGCTCGCCGTGGGACTGTTCTCGGGGCACGCGTCACTGCCGCTGACGATCGTGCCCGCCGCGGCCGCGGCCGGGGCGATCGCTCTCACGCTCGCCGGCGGGCGCCTGGCGGCGGCCGCAGAGCGTCGCCGCAGCGCCGCCGGGCGCGCAGACAGCCGCCTCACCAAAGCGCTGCGCGCGTTCGCCGACGGGGTGACAGAGATGCTGGCCCTGCTGCGCGGCCACGACCCGTGGCTGCTGATCGGGCTGGCCGGCTACCTCGCCTTCGACGTGATGGTCCTGTGGGCTACGTTTCACGCGTTCGGCGCGACGCCGCCGCTCGCGATCCTCTGGCTGGGCTATCTGATCGGCGAGCTGGGCGGCCTGATTCCCGTGCCGGGTGGGATCGGCGGCGTCGACCTGGGGCTCATCGGCACGCTCGTGCTCTACCACGTGCCCGCGGCCGCCGCCACCGCCGCGGTGCTCGCGTATCGCGGCATCGCGCTGCTCGTGCCGGCCGCGTACGGAGCGGTCGCGTTCGTGCTGCTGCGCCGGTCGCTGGCGAAGGAGCGGGTGGCGATCGCAAACTGCGAACCGGGCGGACAGGTGCAGGTCATCGGCCGTGGCACCGTGCGACTCGGCGCGTAGGGTTTCAGACCTCCGCCGGCCGCGCTGCCGTCTGGTTCATCACCGATGATCTGACGCGATGAGCGCGGTTGCACCAGCGCGAGCGCCCGAGACGCCTCAAAGCAGCGTGCAGCCGGAATGCCCGCAGGAGCCCGCGCGCTTCTTCGTCAGACACTTCGCGCAGTGGTCTGGCCTCGCGCTGGCCGACGTCAGTCGCGCGGTGCTGGCCTGCCGCCACTACTGGGCGACGCTCGAGCACTTTCTGGACTTTCGCAACGATCCAGGCATGCCCGCCGTCGCGCTCGGCAAGCTCGACAGGCGGCTCGCGCGCGAACGCGACAAAGCGATCCGCCGCCTTGAGCCGATCATCGAAGCGGGACTGGTCGCGCGCGAGGGCAAGCGCATGATGCCCCACGGTCCGCGCGCCACCCCCGCCCATCAGGTGTCCGCTGACTGGCTCGCCTGGGAGACCATCGAGCTGTGCATGGCGACGCTCGGCGTCGAGGCGCACGGACTCTCGGTGTGCCAGTCGTGCACGGTGGTCTTCCGCGCAGGTCAAGGCAAGTCCGCGCACCACTGCGCGACGTGCGCGAAACGCGC
>DASZFR010000273.1:0-5818 GCA_035939635.1 Solirubrobacteraceae bacterium
TCGTAGATCTTCGCGTCCCGGTGCCAGCGCTCGACGGGGAACTCGCGCGTGTAGCCGTTGCCGCCGAGGATCTGGATGGCGCGCTCCGTGACCCACACCGACACCTCGGCGGCCTTGAGCTTGCTCATCGAACCCTCGGCGTTTTCGAAAGTGTGCCCGTTTCGCCCCATCCACGACGCGCGCCAAGCGAGTAGCCGTGCTGCGTCGATCTCGGTCTTCATGCGCGCGAGCGTGAACGCCACGGCCTGGTTCTCGATGATCTTGCGACCGAACTGTTCGCGCTCCTTGGCGTACTCCAGCGCGTACTCGTACGCCGCGCGGGCAATGCCGAGCGCCTGTGCTGCGACCGTCGGCCGCGACGCCTCAAACGTCTGCATCGCCGCTTGGGACTTGCTGCGCTTGCCTTCGCGCACTCGCGCTAGGCGTTCGTCGAGCTTGTCCTTGCCGCCCAAGACGTAGCCGACAGGCACGCGGCAGTCGTCGAGGAACACGTCGGCGGTGTGCGACGCGCGCAGCCCGTGCTTTGACACCTTCGTCCCCTGCGAGATCCCCTTGATCTCGCTCATCGGCACGACGAACGCGGCGTGGCCACGAGAGCCGAGCTCGCGATCCACCGACGCGATCACCACGTGCACGTCGGCGATGCCGCCGTTGGTCGCCCAGGCCTTCTGTCCGTTGAGCACCCACTCGCCGGCAGCCTCGTCGAACTTCGCCGAGGTACGCACCGCCGAGACGTCCGAGCCGGCGTTTGGCTCAGACGCACAGAATGCGGCGACCTTCACCTCGTCGGTGCTGCCAAAACAGCGCGGAATCCACTCGCCGATCTGCTCGCCGGAGCCCTGCCCGAAGATCGCCGCCACGGCGAGCGAGGTGCCCATGATCGACATACCGATTCCGGCGTCGCCCCAGAACAGCTCCTCGTTGACGATCGGCAGCGTCAGCCCGGTGGGGTCTGCGAAGAACTGCGCGATCCCTTCAAATCCGTACAGACCGATCTTCGCTGCCTCCTGGATGATCGGCCACGGCGTCTGCTCCCTCTCGTCCCACTCGTGTGCCGCGGGGCGCATCACGTCGCTGGCAAAGCCGTGGACCCAGTCGCGGATGTCCTTCTGGTCCTGGTTGAGGGCCATCGAGAACGTGGCCTCCTGGCCTGCCGAGCTGGCGATTGCCTCCACCGCCGCCTCGGCGGCCTCCGTCGCACCCGCTGCTGCCGCGGGCGCAGGGGATGATGGCGCTGACATTCGCGATCTCCTTTTCTGCGCTGTGCCGGTTGAGGCCAGGCGCGCGAGACCGTTCGGCGCCCGGGTTGTCGCCACAAGGGTAGCCCACCCACGCGCGCTGGACGCGCCAATCGCCTGACCGGGCGCGCAGGACCCCCCCCCCGAACGCAGCAATCCGAAGCGCCGCTACATCACAAGGTTTACAAATACGACTATTTCCACTATCTTACTCAACTAAGGGAACTAACTCCAGAAAGTGAGCCATGGGTAAGAGCAAGATCAGTGCGGTCGTGGCGGCGGGCGCCGCCGTTTTTCTTCTGGCGGCGTGTGGGTCGTCGAGCTCCTCCTCCGGCGATCACCTCACGCTGGTGGCGTACTCAACGCCGCAGAAGGTGTTCGAAAAGCTGATCCCCGCCTTTGAGGCCACGCCCGAAGGCAAAGGCGTCAGCTTCAGCCAGTCATACGGTCCGTCGGGATCGCAGAGCAGGGCTGTCGTCAACGGGCTGCACGCCGACGTCGTCAACTTCTCGCTTGAACCGGACGTGGAAAAGCTCGTGAAGGCGGGACTGGTGCAGGCGAGCTGGAACCAGAACGCCACCCACGGCTTCGTCACCAACTCGGTGGCGGTGATCATCGTGCGCAAGGGCAACCCCAAGCACATCACCAGCTGGTCGGACCTCGTCAAGCCGGGCGTGCAAGTCATCACGCCCAACCCGTTCACTTCCGGAGCTGCGCGCTGGAACATCATGGCGGCCTACGGAGCGCAGATCAAGGAAGGAAAGTCCCAAGCGCAGGCGCAGGAATATCTGAAGGCGCTGTTTCACAACGTGGTCAGCCAGGACAGCTCCGCGCGCAACGCGCTGCAGACGTTTCTCGCGGGGCGCGGCGACGCGCTGATCGACTACGAGGACGAGGCGATCGCCGACCAGAAGAAGGGCTCGGCGATCGAATACGTGATCCCGCGCGACACGATCCTGATCCAGAACCCCATCGCCGTCGTCGGCAGCGGCTCGGGCGCGGGCGCGGGCGCGGCACAGAAGTTCGTCACCTATCTGCTTTCGCCCTCCGCGCAGGAAATCTGGGCGTCCAAGGGCTACCGCCCGGTCGTGCCGGGCGTGGCCGCCGGCAAGTTCTCGACGCCCCCGGGCCTGTTCACGATCTCGGCGCTTGGTGGCTGGAAGGCTGTCAGCAAGCAGTTCTTTGACCCAGAAACGGGAACGGTTGCCCAGATCGAGCGCTCGCTGGGAGTGTCCACTGGTTGACGCCGCCCCAGCCGTCGCGCTCCCACGCGCGCCCGCGCCACGGCCCGGGCGTGCGTCGCGACTCGCCGTTGCGCGAGCGCGCGGCGGCGGCGTGCTCGGTCGAGGCTTGCTGGGGATCTACCTCAGCGTGCTCGTGCTGCTGCCGATCTCGGCGCTGGTCGCCGAGTCCAGCCACGGGGGCATCGGCGCGTTCTGGCGCGAGGTCTCAAACCCCGAGGCGGTCGCGGCGATCAAGCTCACGCTGATCACCTCGGTGGTCGTGGTGTGCATCAACGCGGTGTTCGGAACGCTCATCGCCTGGATGTTGGTGCGCGACACCTTCCGGGGACGCGGCGCGGTCAACGCGCTGATAGATCTCCCCTTCGCGCTGCCGACTATCGTCGCCGGCCTCGTGCTGCTGGCGCTCTACGGCAAGGGCAGCCCGGTCGGCATCAACGTCGCCTTCACGCGCGCATCGGTGGCCCTCGCGTTGTTGTTCGTCACGCTGCCGTTCGTCGTGCGCTCCGTTCAGCCCGTGCTGCACGAGCTCGACCCAGCGATGGAGGAGGCCGCCGCATCGCTCGGCGCGGGACCGGTCACCGTGATGCGCCGCGTGGTGCTGCCGAGCCTCACGCCGGCGATCCTCTCCGGCGTCGCGCTGAGCTTCGCGCGCGCGATCGGCGAGTTCGGCTCGCTCGTGCTGATCACCGGCAACCTTCCGTTCAAGACCGAGGCGGGCTCGGTCTTCATCTTCGGCCAGATCGAGAGCGAAAACCTGGCCGGCGCCGCGGCTGTCTCGGTCGTGCTGCTGCTGGCGGCGCTGGTCGTGCTCGCCGCGCTCGGCCGGCTGTCGCGCTGGAGGTCGCGCCATGTCCGCTAGCGGTGCGGGCGCACTGGCGCTCCCTCGCCCCGCGGCACCCGCACCGGCGGCAGGCGCGCTCTCGAACGACCGCGCCGGTCGCCGGCGCCGGCTCGCTGTGCGCGTGCTCGCGCTCGGCTACCTCGCGCTGCTGCTCGCGGCGCCCGTCGTGATGATCTTCTACCGCACGTTCGAGCATGGCCTGGCGCCGGTGTGGGATGCGATCACCGCTCCTAACTTCCAGCACGCGTTCTTGCTCTCGCTCGAGGTGGTGGCGATCGCGGTACCGCTGAACACCGCGTTTGGCATCGGCATGGCGCTGCTGCTCGAGCGCGGCCGCTCACGCTGGCGCGGCGCGCTCGGGCTGATCATCGACCTGCCGTTCGCGATTTCGCCGGTGGTCGTGGGGCTCGCGCTTGTGCTCGCGTACGGCAGGACCGGGTGGTTCGGGGACTGGCTCACCGAACACGGCGTCCAGGTGATCTTCTCGGTGCCCGGCATCGTCATCGCGACCGCGATCGTCTCGCTGCCGTTCGTCGCGCGCGAGACGATCCCGGTGCTGCGCGAGATCGGCACCGACGCCGAGCAGGCGGCCACGACGCTCGGCGCGGGCGAGTGGCAGACCTTTTGGCGCGTCACGCTGCCGGCGATCAGGTGGGGCGTGGTGTACGGGGTCGTGCTCACCACCGCGCGCGCGCTCGGCGAGTTTGGCGCGGTGAGCGTGATCTCCGGGCGCATCGAGGGGCAGACACAGACGCTGCCGCTGTATGTGCAGGACCGTTTTGAGAACTTCGACTTGACCGGCGCCTACGCGGCGGCGGTCGTGCTTGCGCTACTGGCGCTCGCGACGCTCGTGGCGATGAACCTGCTCACGCGTCGCGGACGCGAAAGGGGGACGTGATGGCGATCGAGGTGCAGAACGTGAGCAAGCGATTTGGAACCTTCACCGCGCTCGACGACGTGAGCGTGCGCGTGGCCGACGGCGCGCTGACCGCCCTGCTAGGGCCGAGCGGAAGCGGCAAGTCGACGCTGCTGCGAGTGATCGCCGGTCTCGAGCAGCCAGACTCGGGAAGCGTGCACATCGGCGGGCAGGACATGACGTGCGCTCCCGCGCGCAGCCGCGAGGTCGGCTTCGTGTTCCAGCACTACGCGCCTTTCAAGCACATGACCGTCGCCGGCAACGTGGGGTTCGGCCTGAAGATCAGGCGTCGTCCCAAGCGCGAGATCGAGCAGCGCGTGAGCGAGCTGCTGGCGCTGGTGCGGCTCGACGGACTCGCCGGGCGCTACCCGTCGCAGCTGTCAGGCGGCCAGTTGCAGCGAATGGCTCTCGCGCGCGCGCTCGCGGTGCAGCCCAACGTGTTGCTGCTGGACGAGCCGTTCGGCGCGCTCGACGTGCAGGTGCGCGCGGAGCTGCGGGAGTGGCTGCGGCGCCTGCACGACGAGATCCACGTAACCACGATCTTCGTGACCCACGACCAGGAGGAGGCGATGGAGGTCGCTGGGCAGATCGTGGTGATGAACGGCGGGCGCGTCGAACAGGCCGGCACGTCGCAGGAGCTGTACGAGAAGCCCCGCAACGAGTTCGTGATGTCGTTCATCGGCCCCGTCAGCCGGCTCGGCGACGCCTACCTGCGCCCGCATGACATCCAGATCCTGTCCGACGCCGACGCCAGCAGCACCGAGGCGATGGTGCGGCGCATCGTGCGTCTCGGCTTTGAGGTGCGAGTCGAGCTCACGCTGCCCGACGGCCGTGAGGTGTGGGCACAGATCACCCGAGACACCGCCAACGAGCTAGAGCTCTCAGAAGGGCAGATCCTGCCCGTACGGCTGCCCGCGCCGCGGCTGTTCGCCGCCTAGCGCGTGTGCCACGCCTGCTCTTCGCTGGTCAGCGCGACCACGCTGCGAGGCAGCTTGCCGGAGGCCACCTGCTCGACCGTCACGTTCTCGAGCACCTTGCGCAGGTTCGCGCGCAGCGCGATCCATACCTGCTGCAGAGACTCGGCGCTGCCGGTGTAGGCGACCTCCTCCGGGCGCTGGCCGCGCACGCCCACCAGCGGACCCTCCACGGCGCGAATGATCTGAGCGAGGTTCAGCTCGCGGGCGGGGTGCGCAAGCCAGTAGCCGCCTTCGGGGCCGCGCTGGCTGCGTACGATTCCGGCCGAGCGCAGCTGCGTGAGGATGTTCTCCAGGAAGGACACAGGTATCCCCTGTGCCCGCGCGATGTCGTCCACCTTGCGCGGCGCACCCTGGCGGCTGTCTGCGAGCTCGACGACCGCCCGCACCGCGTAATCGGCCTTGGCGGTCACGTGCATGCGCTCATTCTCGCCAATAACCCGGCCGGAGGGCCGTGTCGCCCAAATCCCGACCGCTGTGGTAGATATTAGGGAGACCTAACCGCAATCGGGCACAAGGCGGGCATTTGGACTTCGGCGAGACAGTTGGGCTGGGCGCGGTAGCGGGCTTCACCATCTACCTCAGCCTGCCGATGGGCCGTGTGC
>DASZFR010000274.1:0-19986 GCA_035939635.1 Solirubrobacteraceae bacterium
GGTCGCGCCGACCGCGTTGGCTTTGGTGATGCCCTCGTCGGCGAGCACGCCGGTCATGTACTGCACGTCGCGCGCCTCATAGCGCGTGTCGTCGAGCCGGATCCAGCCGCGTTCTTCGCACACCGGGTTCGCTTCGCGCGATTCTTTGGAGCCGCACGAGCGCCCCCAACCGCGCGCGGTGTAGTTGACCACCGCGTAGCCGTGCTGGGCGTAGTAGACGTTGTTGTAGTCGAAGGTCTCGTTGCCGTCGCCTTCGGGACCGGCGGCCTCGAACGAGGACTTGCTGCCGCCCCAACCGTGCAGCATCACGATCGTCGGCCACGGTCCTTCGCCGCTCGCCGGCACCGTCACGTCTGCGTCCAGCGGAACACCATCCCACGACGGCACGCGCTGGGCGAGCGTTTCTGTCGGGCAAAAGCGAACGCCATGTTCGGCTTTGCATTTGTGCCCGAACGGTGCCGGTTCGGCAGCGGCAAGCGCCGGCGCGGCGAGCAGCGCACAGCCGAACGCAACCGCGCCCGCGGCGAGTTGTGCGAAACGACGAACGATCACTGCATACCCCCTCGACTGTGTGTGCGATCTCCTCCGCGCGGTGCGCTCGCATCGCGGCGCAAAACGCCCGACGACGGCGAGGGTTACACACTGTTACCCCGCCGTCAAGAAACCCGTCGTTACACCCCGTTCCCTCGAGGTCAAGAAACTCGCGCTCACCTGCGCGGCGTGCGGGCGTGCGTGGCGGGCGGTCCCGGGCGGGCGAGGCGCGCCGCTTTGGCGGTTGGAGGTAGGGTGCGCACTCGTGCGGACGCGCGCGGGAGCAGGCGCGCGCGACGCGCAGTCGACGAGGAGGAGTACATGGATCTCATCAACCAGCAGTTCAGGCTCGCCGCGCGCCCGGTCGGGCTGCCGCAACCCGACGTGTGGTCGCACACCGCGGAGCCCGTCGGCGAGCCGGCCGACGGCCAGGTGCTCGTGAGGGTGCTCTTCATCTCTCTCGACCCCGCGATGCGGGGGTGGATGAACGAGGGTCGCTCCTACATCCCTCCCGTGGGTCTCGGCGACGTGATGCGCGCACTGGGCGCCGGTCGGGTGATCGCTTCAAAGCACGAGAACCTGGCGGTTGGAGACCACGTCACGGGGCTGCTCGGCGTGCAGGAGTACGCACTCTTGCCCGGCGACGCGGTGCAGAAGGTCGACGCGCAGGCGCACGAGCTGCCGGTGTACATCGGCACGCTCGGCATGCCCGGGATGACCGCCTACTTCGGGTTGCTCGACATCGGAAGACCGCAAGAGGGCGACACCGTCGTCGTGTCGGGTGCGGCGGGCGCGGTCGGTGGCCTCGTGGGGCAGATCGCAAAGCTCAAGGGCGCCCGCGCGATTGGCATCGCGGGCAGCGCCGAGAAGTGCGCGCACCTGGTGGAGGTGCTCGGCTTCGATGCGGCCATCGACTACAAGTCCCAGGACGTCAGCGCCGCGCTGGGCGAGCACTGCCCGCAAGGGATCGACGTGTACTTCGACAACGTCGGCGGCGAGATCCTCGATGCAGCGCTCGCGCACCTCGCCCGTCACGCCCGCGTCGTGATCTGCGGAGCGATCTCGCAGTACAACACCGCCTCCCTGGACAGCTTCAAAGGCCCGTCGAACTACATGTCGTTGCTGGTCAACCACGCGAGCATGACCGGCTATGTGGTGACCGATTACCTCGACCGCTACCGCGAGGGCCTGCGCGAGATGAGCACGTGGCTTGCGGCCGGCAAGCTTGTCTCGCGCGAGGACGTCGCGGAGGGCCTTGAGAACTTTCCCGACACGCTCTTGCGTCTGTACAAGGGCGAGAACACCGGCAAGCTCGTGCTCAAGCTCGCCGAGGAAGGAGACTGACCAATGCCCGATGTGGAGTTCCAAAGCGGCGCCGGCAGCGCTTCCGGCTACCTCGCCGAGCCGTCGTCTGGCAGCGGCCTCGCGACGATCGTGCTGCAGGAGTGGTGGGGGCTTGAAGAGCACATCCGCAACGTCTGCGACCGCTTTGCCGCCGCAGGCTTTTTCGCGCTGGCCCCGGACCTCTACCACGGCGACTCCACGACAAAGCCCGGCGAGGCGCAGCAGAAGATGATGGCGCTGTCGATGCAACAGGCGGAGACCGACATGTGCGGCGCCGCAGAGTTCCTGTCGGCACGGCCGGGCGTGCAGGGCAGTGGCGTCGGCTCGGTCGGCTTCTGTCTCGGCGGCGGGCTGTCGGTGTGGGCGCTGGCGACCTGCCCGGCGATCACCGCAGCGGTCAGCTACTACTACGTGCTGCCGTACGCCAAGCCCGACTTCGCAAAGCTCAAAGGGCCGATGCTCGGGCACTTTGGCACGAGCGACGAATTCGTCTCGACCGACGCGGCCAACGAGCTCGAGTCCGAACTGCGCGACGCAGGCGCCGATGTGACCTTCCACCACTACGAGGGCGCAACGCACGCGTTCTTCAACGACATCGAACGACCCGAACGCGTGGGCGAGTACGACCCGCAGGCAGCGGGTCTTTCCTGGGAGCGCACTGTAGGCTTCCTGCGCAACGCACTCGGCGCCTCCGCCTGAGCCGCGCGCCGAGCAACCGACCGATCGCAGGCCAGCTCCGGGTGCGCGGAGCGCCTGCCGCGATCGCGCAGCGCACGCGCGCCGATTAGGAGAGGATCTGCCGGCGATGGACCGGGACTACGAGCTTCAGACCCACCGCGCCGAGGATCGCCACTGGTGGTATCGCGGGCGCAGGCGCGTGATCGCGCGCGTGATCGACGCGCTCGCGCTCTCGCCGCGCCCACGGATACTCGACGCCGGCTGCGGCAGCGGCCGCAACATGGTCGACCTCGCGCGGCGGGGGACGGTGACCGGCATCGAGCTGTCGGACACGAGCGTGGCGCTGGCGCGGGAGCGTGGCGCCGGCGAGGTGATCGCGGGCTCGGTGATGCAAATGCCGTTTGCGAGCGACAGCTTCGATCTGGCGGTGTGCCTCGACGTGATCGAGCATCTCGAGGATGACGTCGGCGCGCTGCGAGAGCTGCGCCGCGTCGTGTCGCCCGGCGGCGCACTGCTTGTGACGGTGCCGGCGTATCAGTGGCTGTGGAGCGGCCACGACGAGGTGAACCACCACCAGCGGCGCTACACGGCGGGCACGTTGCGGCGCGCTGCCGAGCAGGCCGGATGGCAGCAGGTGCGCAGCACGCACTTCAACTCCCTGCTGTTGCCGGTGGCGGTTGCGCTGCGCGTGCTCGATCGCTTCAGCCACAAGACCACGGAGTCAAGCCTCGATTTGTGGGTCCCCCCCGCGCCGCTGAACTGGCTGCTCGAGCGCCCGCTGCTGCTCGAGGCGGCGCTGATCGGGCGCGGCGGTCGCATTCCCGCCGGCCTATCGCTGCTCGCGGTGTTTCGCTGAGCGGCCGGCGCGCGGCGACGCGGCCGCGAGCGTGGGCAGGGCGCGGCGGCGTGCGTGCCGGGCGGCCCGCCGCTGCTCGCGTCCGCGCGTTAGGCCTGCTCGCGCCCGTCGGTCTCGAGCATCGCCACCGGCGCCGGCGTGCGAAACGTCCACGCACGGTTTGCGAAGAACGTGCTTACGGTCACGACCGCCGTGGCACACGCCTGCGCGAGCAGCTTGTCCAGCTGCGCCTCGTGCACGAACACGTACAGCAGGCCCAGGTTTACGCCCAGTCCGCAGCACTGCACGACGGTCCAGCGCACCGGCGTGAGCGCGTCTCCCACGTGCCCGCGAAAGGTCCAGCGCCGGTTGAGCAGGAAGCTGTTGATCGTGCCCACCACGAAGCCGATCGCCGACGCGGCCAGGTACCACACGCCGAACACCTTCAACAGCAGCGTGTAGACCGCGAACGTGAGCAGCGTGTTGGCGATGCCGACGATGCCGAACTTCACGAACTGGACGAGCACGGGCGGCGCCAAACGACCCGCTAGGCCCGGTACTCTTGACGCAGACCGCTGCGTGTCGGCGGGCTCGGATGGCATGCGTAGACAGGATGAACGATAAATTCATCCCCCACTTAGGCCACTGGTGCACGCTTAGGCCCGCCTAGCGACGGCAAACAGGTCCCGGAAAGGCACGGCTTGTCCGACATCCCGCTGCGTACGCCCACGCTTCTGAGCGTGGTAGCCCCGGTTTACGACGAGGAGTTGCTCGTCGAGCAGTTCGTCGTGCGCGCTTGCGCCGCGGCGGCCGATTTCGACTTCGAGCTGGTGCTCGTCAACGACGGCAGCTCGGACCGCACGCCCGAGTTGCTGGACCGCATCGCCGCCGCGGACCGGCGCGTGCGCGTCATTCACCTCTCGCGCAACTTCGGCCACCAGGCGGCCCTTACCGCCGGCCTCGAGCACGCGCGCGGCGACGTTGTGGTGATGCTGGACTCAGACCTACAGGACCCGCCGGAGCTGATCCCCGACATGGTCGCGCGCTGGAGTCAGGGTGCCGAGGTGGTGTACGCGGTGCGCGGCGAGCGCCAGGGTGAGAGCGCGTTCAAGCTCGCGACCGCGTCGTGGTTCTACAAGCTGTTCGACAAGCTCGCTCAGGTCGACCTCGAGCCCAACTCGGGCGACTTTCGCCTGCTTGACCGGCGCGCTCTGGACGCGCTGCTGGCGATGACCGAGCGCTCGCGCTTTCTGCGCGGCATGACCGTGTGGGTCGGCTTCAACCAGACGGCGATCTCATACGAACGCGACGCGCGCCACGCCGGCGAGACCAAGTACACGTTGCGCCGGATGCTGCGTTTCTCGCTGGACGCGATCGCCTCCTTCTCGCACCTGCCGCTGCAGCTGGCGACCTACGCGGGCCTGCTCTCGGCGGGCGTGGCCTTCATCGCGATTCCCGTGGTGATCGTGCTGCGCATCGCCGACTCCTACCTGCCCGGGTTTAGCTCGATCACGATCGCGATCCTGCTGCTGGGCGGCATCCAGCTAATCGCGCTGGGCGTGATCGGAGAGTACGTGGGGCGCATCTACGACGAGGTCAAGCATCGGCCCCTGTACATAGTGCGCGAGGAGCGAAACGCGCCGCTGGCGGACATCCCTGCTCCGCGTTCGCTGCGCGGCGCGCGCGCCGGCTTGCAGGCCAGGCCCCCCGAGCGAATCGGCCAGCGCTAAGCCCCACGGCACCGCGCCGGAGCGCGCCGGCGGGTGTTGCGACAGTCGATGACCGCCCCAGCGCGCCCGACCCGCTGGCGCCGGCGACGGGCGCCGCGCGCCTGCTTGCCGACGGCGCTGGCGCTGCTGGCGGGCGGCCTCGGCGCTGCGCGCGCCCGCGCCGAAGCGTGCCCGGGCTCCGGACCGGGGCCCTGCCCGTACGCGTCGGCGAGCGAGATCGGGCAGCGCGCGGAGGGAGTGCTGCGCTTCCCCGAGGCGGTCGCCCTTGGCCCACAGGGCTATGTATACGTGGCGGACCAGCTCAGCTACGTGGTGCAGAGGTTCTCGCCCGCGGGCACGTTTGAACTCGAGTGGGGCTCCTACGGCGGCGGCCATGGCCAGTTAGGACCGATTGGCGGGCTGGCGACCGATGCCACGGGCGACGTGTACGTGGTCGACTCAAGCCACGACCGGATCCAGAAGTTCGACGCCAACGGCAATTTCATCGGCTCCTGGGGGCACACTGGCACCGCGCTGGGGCAGTTTCGCTTCTTCTCCTCACAGAACCCCACCCAGCCGCCGGGCGGAGGAATCGCGGTGGCCGGCGCCTATGTGTACGTGGCCGACTCCGGCAACGACCGCATCGAGCGATTCAACCTGCAGGGCGGCGAAGCGATCGCGTGGGGAACCAAGGGCGCCGAAGCCGGCCAGCTGTCCTATCCGCGCGGCGTCACAGCGAACGCGAGCGAGGTGCTGGTCGCAGACGACGACAACCACAGGATCGAGAAATTTGACCCCAACGGCGTGTTCGAGGCCTCGACCGGCTCCCAGGGCAGCGGCCCGGGCCAGTTCGCCTTTCCTTACGGCGTATCGCTTGACGCCGCCGGCGACGTGTACGTCGCCGATGACAGCAACCACCGCATCGTGAAGCTCGACCCGCAGCTGGGCTACGTGTCGGCATGGGGCGGCTTCGGCTCGGCACCCGGCCAACTGGCGTTCCCGCGCGCGCTCGCCGCGGACCCCGCGGGAGACACCTACGTGGCCGACACGGCCAACGGGCGCATCCAGGAGTTCGACCCGCGGGGAGCCCTCGTGCGCGCCTTCGGAATCTCAGGTCGCACGCTGGGCGCGATGACGGCGCCGCGCGGAGTGAGCGCCGACCCCGCGGGCGGGCTGGTGGTGTCGGACACCGTCGCCAACCGGCTCGAGCTGTTCTCACCCGGCAGCGACACGTTCGCGGCGGCGTTCAACGAAGTGGCCTCCAGGAGCGCCGGCTTTCGCGCCCCGGCGGGGATCGCGGTCGATCCGCGCGGGCCGCTCTACGTGGCGGATCCCGGCAACGAACGCGTGCTGAGGCTGTGGGGCGACGGCACATTTCTGTCGGAACTGGGCGGCCCCGGCGCACTGGGCGGCGCCGCGCTGGCGGGGGCGGCCGGCGTAGCGGTGGCACCCGCGAGCGGCGCTCTCTACGTGGCGGACAGCAGCCACAACCGCGTGCTCGAGTACAGCCCCGAAGGGACGCTTGTGCGCAGCTTCGGCGCGCCAGGCAGCGGCGTCGAACTGTCCGGCCCTGCGGCGGTGGCGGTGGACGGCGCCGGCGACGTGCTCGTGGCCGACAGGGGCGACAACCGCGTGGTGGAGCTGCGCAGCGACGGCTCGCTGCTGCGCCAGTGGGGCTCGCGCGGGAGCGCCAACGGCCACTTCTTTTCGCCCGGCGCAATCGCGGTGGACAGCGCGGGCGACGTCTACGTGCTCGACAGTGAAAACAACCGCGTGCAGGTGTTCGATCCCAGCGGCGCGTTCTTGAAGAAGTGGGGACTGCGCGGCGGTGGTCTGGGCGAATTCTCCCAGCCGGCCGCGATCGCGATTGACTGCGCCGGCAACGTGTACGTGGCAGACACCAACAACAACCGCGTGCAGCGCTTCGACCACGCCGCCTCCGCCTCCGGTTGCATTCCGGCCGCGGACTGGCCGCCGCCGCTGGATGTGGCGCCGGTGCTGAGCGTGTCACTCGCGCGCCACGGCGGCGTACTCGCGAGGCGCGCGCTCGCGCTTACCGTCAGCTGCCAGCGCGGCTGCAAGATCTTCGTCGCCGCGTCTCTATCCGCCCGCGGCCGACGTCCAGTCAGCCTCGCGACCGCCGCACGCTCGCTGCCGGTGGCGCTGCCCACCCACCTGCGGCTACGCCTGGGCGCACGGGGGCTGCGCCGGCTGCAGCGCGAGCTGGCCTCGCGCAAGAGCCTCACAGCGCGCGTTGAGATCATCGCCGCCGGCCCCACGGGCCGGCGCACGACGTTCACGCATAGCTACGCCGTCACGCGCTGAACGCGGGCGCGATAATGGCGTACGCGATGGCCGGCGACCAGCACTGGGAAGAAGACCAGACCAGCATCAACCAGCGCCGCGAACGCGTGCGCATCGAGACCGAGCATCACCGCATCGAGGGTCTGATCACGCTCGCGCGCGATGGCTACCGCAGCAGGGTCTCCGACGTGCTCAACGCGTCCGAGCGCGACTTCATCACGCTCACGCAGGTCACCGTCGCGCCGCTACACGGTGGAGCGGAGGAACACCATCCCTACCTCACGCTTGCCCGACGGCACATCGTGTTCGCCGTCGCCGCCCCCGACCCGGGCCCACCCGAGGGCGAGCGAGGCTAGCGATGGCCACCCGCACGACAACTTCGCCGGCGCTTTTGCGCGCCCAGGCGCTCGCCACGCGCCTGATCGGCTCGCTGCCTGCGGCCGCCAAGCGCCGGTTCGCCGGCGCGCCGATCCGGCGCGACGGCCTGGAGCTCGACCTCGACATGCAGCTGGTGGTGAAGCTCGCCGAACGCGATGTGCGGCCACTCACCGGCCGAACTCCCGAGGAAGCCCGCGCAGACCTGCACGAAGCGGTGCGGGCGTTCGAGGGCCCGAGGATCTCGCTCGCCGCCGAACGCGACACCTACGTCGCCGGCGCCGCCGGGCCTCTGCGCGCGAGGCTCTACTGCCCCACGCCAGACGAGGGCGGGCCGCCGTCGCCGCTGGTTGTCTACTACCACGGCGGCGGCTGGGTGGCGGGCGACCTCGAGACCCACGACCAGCCGTGCCGGCTACTCGCCAAAGCCTCCGGCGCGCGCGTACTGAGCGTGGACTACCGCCTCGCGCCCGAGCACCGCTTCCCGGCGCCCGTCGACGACGCGCTGGCCGCATTCCGTGACGCCGTCGCGCGCGCGGGGGAGCTGGGTGCGGACCCGCGACGGATCGCGGTTGGCGGCGACAGCGCCGGCGGGCACCTCGCGGCGGTGACCGCGCAGCTGTGTGCGGCCGACGGCGGACCGGCACCCGCGTTTCAGCTTTTGATCTACCCCGTCACCGACTGCGAGCGGGTATCGCAATCGCGGCGCACATTCGGCGAGGGGTTCATCCTCACCCAGGAGAACATGGAGTGGTACGAAGAGCAGTTCCTCGGCACAGACGGCGACCGCAGCGACCCGCGCATGTCGCCGTTGCTCGCCCACGAGCTGGGCGGCACGGCACCGGCGCTGGTCCTCACCGCGGGGTTTGACCCGCTGCGCGACGAGGGCGAGGCTTACGCGCGCCGACTGCAGGAGGCGGGGGTGCACACCCTTCTGCGCCGCCATCCGGGCTACGTGCACGGCTTCATCCACTGCCTCGTCGCGGGTTCGGGGCCCAAGGAGGCGCTCGCCGAGCTCGGCGGCGCGTTGCGCGCGCTGCTGTAGAGGGCTGCCGTCAGACGGTCGCGGCGTCGGCCTCCTCCATCGGCGTGGGCGGCGTGTCCCCCGTGCCCTGCGCGGCGGCGTGAGGGTCATGATCGGCGCAGCGCGCGACGATCCGCGTGCCGGCCTCGGGCGTCGGCGTGGCGACCGCGATGATTCGCGCGCTCGGGTCGTTCGCCGCGATCGCGGCGATCCGCTGGTCTGCTGGCGCGTTCGTCGCATCCGCTGCGTCAAGCGGCGCGTCGGGTGCCTCAACTGGTGCGTCGGTGTGCTCGCCGCCTAGCAGCTCCCCAGCGCTGGCAGCCTCAAACGCGCGCCGGATCTCAGGTGTGGCGCGCGTGAGCGACAGCACGCATCCCCGCCGGCGACACCACTTGCGCCGAAACGCGACCACGGCCACGCCCGCGAAATCGATGCCGGCAAGCTGGGCCAGGTCCAGTGTTATCGCGCGCACGCCCGACTCGCACAGGCGCTCGATCTCGCCTTCCAGCGTGTGTGTCGATGACCGATCCAGGCTGCCGCTCAAAAGCAGCGTGTGCGTCGTTCGCTTGGTGGCCGGCGGGCCGGACGCGCGCACGCGCGCCTCGCCCGCGGTGAGTTCGAGGTGTTGTACGGTCCCGGTTGGTGGACGGGCAGCGCTGATCTGCGTCGCGAGACTTTCGGGTGACTCGCCCTTGCTCCCTGGGCAGATATTTGCCGCCATCGCCGGATGGCGCTTCATCAGAGACAGCTCCTTTCGAGTGCGCTAGTCGAGTTGGCGCCGGCGCAGCCGCCGGCACCCGGCTGATGCACCGAGAGGAGCTAGTCGGGACGCTCGAGAACGAGGTCCAGCGGAGAGGCGAGCCAGCGCTCGCGTACGTCGAGCAGCCGGCGCAGGATCAGCGGCGACCCCAGCAGCAGCCCCACCGCGAGCATGAGCGTCGCCGCTGCCGTGCCCGTGGAGGCACCGGACGCGGCGCTCGAGGAACCGCCCACAAGTTCTCCGGAGCCAGGTACGCCTTCGCCGCCGGCCGGCGGCGGGGTCAACTGGTCGCTCACAGGGCTGACCGCAAGCGCCTGCCCGTCGGGCGTGACGCTCGACGAACCGGAGTAGGCGAGGCCCACACGCCCGGGAGCCCGAGCCGCGACGAGCAGCGCACAGCGGACCATTCGCGAATGCGTCAGGCAGCTCAGCGTGAGGCTGCCGGCCGCCGGAACCTTGGCGATCACTACGCGTGCCGGCGTCCCGCCGGGTCCAGACGGTTGACCACCGGAAATCGCGCCGGAGAGGGCGAGTTGTTCGGGCGTAAACGGAGACGAGGCGATCGTGTCGGTCACGACCTGCACCGGCACGCCGCCGGGCAGGAGGCTCTGGGTCGTCGCGCCCGCCGCAGTCGGGTTGCCGCCGCTTGGCGGCGGTGAAGAACCTGCCGGCGAACCCCCAGACGGGCCTTCGGCGCTGCCCGTTGGCGCGCCACCGGACTTCGCTCCCGATCCTCTGCCGGCGGGCTGCTGGACGCCACCGGTGCCCTGCTGGCCGGGCGTCGTTTCGCCGCCGGGCGATCCGCTGGAGCCAAGAGGCGCGCTCTGGCCGCCCGAGCCAGACGTACCCGCAGCTTGCGATCCGGAGCCGGTCGGAGCAGCGCCTTCGCCCGCGTGCCCGGACGACCCAGGGGCGGGCGCGGAGCCTTCCGCACCGCCGCCCGACGACGATCCGCCCGGGGCCGTGCCAGTGCCGGAGGGTGTGCCGGTGCCTGGAGCCGATGCGCCGCCGGACTGCGTTGAGGATTCGGGCGTCGTCGCGCCGGAGCCCGACTGACCGGCGC
Organism: Solirubrobacteraceae bacterium; assembly: GCA_035939635.1. Classification (GTDB taxonomy): domain Bacteria; phylum Actinomycetota; class Thermoleophilia; order Solirubrobacterales; family Solirubrobacteraceae; genus Palsa-744. The sequence goes on from DASZFR010000274.1 coordinate 10,624, forward strand.
TCCCTTCGCCGCCCGAGGACGCACCCGAGCTTTCGTTGCCGGCGAGCGGAGTGTGCGGCGCTTCCGGCGCCGCGCCGTTGGATTCCGGCGACGTCGCAGCCAGCGCCGCCGAGCTCGTCACGCAGCCCGCCAACAGCGCGCAGACGATGCAGCCGAGCAGCCGCGCGGGCACCGCCGCCCGACTGGGGCTGGAGCGCTGGAGGTGATGGACGTCAGAGAGCATTTCCTCAGGACTATTCTCCAAAGTTGGGCAGACGGCTACGCCGGCTACGCCGAAATAACCGCAAAATGCGCGCTATCTGTGGGTGGCGCAACCGGTGACAACCGCAAAATGCGCGCTATCTGTGGGTGGCTCAACCGGTGCGGCGGCGCTGATCAAGGCCCGCCGTCCCAGGTCGCAACGGAGAGGGCGGGATTCGAACCCGCGATGGAGTAATCAACCCCATACTCGCTTAGCGCCTCCGCTCGGCTGCCGTCTGCTGCCGTCTTTCTCGCACGCGGCTTAGATCAGCGTTCCCCTGCTCGTGAAGTGGGCGATCTGGTGTCGGTTGCCGCGGTCCGTCGCTTCCACAACGCTTCCATGCTCCTAGCCGGCGGAGCGGGGCTCGAGGTGGGCTCTTTGCCATCCACCGGCGCGTCTCGGTCGACTGCATCGGCACCGGGTCGTCGGGTACCTGCTTCGTGCCAGATGCGAGAGCGAGCCAGGAGCGCGAAGGACTCTCGAAAATCGTGTCGGCAGCCACGCAAAGACGCACCGCTGCGCGTGGTTGCATGCTTGCCTAGCTACCGTGCGGCGCCCCCACGCGGCCTTGGGCGCAAGCGGCCAGCGAGCGGCTGGTCGTCGGCCTTGCGCAGCTCACGATCATCGTGGAGGCCGACGAGAGCCGCCGTGAGCTCGCACCCGCGCGGCTCGCGCAGGCGCTCAAGCGGCCGCTTGCAGCCGTCCCTTAGGCGCGTCACCTCACCGTTGTCGAGCGGCACCAACGCTCTACTGGCGGCAGGCGCGCAGCTCGTGCGCGACGTGCAGGACGCGCTCGACCTCCTGGACCTCGGCGGGCAGCGACCGTCGCCGCGTCGTGGCGCCCGCGCCGCGCTCGACCCGAAGCTTCGGCGCGTGCTCGAGGAGGTGAGCGGCGGGCGCGACACGCCTGATCTGCTCGTGCACGGCGACCAGCGCCTGCCCGCCCTCAGCGAGCTCGAGCTGCGGGGTCTGCTCGCGAGAGGCGACGGCGGCCGCTATCTGGCGCGCGCGCCAATGAGCACGTCCCCTGCGGTGGCGCACCAGGAGAGCGGATGAACGTGTCTGAGTTCACGGTGTCGATTCCGCCGGGCATGCGCTGACGATCAGCCGAGCGATCGGCCCGGCGCGCGGCTCGATGCCGCGCGAACGTCCCGAACGCGTGCCTCTGCGCCTCGCTCGACCTGCCGATATTGCCTGGCGGGCGGCGCGCTACGCTCAGTCCGGTGGGGGCGGCGAGCGACGAACGCGGTGCCACGCGGGTGCTGAGTGGCAGTCGTCCCGCCGGGGTCGTAGATCGCGGGCCCAGCGGCGTCTTCAGCGGAATTCACGAGGCGATCGGCCAGCGCGTGCGCATCGGCCGCGACTCCGACAACGACGTCGTCGTCCCCGACCTGCTCGTCTCGCGCTTTCACGCCGAGCTGCGCGCGCGCTCCGACGGGCGCCGTGAACTCCTAGACCTCAACAGCCGCAACGGCACGTTCGTAAACGGGCGCGCGGTGGACCGCGCGATCGTCGAGGAACTCGACATCGTCACGGTCGGGCATCACACCTTCAGACTGGTCGGTCTCGGCCTCGAAGAGTTTGTCGACACGGGCTTGCTGAGCTTTCAAGCCGAAGCCCTCGAGGTCCGCACGGCGGACGAACGCTCACTGCTGAGCAACGTGACGTTCAGTCTCGACGAGCGATCCTTCCTCGCCATCGTGGGGCCGTCTGGCGCCGGCAAGTCCACGCTGCTGAACGCGCTGACCGGATTTCGCCCGGCCACCGGCGGGCAGGTGCTGTACGGCGGGCGCGACCTCTACAAGGACTACGACGAGCTGCGCCTGCGCATCGGCTATGTGCCCCAGGAGGACGTCTTGCACAGGGGATTGACTGTTAACCACACGCTCGACTACGGAGCGCAGCTGCGCTTTCCCCGCGATGTCGGCGCCGCCGAGCGTTTCCTGCGGATCGAACAGGTGCTCGGTCAACTCGGCATCGACTCGAAGCGCGACGTGCGTGTTGGCGATCTCTCGGGCGGCCAGCGCCGCCGCGTCGCGGTCGCCCTCGAGCTGATCACCAAGCCCTCGCTTCTTTTTCTCGACGAGCCCACCTCGGGACTGGACCCGGGCCACGAGCACGGGGTAATGACACTGCTGCGAGCGCTCGCCGACGAAGGGCGCACTGTCATCGCGATCACGCACAACATGCAGAGCATTCGGTTGTGCGATCAGCTGCTCGTGCTCGCGCCGGGAGGCCGGCTCGCCTACTTCGGCCGACCCCAGCTCGCGCCGGCGTTCTTCGAATGCGAGGACCTCCAGGGGGTGTTCCAGTTGCTCAACAGCGAGCCGGACCGTGACTGGGGCGGGCTTGGCTCACCAGCTGTTCGAGCTCGGTTGGTCCAGTTGCAAACGCGCATCCGCGCGCTCGAACGTCGCATCGACGAGCTGGGTTCCGAAAACGGGCGCGTCGCGGTTTCTCTCGGACCCGACGGCACTGCGCAGCGGCAGACAAGCGGCCACGACTACCCGGATCGGGTCGGGGGCGTCGCGCTCGAGCAGGCCGGCGCGGCCGCGCCGCGGCTCGCTCCGGAGCCGGGCGTTGGTCGGAAGCCTTCGCCCGCCGCGACGAGCGGTGCGGACGTTCCGCGCGGTGGCCTTCCGCCCGCCGGCGCGGACGATCGCCTGCGCGCCCGTGCCGTCGGGGGGCGTGCGCTGCTGCGAGGGGCCCAGCGCGGCAGCTCGCAGTTCGGCGTGCTCGTGCGCCGCTACGTGCGCGTGAGCGTCGCCGATCGACGAAATGCGAGCCTGCTCGTCCTGCAGCCGCTGATCCTCGGCGCGTTGATGCTTGCGGCGCTGCCCGCGCACGAACTGGCAGCCCCGCCAGCGGGTGCTGTGCGTGCGGTGTCACGGGCCGGCCTCGTGCTGCTCGTCGTGCTGCTCGGTGCGACGTGGATCGGAGCGTCCAACGCGGCGCGCGAGATCGTACGCGAGCTGCCGAACTTCCAGCGCGAGCGCGCCGCCGGCGTGGGGGTGGTTCCCTACCTGGCCTCGAAGGTCGTCGTGCTAGGGGCGCTCACCAGCGCGCAGTGCACGGTCATGGCGCTGCTCGCGCTCGCCCGCCAGGGCTCGCACGATCAAGGGAGCTTGCTGCAGAGCCCGCTGCCCGAGGTCGTGCTGGCCGCGATCCTCGCGGGCGTCTGTGGGATGGCGCTCGGCCTGCTCATCTCGGCGCTGGTGTCGACGGCCGACCAGGCCATGACGGTGCTGCCTGTCGTCCTGCTGCTCGAGCTGCTGCTCGCGATGGGCGGTCTGTTTCCGGACGTCATCGACAAGCCCGTGCTCAAGCAGCTGAGCTACGCCGCCAGCACGCAGTGGGCGTTCGCCGCGTCGGCGTCGTCGGTCGACCTCGGGCGCATGCAGGCGCTTGACACGATCGAGCGCGGCGCGCCAACGATCCGGCTCGAAGACCCGATCGCCAAGTTTCAGCCGCTCGCGAGCAGCTTGCAGGTGCGCTCGAGCTGGAAGCACGAACCGGACGCGTGGCTCGAGGATGTGGGCTTCCTCGTGCTGATCGCCAGCGTCTCGATCGCGGGCGCGGGTCTCTCGCTGCGCAACCGCCACCCGCAGGCCTAGCCATGCGTCTCGGCACAGCCGCGCGCGTAACCTTCTTCGCCGTGCTCGCGCTCGGCGGCTGCGGGCCGGCGGTCGAGCGTCCGCCGCTGCTCGCAAACGGCGGTGCCGCGTGGCGGATGCTGGCCAACACGGAGCCGGCGGTCGCCAACCCTGTCTCGAGCAACGCGTGCGGCGCCGGGTCGCCTGCGTGCATCGCCGCGGTGGTCACCGAGATGACCAGACGCCTGGAAATACTGGCGGCGCGCTGCAGCCACGAGGCGCCCTTTGCGCTGATGTATCTGCGGGTGACGCAGGGGGTCGGGACGCAAGGCGTAGCTCGCTTCAACAACACCGAGTTCCTCAACCACCTCGACGCAGTGTTCGCGAACCTCTACTTCACCGCCTACGACAACTGGGAGGATGGACGGACGCAGCTCGTTCCCGAGGCTTGGCGGATCGCCTTTGAAGCCGCCGATCGAGGGACGGTCAGCGCACTCGGCGACATGCTCTTGGGGATGAACGCCCACATCAGCCGCGACCTCCCGTTCGCGCTCGCGCGAACCGGTCTGCGCCGGCCCGACCGTCAGAGCGGCGAAGCCGACTTCAACCGCGTCAACGGCCTGCTCGGCAGCGTCACGCCGCAGTTGCTCGCCGAGGAGGCCGAGCGCTTCGACCCCACGGTGACCAGCACTGCGGTGCCGGCGATACAGCTGGATCCCTCGAGCCTGCAGCAGCTGCTGGGCGCCTGGCGCAGCGAATCTTGGCAGAACGCCGAACGCCTGCTGGCAGCGCACACGCCTCGGCAGCGCGCCCAAGTCGAACGAACAATCGAGCTCGGCGCCGCCGGACGCGCACGGCTGATCGCCTCGCTGACCTCCAATCTCGTGATCGGCCCCGACGCCGCCCAGCGCAACCGCTACTGCGAGCGCCATCGCGGCTGATGGTTGGCGCGCCCCGGACCCGGTGATCGACGGCGAGGGTGCTGCGCATGGCCCGGAACCCTTCGAAAGAGCGGATGAAGCGGAGAGGGCGGGATTCGAACCCGCGATGGAGTAATCAACCCCATACTCGCTTAGCAGGCGAGTGCCTTCAGCCACTCGGCCACCTCTCCCTGGGGTGCTGGCCAGTCTAGAACCCCGCAAATCAGCGCGTAGCATGCCCAATGCCGCGGAAGGGTGGCAGAGCGGTTGAATGCGGCGGTCTTGAAAACCGTTAGGCCGCGTGAGCGGTCTCCCGGGTTCGAATCCCGGCCCTTCCGCCTGAGAGCGTAGCCCCGATCCGCCGCGCTGTTGCCGACGCGGCGGCCGCCGCTCGACCCCTGACCCTTCGCGGCCGATCGCGTGGAGGTGGGCTGCGAGGTGCGGCGGTCGAGCGCGCGCTCGTGGACCGCGCTGCGCCTGACACCACACGTGCCGCACTTGCGTTGTGCGCGCGCAGTGCAAGACTGTGTTAGAGCTATTCACGCGACCCCAGGGGGTGCAGAAAAGATGGCCAGCGATCCTCTCACCAAAGAGGAGCTACATGCGGTGAAGGCACCCGCGTGGCTGTTCATGATTGCCGGGCTGGTGAGCGTTGCCGCCGGCGTGATCGTGCTGCTGAAGCCGTCCGACAGCCTCGTGACGCTTTCTGTAATCGCCGGCATCTTCATCTTGGTTGACGGAACGTTCGATTTGATCGGATCCTTCTCGCGTCGCACCGAAAGCCGCGGGCTCGCAGCCGTGGTGGGCGTGCTGAGCATCGTCGTTGGTGTGCTGCTGATCCGCCACCCGATCAGCGGCGTCCTCGCCGCGGCGCTGCTCATCGGCATCTGGCTTATCGCAGGGGGGGTGGTCAGGGTGGTGCACGCCTTCGACGGCGAGCATGTCGTGTGGGGTGTCATCGTTGGTCTGATAGAGGCCGTCGCCGGAGTCGTGCTCGTCTCAAGCCCGGCGATTTCTTTTTCGACCCTGGCGCTGCTGGTTGGGATCTCCTTCATCGTTTACGGAGTCGGCGAGTTTGCGCTCGGCTGGATGCTGCACGGCCTGCGCGAGGACGTGGACAGCGCGGCGTTCAGCGCCGGTTCGCCGGCCTGAACCGAGCATCTGAAAGCACTTCCCGCGAGGGACCCGACCGCGCTCGGCTGGCATCGTCGGCTGCGGTCGGTCTCGCGCAGTCCGCGCCCGTCGACTTCACGAGCACGCCGGCCAAGGCGAGATGACGCCAGAGGGACTGTCGCCATCTGAGGTGGGCGGGGAGATCGGTGGACACGCCGGCCGTGCCGGCGCAGGCGTGCACCACCATCGACACGATCGTGCTCTGTCGATCGCCGAGGCAGTACTCCTGTCGCTGGTTGCTGTGCTGGCGGCCTACTCGGGCTACGCCGCGGCCAAGTGGGGCACGGAGTCATCGGTGTCGCTCGCGCGGGCCTCTGCGATGCGAACCAAGGCCAACCGCGCCAATCTCGAATCGCTTCAGATACGTACGCTCGACTCGGTCTCGTTCAACGCGTGGTTCGCCGCGTTCACGGCGGGGAACGTCAACGGCGAGCGGATCGCTGCAAAGCGGCTTCGGCCGGGATACCGCCCCGCGTTCTACGCATGGCTCGCGACCGATCCCGCGCACAACCCGAACGCGCCCCCCGGTCCGGCGTACATGCCCCAGTACGTGATCCCGCAGGCGAAGGCGGCCACGGAATATGACGCTGCGGCGGACTCCGCCTTCGCGCAGGGCACCCGCGCCGGTGCGACGGGCGACAAGTACGTGCGCGACACGGTGTTCCTCGCGACCGTGCTGTTTCTGGTCGGGATCAGCGGACACTTCCCGCTTCGCCAGGGGCGCTACGTGCTGATCGGCATCGGCGTACTGCTCCTCCTGTTCTCGGTCGAGCAGTTACTCGAACTTCCAGGCCCGCCCGCATAGGCTCGGATTCAGCGGGCTGGCGCTTATCGCGACGATCGGGGTCGCCGCACCGTCGCTGAAAGAGTGAGAAGCGCAGCGCTGTCGGGCGCCAGGTCGACCGCGACCACCCCGTGCCTGTCGCGTGCCTGGGGCAGCTTCGAGGGTTCACGCCATGACCCGTCTGAAGCGACCGCGCGTCCACCCAGGAGCACGCCGGTAGTGGCGCTCTGCGAGGGCGCGGTGAGGCGCAGGACGCGTGCCGTGCCATTGCCGCCACCGATGTCGAGCCGCAACGCGAGCGGACTCGTGCCCGTTGGTTCGTCGTTCACCAGCACCACCGTGCGCGAACCGCCTGATCCGGCGAATGCCGCTGCCGTGAGGTCAGGTGCCCCGTTGGCGACGACCATCGTACGCAGCGGACGCTGACCGACAAGCGATCTCGTCAGCAGGAGCGCGTACCAATCGGGCTCGGCGTGCAGGCTTCCAGTCGCCAGCGTCGCTTGATCGGGAGCGCACAGCGGCGTATATCCGGCGCAGTTCGTGGGATTGCCCTCGAGATTGATGCCTGCCGCGCCCGCCGCCATCGCTTGCGTTATGTAGGAGGTCGCCCACAGCGCCGAGGCGAACGTGTCGCTGATCCCCGGCGTGCCTCCGCAAGAGACGGAGTTGGTCTCGTCGATGCGCAGCGGGATGCCATAGGCGTCGGACACCGACAGGTACGTCGCCAGCGAGCGCGCCTCATTCCCCCGGACAGCCGCGCTCAACAGCGCTTCGATCGAGGCCACATGCTTCTGCGTGCATCCGAGCGGATAGTGGTGTCCGGTGAGCAGGGCGGGCCGCTGCGAGAGCGCCTCGTCCGCCCCCCATTCGGGAAACACGCCCGAGCCGGTCACGTCGGGACCGGCGATCGGTACGCCGGGAGTGAGGGCCGCGATCGCTTCCCGGTAGCTGCTGACCTCTTCCTCATACCCCTGGGCGATCCAGGGAAGCGCGCGAAAGCCGTGGCTGGCGTAGGCGTCCGGCTCGTTGCCGATCTCGACCGCCGCGAGGTGGGACCCAAGGGCTCGCTGAGCCACCGCGACCTCGCGGGCGGCCGCCGCTGGTTCGTAATGGGCAAGTCCGACCGTGAGCAGCACCTGCCATCCGCTGCGGCGGGCCAGCACGCCGATGGCACGCAGCTGAGCCGGGTCGATCGCGCCGGATGCCCACGCGGGCCGCGGGGTGGTGGCGTCGGTCCACGCAACGTTCTGATCTGCCGTGACACCGCCAAAGCGCAGCAGCCCCGGTCCGAGTGAGCGCATCAATCCCACAAGGTCGCCGCGGTCCGCGTACTTCGCCAGTTGGCCCAGCGCCGCGGCCTCGAAGGAGAGCCCGAGAAACCGCGGCCCCACCGGGCGGCCTGGAGCACGTGCGTCGACCGTGACCGTGATCGGCAGCGTTGATTGCACAGTCGCACCGCGGGCCGGTGCAGCGGAAAGCGCAGCGGTCGGGGAGCGTCCTGCATTGGCGTTGGCCGTGACAGCCAGGGCGCCGACCGCGCCAAGCAGGGCCGCTGCAGCCCGGACCATCATCAGCGCGGGTCTGGCCGGCTGACACGTGCGCCGACGCGCGCCGGCCTGTGCGGTCGCGGTGGGCCAAGCTGACCGTTGTCCCGTTCCCATCTCGGTTATTGACCGACGCGCGCCATCGTTGCATGGCTCACTCCGTGCTCTCGCCAGCCGCGCGCCCTTGCGGCTTGCCGGCGCCCGGTGCGAATCGCCCGCCGGCAGGGGTAGGCTGCGGTCGACGTGGCGACGGCGTTCGATCTCACCATCGATGTCGAGAACACTCCAGGAGCACTTGCGCAGGTGGCGGGAGCCGTCAGCGACGCAGGAGTCAACCTCGCCGCGGCCACCTGTATCGGCTCGGGCGAGCGCACGGAGCTGCACATTCTCGTACCCCACCCGGAGGCAGTGCGACACGCCCTTGCGATCGCGCACTTGGCGGTCAGCCGGGAGCGCCAGGTCGTGGTGGTCGATGTCGAGGATCGCCCCGGCGTGCTCGCCGACCTCGCGCGCAAGGTCGCCCAGGCCGGCGTAAACGTGGAGCTCGTCTACATCGCAACCCGCAACCGGGTGGTATTCGGAGCCGCGGATCTCGATGCCCTCAGTGCCGCCCTCGACGGGCCGAGCTGAGGCAACACATCGCTCGCGATCCGGCTCGCCCGCGGCGCGTTGGCCGCGGGCGAGTGCCGGCGCCCGGCTAGATAACGCCCTGGACTTCGGAGGTGAAGTCTTTCTGGCCTTTGGTGTTCGGGTGGTAGCTTTCTTCAAGCGGCCAGGACTGACCGTTCAGCCACTCTTCCGAGGCGCAAACCTCGTGCGGCAGGAAAGCTTTGCGGGGGTCCACAAAGGTGAAGCCGTGCGCTTCGGCGCGGCTTTTGACGACCCCGTCGAGCAGATCGGCGGAGTGGTTTAGCTCCTTCTCGTGTTCGGAGGTGAGCGCGTTGAAGTTGCACGTCTTGCCTTCCGACGTGAACAGGTGTGGGTAGCCAAGCACGACGACATGCGCTGTCGTGGCCTTCGCTCTGATGTCGCCGTACGTAGTGTCGAGCAGCGCCGGCAGCTTGTGTTCGATGAAGTAATCCGCGCCTTGGATCGCTTCCTGGCAAGG